>SUWC01000011.1 GCA_015061665.1 Lentisphaerota bacterium
GCTCCCCTGCGACGAGTTGTTGCCGAACATGTAGCCGAACGTTGCCTCGTAGCCGCTGTTGCCGCGCCGCGTCCCCACGAACGGTATCGTCAGCGACTCCATCGACGCGCAGCCGCCGAACGCACCGCTGCCGATGTAGAGAACGTTGTCGGGAACCGTCAGCGACGTGATGCTGCGACAGTTAAGAAAAGCGTTTTGCCCAATGTTCGTCACCGTCGAGGATATCGTCACGTTCGTCACGTTGTAGCAGTTCTCGAAAGCGTAATCGCCGATTACCTCCATCCCTTCAGGAATGACGATCTCACCCAAGGCCGTCTCGCATCCGCTGAACGCCGCATAGCCGATCGTCTTCAGGCTCGACGGGAACGACGCAAGCGTCTCGGACGAAAGGCTCTTGCATCCCTTGAATGCGTACGAGCCAACACTTGACAGGGTCTCTGGAAGCGAGACATCCTCCAGCCGAGTGCAGAAATAGAAGGCATGGGCGTCAACCGCCGTCACGCCGTCCTCGATGGTCACGCTCCGCAGGTCTTCGCACCCAAAGAACGCGCCGTAGCCGATCCTCGTCTCGTCCGTCACAACCACGCTCACGAGGTTGGAGGGAATGTAGTAGGTCGCGTAGTTGTACGAACCACTTCCGTAGGTCTGCCGGATTTGCCTGCTCCCCTGCGACGAGTTGTTGCCGAACATGTAGCCGAACGTTGCCTCGTAGCCGCTGTTGCCGCGCCGCGTCCCCACGAACGGTATCGTCAGCGACTCCATCGACGCGCAGCCGCCGAACGCACCGTAACCTATGTACTGCGTACCCTTGGCAATAACGATGTTTGTCACGCCTGAACAATTCTGAAACGCACAATTTCCGATATTTGTCACGCTATTGGGAACAGTCAGGTCCTTGATCCCTGTTTTGCCGTTGAACGCATAGCTCGCAATGGCGACAACCGGCGTCTCTCCCAAGAAGGAAGGAATCTCGACCTTGCCAGAGGGATTGCTAGCAATCGCTGGAGCAGACGAACTTCCTCCGCCGAGTGTCACTTTGCCGTCAGCGAGGGAGTAAACCCATTTTATGCCATTCACCTCGTTGGTATATAACGTAGCGGCGAACATGTTCGGCACAATCACTGACAGCAGCAATGCAATCATCACCCTTTTCATGCTCATCTTCCGTTTCCTTTCAGTTGGACAAATCGTTTCTTTTCTCCTCTCCCCAACCGCCCTATTCCTGGGTCGGAACCGGGACGTCGCGCCCTGAGAATGGGAACTCGATTTGGGCGAAGTAGCCAGTCGCAGGGAAGAACACGACCGCACCAGCCTTGAACGCGTCCACGCCGGCTTCAGGCGCAGTCAGCGGAATCAGCGTCGTCGTGCAGGTGTACGTCGCATACTGCGGCTTCTTCGTCTTCGCGTCGAACGTCCCCTTGAAGTGCTTCAGCGTCGCAGTAACCGCGCCTACGGTCGTCACCTTCATCGAGAGCGTGTCGTATTCGCCAAGGCCTTCCGCCGCAACGCTGGACCATTCCCTGTATAGCTTCTTCGCGCTTGTGTAGAAGAGCGCCTCGCCTATCGCCTTGTACTTCGACCCCCACAGGTTCTGCCACGCGACGATGTCGACGGGTTCGGGACATTCCTCCGGCACGATCTCCTCCAAAAGCGCATGCCCAAGCACCGCCGAATCGGCATTGTCCTCGTCGATGGCAAGCTGGTCGACGTGCAGCGCGAACGGACGCGTCGCCTTCTTCGTCGTCTTGCCTGATTTCCAGCTGTACGACGCGACGAGGTTGGAGCACACGAAGACATCGCCTTCAATGCCAGTGTAGCTCGCGGCGGAGAAGGTCCAGTTGGTCCCGTTGTCCTGGAACTTGCCGCTGATTGCGCCGGTGGAGCCGACGGAAACCGCCGCAAGTCCGACGACGTAGTAGTTGTCCACTGTCGCCGCACCCGTGAACGAGCCCTTCGCGTAAGCTGGAAGCGCGGAGACGGCAAGCGCCTGCTTGTAGGTCCACGTCTTCTTCGCGTTCGTGGAAAGCGCCGCAGTGACAGTCACCGTGAACTTGCCAGCCTTCGTCGGCACGCCGCTTATCTTTCCGCCCTTCCACGCGAGTCCTGTCGGAAGTCCAGTCACCTTGGAGATGGACGCCTTCGCCTCGCCTTCGACGGAGAGCGCGGCGGAATACGCGACGCCGACCGTCAGGTTCGTTTCTGTGACGTCAGGCCAGGCTTCGCCGCCCCACGAAAGGACGGGCTTCGCGAGTTCGCTCTCCTTCTTGAACTTCGCGACGAGGAAGACGTCGCTTCCGTCCATCTTGACTCTGTACGTCAGGGCCTGTCCCAGCAGTTCGTCGTCCGCAGAGTACCAGCCGAGTAGCGCATATCCCTTGGCGAGCTTCGCCGTCGCCTTGACGGCCTTGCCCGCGGCGGCCTGTCCGAGCGCCACGGAGAGCGACACGCTTCCGCCCGAGGTCGCGCCGCCCTTCGTGACGCGAACGCCCGCGTTGCGGCGGAACTCGACGGCGCCGGGTTCGGACACCACGACCGGCGGATCGCCTTCGAAGACCGTCGCGCCGAAGTATCCGCCTTCGGTGACGGACGCCAGCTCGCTCGTCTCGGGATCCGCGACAAGCGCGAAGCCGAACGGAAGCTTGACCGTCTTCGTGGCATATTTCTTCGTCTTCTTGTCGTACACCTTCCAGGTCCCAGTCGCATTCATCGCGGCCGAGAAGCGCACGACCTCGCCCGTCACGACGGAGTCCTTCGCGAACGACGACGCGCTGAACGTCCAGTTCGTCCCGCCGAGCGTGAACTTGCCGCTGATCTTGCCGTTGGAGGCGACGGACATCGTGGCGGACGCGGCAGCGTCCGCATCAGGCGGCGTAATTGTTCCCGTGAAGTTCCCGCGCGCCCACTCGGGAAGCGCAGCGACCGTGAACGGAACCTTGGCGGTCCAAGTCTTCTTCTTGTTGGAGGCAAGCGTCACTGTAACGGACGCGGTGAACTTGCCGGCCTTCGTCGGCACGCCCGATATCTTGCCGCCCTTGTAGGTCAGCCCTGTCGGAAGTCCGGTCACCTTCGCTATGGAGACCTTCGACTCCGCCGCGACGGAAAGCGTCGCAGGATACGACACGCCGACGGAGAGCGTGCGGTCGTTGCCGCTTGCCGTGTCGGAGGACGTTGAACCCGTGGAGTCTGCGAGCGTAACGACAGGCCTTGCCAGCTCGGACTCCTTCTTGAACGACGCGACAACAGTCGAGCCGTCGTCGCCAACCGTGTACTTGTAGGTCGTCGCAAGCGACAGCACCCCATTCCCCGTTTCCGATTCCCCATTCCCCGTTCTCCAACCAGTGAACGCATAGCCCTTCTTCGGCGTGGCCGTCAAGGAAACGGTCTTGCCAACTGCGTACATGCCCTGACCCTTGACGGTGCCAGTCGCGGGGTCTTCGACGAGCGCGCGCATATACGCGGAAGGAGCGAAGAGAGGATGCACCTTCTTCGACTTGCGGAGCTTGTCCGTTATCGTGGCCTTTGTAGAGTATGTATTGCCGTTTGCATTGTAGACCCACGCGACGAACACGAATCCAGGCATCGCCTTCGCAGTGACATTGCCCTTCTTGTCCCCCTTCGTGAAGTAGCCTACAAGCAGCTGCGTCTCGCCGTCCTCCGCTGTCTGGTACACGGGCGTCGCGCCCGCAGGGAGGAACCCGGCGGGATCCTCGCCTTCCTGCGCGTCCTTGATGGTGACGGTGCAGATGGTGTTCTCGCCCATCTCCTGCCCTGTTGCTCCGACGAGCTGTAGCGTCAGCATCTCGTCGCCCTCGTAGAGCGCATCGGCCTTTACGGGTATAGAGATGACCTTCTCCCCTATCTCGCCCGCTGCCCACTTGAGCGTAATCGGGAACTTGATACCGCTGCCGATTGCCGTCGACTGCTCTAGATTGCCGTCGACAACCGAAGCCGCCTTGAGGTCGACATCTGCGGCGGAAGCCGTCTGATAAGTCAAATACACCTTCACGCTGGAATTCGTGTATGCGTCACCGCCTGCTACGCGCACGACCAAGTTGCTGCCTTCGTCGATATCGAGCATGTCTTCGGCAAATTTCACTTCGCCAACATCTGGCGCGACCGTGTTCCACCAAGCGGGGTCGGTGACAATCGGCTCGTTGTAGTCGAAGACTATGGTGGCGCTGTTGGTGATCACTACGTTCGCCGGGGCATCGTCGCGCACCTTGATGCGGTAGGTGAGGTGTCCTTCGCCGCGGAGCGTCTCGTCGTTTGGCGGGAGGAAGCCAGCAAGGACATCAGTCGGCCAGCCAGTTTCGGTGGTCGGGTCGACAATGCGGAGATACCAGTGAGCAACACCGGCCTTCGCGATTGAACCGCTCCCGTCGTTTCCGCCACCAAGCGCAGTCCTAACGATGTAGTCCGTGCCTTTCATCGTCGCCTCGCACGTTCCGCCGTTCTTGCCGCTCAGCCCGAGGTCGATCTGATTGCCGAACGCAACATCGCCCATCTCGAACGTGCTCCAGTCGAGCCATTCGCTCAGCGGATTCGTGACATATACCTCCTGTGCCGCCGCCGTCGCATTCGACACATTCTCGAAGTAGACCGTGTACGTCATCCACTCGCCTGGCTTCACAAACCGCTCCGTCTCCGGATCGCCAAGGCCAACGGGCCCTGACATCTCGTTAGGGTCGATGGCCTGCGCAATGATAGGGACTGTATTTGTTGTTGGCGGTTCATACGGAGGGTCGGGGTAGTGTTTATTGCAACAAAGAGGATAAGGCCCTGCATCTGCGACAGCGTTCTCACACGATATTATTGACTGCATGAAGCCTGACATTGCATCTGACAACGCCTTCTTAGCTTTTAGCATGGCTAATTCATGCTTAAAAACACTATTGTATCGCTTGAATTGCTCGAAGATTGTAGCGATAGTACCCAAACCGACCCCACCCCTATAAACCTTGTTATCAACTATATCCAAGCCCACGTCACGAAACATCCCTCTCATATCTTCTGGTGTAATCTCTCCAGAACCAACAGCTTCACACCATGATTGGAACAATGAGACCCCTATTCCGTACTGTGAAGCTATCACACTAGCTGTCAGGCCAAAAAATGATGAATTACGAGCCGCAATATACACCCCGAACAAATAACGGTATCTATCAACTAAAGATCTAAATTTGATTATTTCTTGGGATAAGCGATTTTTTGCATCAACCGCTTTTTGATATCTATCAACATTGTGCTTGCATCTTCTATCTTCAGGAATTGGTTCTATTGGTCTTGCCATAACCTCGTTTGCCCATGAACCAAGAAACTGGTAATCACTGACAAAAGAATCAGGATCAGGACCAATGCTGTCACCCAATAACTGATTGCCCCTTATTATTGATTGTCCTTTTTTAACATCAATTAACGGTGAAACAACAGCTCCATCATCTAACAGTTCTATATCCTCCATTAATTCAGATGATTGGGACAACAAATCAACAATCACAACAGAATACCTACCGTACGGCAATTTAATCTCAATATCTTGTGACGGTTCAAAGCCTGCATATTCTCCCAAAAAAGCTGTTTCGTGAGACATGACAAAGCAAACAATATTTGTACTATAAGTCCTTTCAGGTAACTTAATAGTAAGCTCCGACACACCAATGAGTTTTTCATCAAAGCGTAATTCGGTGAACTTCCCAGAAAACGATAACGCAGTCATAGCACACACTTCATCCCCATTTTTGACTTCTACATCATAATCTCCCGTCGGAAGATTATAAAATTCAAAACAATTACCATCATCATTTGCAAATGCGGGATATTCAGAACCACCATCAATTGAATGTGCAGTTACATGCAAATCCTTCGGTGTGTCACGCGAAACACAAACCGCAACGCTTCGCTTTAAATCAGCCGTAATATTTGCTATTAAATCCTCGTGCTTACCATTGACAACCACTGATTCGACTGGCATTTCGAGTCCATCTATCGTCAAGGCATATGTTCCTGGCAATATGTTTTCAATAATGTAATGTCCGTCATGAACAACGCCATAATATGAGTTTGATGTCGTATTATCAAAAGCTATCACAGACATTGAATCAGTATTGCCTCGAAAACCCTGTAGTCTAACAATTCCACTTATTGAACTTGAACACTTATTCGTTGCCATGTCATATGCAAGGTCCCTACACGCATAATAATCCTGTGGACTTCTACCTTGTACTGCAAGACGCGAAGCTGCTTTGGATAGAGCTAACAGATAGGCGTCATGTGTGTTCCATTCATCTGGGGCATACGCCTGTTTCTCTGATGTGTGAAGACTAAGAGCATTGTCTTCCCCTGCGATAAACGTAAACATTATCCTATACGAAGATCCAGGGCGAAGAATTCCAACGGAACCATAATCACCTGAAGCGAAAAACTGAATGATATCAAACTCAGCGGTTCCAAACAGATACTGCAATGTTCCTTCACCCTTGATTGAGACCTGCAAAACTTGTGCTGATATGTCGGCGTTTCCATCGTTACCATATTCTACATAACATGACATCTTGCGCCCTTTACGTACAGCATCTGGTACAACAAGCCGCGCCCAGAAATGGCCCTTGCCTTCAGCCTTCGTTACCGTCACTGCGCCAGGGAGCGTCGCCTCGCTCTCGCCGCTCGTCACAACGAGGTCATAGTTTTTGCCTGCCTTAAGCGCTGCGCAGTCGACTCCAACCGACAGCTGTCCGCCTTTGACAGCCTTCGACTGCACTCGATAGCTGTCGCCGCCATTCGCCAGCGTCACTTCGCAATCTTCGCCGAACCCCGCGCCCGTAATGGTGAGCGTGGTCGTGCCGCTCGAAGGCAACGTCGCGGGCGTCACGCTGGTGATGGTCATATGCGTCGATTCGGTCGAGAGGTTGTAGGTCGTTGTCGTATCGCTCTCAAGGACCACGTACACGTCGGTGGCGCCGTCGGGGACGCGGAACATCACTCCGTCGCTGGTGGCGGTCATGAAACCGGATGCGGTCGCGACGGAGCGCGACCCTCCCGGCATGAAGCCGAAGCCCCAGGTTGCCTTCACTCCAGCCGGGACGTCGAAATTCACCATGCGGTTGTCATCGTTCTCACCGAACGCGAGCTTCAGCACGGTCAGCGTGCCGCCGTTGATCACGCCTTCGCGCGATATTGAGGGATCAAGCGCTTCAAGACCCACGGACACCGCCCGTTCACCCGTCAGCGCGTTGTTTGACGAGAGCGACCCTTCGAAGATGTCGTGGTAGCTGTTCACGTTCACCTTCGGATACCAAGTGCCTTCTGCAATCGCGGGGACCGTAAAGTAGCCAGAGCAGAACACGCTTCCGCCGACGCCGATTCGGCTTGATGTCGTCTTGTCGCCAAGAACAACTTCGCGCCCGTTCTCCGAGACGAGCGACACCGTGTCGCGCCAGGCGGACTCCACTTCGCGTCCTCCGGTGTTCGCGACCTCCCACTTGACGAAGAGAAGCTGCCCGGGAACTGCATTCGTCGTCGTGCGCACGTTTTGCGGCACTAGGTCGATGTCGCTTACCACATCACGCGGCATCACTTCGCAGATGCCGATGTCGGCAAGCTGCCCAACAAGTTCGTCGCCGTGATCTGTTATCGTGATGCGCGGCTGGCCGTAGTAGTCGTATTCGGGAGCCGCTGCGCTGTCTGCCGCATCGACGCAGGGCGACCCCTCCATCACGCGGAAGTCGCCGTTCGCAGGATCGACGAAGAGCGGATCGCCCCAGATGTTGCTAGTCGTATCATCGAACGCGATCGACTGCGGACGATCGCTGTCGACATTCCAGAAGACGCAGTTCAAAGCCGCGCCACCGCTGATGAAGGTGTCGCACTCCCACAGGACGGAGTTGCCGAGCGTGGCTCCGTTGGCGCCGGTGTTGCAATTAGCGATAACGCAGTTCACCAACGTCGATGCTCCGTCTACGCCCCAGCGACCATCTTCAAGCACGCAGTTTTCCATGGTCACTGTGCCGCCCGTTCTCCCGACGAGCCTGAGGTTTGAATGACGAACCACGCAGCAATGCATTTTTGTCGTTCCTGACGCCGTGCGGATGATCGCGTCGCCCTGGTTGGAATACTGTCCATAGCCACCGTACAGTGCCGTCACGTTGGCAAGGTTCATCGTGCCGCCGTTGTTCTTTATCTCCTCCCAATCGCCCGGCTGCGGAATCGTAGCGCCGCCGTCGCCATTCGTATCGCCCGAGTAGTCGTCATCCTTGATCGACGTTATCACAATCGGCGACGCGCGAGTGCCGATTGCGTTCAGCGTCGCGCCGCTGGTGACGACTATGCTCGCCCCTGCCTCCATCTTCAGAACAGTTCCAGCAGGAATCGTGAGCGAGCCCCCGCTCGCGATTGTAAGCGTACCCGAAACGCGGTATGTACTGCCGCGCGAGAGCGTCTTCTGCGTGGCGATCGTACCCGTCAGCGCGTTGTTCTGCGTTATACCGCGAAGCTCCGTATCGTCGCCGAACGTGAATGCGCCGGCGAGGTAGTATGCATCCATCGGAGGCGCAACAGTAAAGCCGTCGGAAAGCGTATCGCCTCCTACGGTATCGTCGTTGATGTGCGTGAACACAATCCTGTTCGCGAAGAACGCGCCGCCCTGTGAGATGTCAATGCCAGTGCCCGTCATGAACTTGACGATGGCACCCGGCTCTATGAAGATCGTGTAGATGGAAGGAACGACAACAGTTTCATAGACGACATGCACCTTGTCCGCGGACCACACCTCGTTCTGTTTCAGCGTACCGCCATGAAGCTCCACGTCTTCTTCGTCGGCGATGCTGAAAGTCTTCTGCATCGTCGCAAGCGTCTCGCCAAGGTCGTTGATGACTTCGTGTTTCAGCGTGTAGTAGCCCACTGGGTATTGCTTCAGGTCAAGGTCGAATGCGCCAGTCTCGGATGGCGCGACCTCCTTAAGCACCGTCGTGCCGTTGTCCGTTTCGAGGGTCACGCGCAGCACCGCCGCCTCGTTTTCGTCATAAGGCTGCCACTTGCCGCTATACTGGACAGTCTCGACGTCGTTGAGGAAAAGAGGTTGGGTCTTGATGCCGCCGTTGACGGCAAATTCATTCGACTGCGTGTCGCTTTCCGCCAACGCGACCTGTCCTTTGACGTTGTAGTCCGGCTCCAGAACCGTCAGCACGGACGTGCCGACCGAGATGTTGCATCCTCTCGCCGCCGTTATGTTGATGGCATGGTTCGTTGTTCCACCGACCAGCTCGGAATCGACAGGAATTTCGATCCACTTCGTTCCGTCGGAACTTGAAGACCATGTCAACGTGCCAGTATCGCCCTTGTCGGTTGACCAATCGACATTGAACGACTGATTGCGCGAGCTCCCGCTCAACGAAAAAGCAATCCACATCTTCCCCGCTTCGCGATAGGTCGTGGCCTCATGGACCGTGATGTACGGATAAGCGGGATACGGCCTATCCGTGTACTGTACGTACATGTTGTCCGTGTAGGTTCCGTTCGGCATCTTGACGATGCCGACGTAGTTCGTGACGCCCGCAGCCCCGCGAATGATCACGTCATGTCCATTCGCGCCGACGATGTTCAACGTGCCGCCATCCTCTATCTTGATGCGCGTACCCTCATAGAACTCCACGACCGCATCCGCTGCAAGCGTCAGCGTCACGCCGCTCGGAATATAGACATCGCTCGCGATCTTGTGCGTCCCCTCCCATGTCGCATTGGCGGCAAGCCTGCCGCCCTCCCCTTCAAGGTCTGCGGCCCATTCGCGCGACTCGAAGGCGATGTAATCGGCCATGGATTCGTGCGAGGCGATATCGGAGACGATGAAGTCCGATATCTTGATGCTGCATATATTCGGCGACGTCTTGCAGGCGCGATCTACAGCGGCCCGCAGCGTGAAATTCGTGTAGCCGTCAAGCTCCGCGCCATAGTTTATGGAGATGTTTTTCGTCCCTTCTGAGACGCCGTTCCACTTCAGCGTCCCAGTCTTGTAAGGCACCCCGTTCGTCTCGACCACCCAGTCGATCGAGAAAGCCGTCGAACGCGAACCGGAAACCGTCACAGGAATCAGGGCCAAACCCGAAGAACGGAATGTCGAAGAATCGTGGAGCGCAACATTTGCAAGCGTACCATACGTAAAACCTTCAAGGCGGAAATAGCTGTTGTCGGTGAATGTTCCGTTCGGCATCTTCACGATGCCGCCGAAATTCACAACGCCCTCCGCGCCGCGCAAGATGACATCATGCCCATCCGCGCCGACAATATCCAGCTTGCCGCCGTCCTCGATCTTGATGCGCGTCCCCTCGCAGAACTCGACCACCGTATCCGCCGCAAGCGTGAGCGTCACGCCTGACGGAATGTACACGTCGCTGACAATGGTGTGCTTCCCACTCCATGTCGCATTTGTGGCGAGGCGTCCGCCTTCGCCCTCCATGCCGGCCGCCCATTCGCGTGATTCAAAGGCAATGTAATCGGCCATCGCCTCATGGCTGAAGATGTCGGTCGTAATGAACTCGCTGAGCGTCACCTCGCTTTCGCCCCTGCCAGCGTAGCAACATCTGAGCGTTACAATGCGCACCACGAAGTTGCTGCAGCCGGGCAATCCGTCGGGATACGGAACCGTAATGTTCTTCCGTCCTTCGGAAACGCTGTTCCACGACATCGTCCCGCTTGCGAACGTCACGCCGTTCGTCTCGGCGACCCAGTCGAACGAAAAGGCCGTTTCGCGCGAACCGGAAACGTCGACCGGCACAAGCGCCTGCCCACCGCCCAGAAAGGCCGTCGTGTTGTTCAGGCTCACCATGGCATATCGACCGAAGTTGAACCCGCGCACGATCACGAAACTGTTGTCGGAGTAACTAGCGTTGCTCGACTGCAGAACGATTCCCGTAAACACGGTCTCATCGTCATACCCTTCGAGGGCTACCTCATTTCCACTCGCGCCGTTGATGACGAGGCTGCCGCCGTCCTCGACCTTGATTCGCGTTCCTTCGCGGAACTTGACGACGGTTCCCGCGTTGATCGTCAGCGTCACGCCGCTTGGAATGTAGATGTCGCTAACGATGACATGCTCGTCGCCGGACCAAACGGTATTCCGCTCCAATCGACCGCCCTCCCCGACGGCATCGGCGGCCCAACTTCGGGATTCGAAGCGGGTATAGTCCGCCATCGCCTCATGCGAGGCGATATCAAAGGTCAGATAGTCGCCCCGCGCAGGGAGGATCGCGCTTGTCGCGATCGCACTCGCGGCGATTATTAACCTTAATGTTGTCCAGGCCCGCTTCATGGGGTCACTCCTGAGAAATCATTCCGCTACCGGCGAACAGAATACGCGGAAACCGACACCTGCATCCTGAATGCCTGGGTCTTGGTAAGAATCTCGAAAGGCCGAACGAATTGCACTGCCATCTCCTGCCCAACCGCCACGACGACTGCGACTTCTGTTTGCTCCCCAATAGCCAGTAGAAGCCCCCTTTGGATCAATCACTCCAGCCGAACCGAGACCTCCATTAAAGAAATCTCGGCACAACTCCCAAATGTTTCCATGCATATCGTATAGTCCCCACATATTTTCACGATAGGACCCAACTTTTGTTGTATAATCTGTGTACCCTCCCTTTCCATCAGATCTATTGCCATTCCACCGTGCTACCTCATTGCAGTTATTTCCGCCATCATAACTTTTACCGCTATTAAGTGCAGCCGTTGTACCCGCACGACAAGCATACTCCCATTGCGCTTCGGTCGGGAGATCAAAAAGCATATTCACCTTACTACGAAGACGCCCCATAAATGAATTGGCGTCAACCTGGTTATGCGTTGGCCATCCGGCACCATTTACTGAACCTCGAATATTATTGTATGACACTTGCTCCACAGGACGCATATCTCCCTTTCGTGAAGAAGGATTAGCCCCCATCACCAACTGATACTGCTTCTGCGTAACTTCAAACACACCTATATAAAACGGCTTCGTCAAAACGACTCCGTGTAAGTCTTCATAACTGCTACGTCCGCTTTCATCGCTCGGGCTGCCCATCATGAAACTCCCCGGCGGAATAAGGCGCAGAACGAGCTTCGTCGTCTTGTATTCATCGCTCCAGCCGCCTTCGGGAACGGACGAAAGATAGCTCACCGGATATGAAATCGCATCAACGCCGCCGGAGAGATCGACAACCATGTAAGGGGCCGCGCCGACAAGCGCGATCATCTTGACCGTAAACGCCGTCGAATGGAAGTCGGGATAGTCCTCCGTCACCGTCCATGTCATGCGATGCGTGCCGGCCTTCACAGGCGCATTCACGCCATCGCCCGTCAGCGCGCGCGGCGCCATGCTCGTGTTCGAGTCCTTGTCATAGCCAATCGGATACACCCACACATCGGCATCGGGATCATCGCTCGTCACCGTATAGTCGATATCCACCATCCCGTTCCACGGATACCGCTGCTGGCATTTGATGTTTTCAACGTTAACCTTGCTTGTTGGTGCCATTACTGGGCAAACGGTCAATCCATCAATCCAAACACAATCTGACCCTCTTACACCACTGCCATCCTTGCGGTAGATCCACGATATCGTGTGCGATCCAGGGAGCAATACCAATGTGTATTTATTCCAACCTCTTTCGCCACCTAAAGAAAGCTGTGTTATGCCATCCGCACTCACGACTAATGGATCACAATCAGCTTCGGTTGACGTCTTGTACCAAAACTCGCACTTAAATACAACATCGTTTGTGACACTCAAAGAAAGGGTAGCCGTTGATTGTGAATGTCCAATCACGCCGCTCCTCAATGAAGACACTCCCTCTTTATGCACACCAGAATCAACTACCCATTGTACCCCATCGCCACAACTGATACCCACACCTTCGATAGCAAACGACTCATCCAGTGCGTTCGCAATCTCCTCCGAGGTGATGGCGTGGGTTGTTCCACTCATGGCCAAGGCCGCAAGTGCGATCATCATCTTCATGTTCATCGCGTCATTCCTTTCAATGGCGTTATTAAATTGCTCTTACCTCCAGCACGTCGCTAAACGCGCCTCTGAAATTGCGCCGATGCAGCGGCATAGCATTGCCATGCCGCCGCCGGACGCTTATATTATATCAGAAACAACGACAAATGCGCAAGTTGGCCGAGAGAAATTGTCAGGCGGTCGCACGCTCCCGACTTTGCCACTTCAGTAAAGCTGAAAATGAATTTCGACCAATGTTTATCGATGGCAAACTGATGTTCTCATCGTAATTATACCTGTGCTGCGTAGTCACATGCCAAATTGTGGACAATATCTGTTCTCGGGCGCTGACGCGCGACCACGAAACGCGGCGCGCACATCGCCGCCATCCTTTGGCATTTCTTGTTGCGTCGCGGAGCGACGCAACCCCCTAAAACTCCAACCCGCTCTACACGGCTAAACCTCTCTGCGCTCTCGGCCTCTCTCGGCACTCGCTTCGCTCGGCTTGGTCGCTTCCCTATGGGTCGCGCTCACCCTCAAGGGGCGGTTACGCGCCTCTGCGTGAGGTATCTTGAAGCGGCGAGACGCCGCTTCCCCCAGTCAAACGGCCACTCTCCAACCCCTTCTACACGTTCTACATGTTCTACACGGCTCCCACTCCATTCGCAGCGCTCGCGCAGAATCAGATAAATCGGGAGCGCGCGAGGGAAGGCGAATAGGAGTGACTTGGAAGTCGACTGCGACACGACCGGTCTTGTTGCGTCGCGGAGCGACGGACCCCTGCAAGTTTAGCCGTTCATCCGACTGCTACATGCCCTTATTGCAGCATGACCGCAAAGGCTGGGGAATGGGGAAGAGGCGACAGTTTCACCTGCCTCGCGGCAAACTGCGAAGCAGGTGAAAGCTTCGCCTGAGGCGCGTCAAATCGGACGGTTTCGGGCGCATCTGACGTCGCGCACTCCTCTAGTACTCGTCTTTGTAGAACACCGCGACGTACGTAGCGCCGCCAAGCGGCACTTTCGTGGACCAAGACTTGCTGTTGCTCTTCCACGTAAGCTCGCCGTCCTTCTGAAGATGCCATCCCGCGAAGAGGTACCCCTTGGACGGCTTGGCCTTCAGCGTTATCTTCGACTTGTAGGCTTTCTTCCCTCCGCCGCTCACAGTTCCCTTCCCTTTCTTACTGACCTTCACCGTATATTTCTTGGGGGTCCACTGCGCGTAGAACGTGGCCCTTTTCGTCGCCTTTGTCTTTGTGCTGACCTTGGTGCCGCCGCTCTTCTTCGTGTACCAACCCTTGAACGTGTAGCCGGAACGGACAGGCTTCGGAAGCGAGCCAATGGCCTTGCCCCTCAGGACGTAGCGCGTGCGTGTTGTGCCAATGGAGCAGCAGTCGATGTTGCCGCCGTTTGCGTTGAATATGATGCGCCACGCAGGGAGAAAGCGGGCATAGAAAGTGACATCGCGCGTTATTATCGTGCTGGGCGTAACCTTAGTGCCGCCGACCTTCTTCGTATACCACCCCACGCACTTCCAGTCATGACGGTCATCGCAGGAGCACTCGACAGACGGAAGCGACGGAAGTTCGCCAATTGCGGAACCCTTGTCCACCTCTTCTCTGGGGGAAAAGCAGCAATCGGTCGACCATATCACGTAGCAAATGTCGCTTCCGTAGTCGCAACAATTGTCGTCAATGATTGTAGCCGAAGCGGCAAACGTCGCTAAAGCGGCGAATAAACAGGTAGTGAACTTCATTTGCTTCCCCCTTTCAGGTGGTCCTCTTCCACTTGAGTTTCGACCTAATTATCGCATAATACCTTCCGCTTGTCAAGCGAGCATGGCGAGTTCGCCAGGTGTGAGGTCGCGCCATTCGCCTGGCTTGAGGGACGGATCGAGCGCAACCTTGCCGACGGCAACGCGCTTCAGCGAAATGACGACAAGGTGCGCTGCGGAGCACATGTAGCGGATCTGCCGCTTGCGCCCTTCCCCAAGCTTGAACTCGAGCGTCGTGACGTTGTTGCGAGCCGGTTCTATGACCCGCACCGGGGCAGGCCGCGTTACATAGCCGTCGGGCATCGTCACGGGCCCCTGAAGTATCTTGAGCTTGTCGTCGCTCCAGCGCCCTGCCGCACGGACAACATACGTCTTCTCGTGGCTGTAGCGAGGATGCGTGAGCTTCAGCGTGAGGTTGCCGTCGTTGGAAAGAAGCAGCATGCCCTCGGAATCCTTGTCCAGCCGCCCGACGGGCACAAGCCGTTCGGAAACCTGGCCGCGAATGAGGTCCGCAACCGTCCTGCCTCCAAACGGATCGCTCATCGAGCTGAGCACGCCGACAGGCTTGTACAACATGATCGTGCGGTGCGGTTCGGTCGCGCCGACGGGCTTGCCGTCGACCAATATCCTTATCCCGCTCGCCGGGTCGAACCTTGCGCCAGGCTCGCGAACAATCACTCCGTCCACCGTGACGCGTCCAGCCTCGACAAGCGACGCCGCGGCACGCCGTGACGCGACGCCCGCATGGGACAATATGTTTTGAAGCCTCTCCTCAGCCATCGACTTTCCTCCGCGCAAAATCAAGGACTCCGCAGCCAGGTCCGACAAGATATGAATTCTCCACCGCGTCGTGGACGAACGCCTTCGCCCCAGCAACGGCGTCGGGCAGCGCTCGACCGAGCGCAAGCTCGGCCGCAAGCGCGGCAGACAGCGAACATCCTGTGCCGTGGGTGGAAATTGGGTCCGTAATCCACGGAAGCGAGAACTCGCGCATCTCACTTCCGTCGAACAAAACATCAACTGCAGTCGACTCTGAGCCGTGTCCACCCTTGACGAGGACGGCGCATCCGTACAAATCGTGAATCCGCCGCGCCAGATCCGCCGCGTCCGCGGCGGTTTTGCCGCGCTCGGCGTTCGGGTCGGAGACTTCGCGCCCGCAGAGGATCTCCGCCTCCGGCAGATTCGGCGTCACAAGCGTCGCAATGGGGAGAATCGCGCGCTTGATGGAACGGACGGCATCCTCGGAGACAAGGCGGACGCCGCTTGTCGCAACCATTACGGGATCGACGACCTTGTATATGGAAGGATTGCGCGAAAGCCTGTCCGCAATCACCTCGATGGACTGCGGATCGGAAAGCATGCCCGTCTTGAGCGCGCGGATATCGTAAGTCCCCAGCACGGCGTCAAGCTGCGCAGCGACGAATTGCGGGGGCACCTGGTGAACGGCCGAGACGGAGCGCGGATTCTGCGCGGTCAGCGCGGCGAAGACAGTGCAGCCGTGGAGGCCGTAGGCGTGGAATGCGCGCAGGTCCGCCTGAACACCGGCGTTGCCCCCCGAGTCGCTTCCGGCGATCGTCAGGCAGCAGGGATGAATTTCGTCTTTTCGCATTGCCGTCACTTGCCGACGTTCAGGACCTTGAAGCCGATTGTGCGGAGCTTTTCGTCGTCGAGGCAGTTGCGCGTATCGAAGACAAGCGCAGGCTTGCGCATGGATGCGAAGATGCGAGCCCAGTCAAGGTTCGGATAGAGTTTCCAGTCGGTCATCAGAAGAACCGCATCGGCGTCCCTGGCCGCTTCGTACGGGTCGTCGACAAAGAGCGGTGCAGGCGCGGCAAGCCCTTCGCGGCAGATGTCCGCAAGGTCGCGCTTCGCGTTTGAAAGCGCCTTGGGGTCGGTGATAGAAATTCGGACATGCTCTTCGTTGAGAAGGCGGACGACGCGTCCCGCAGGGGTTTCGCGAGTGTCGCCCGTGTCGGCCTTGAACGCAAAGCCGAACACTGCGATCTTCTTGTTGGCGAGCGTGTTGAACATCTCCTTGAAGAGACGCGTGACGATTCGCTCCTGCTGGTGGTCGTTCATCTTGACGACGCCGTACCAGTATTCCGCAGCTGTGTGGAGTCCGAAGGTCTCGCACAGGTAGACGAGATTAAGAACGTCCTTCTTGAAGCAGCTCCCGCCGAATCCAGGGCCCGCCTTGAGGAACTTCGCGCCGATGCGATGGTCCGCGCCCATGACGCGCGCGACTTCGTCAACGTCGGCGCCGGTCGCCTCGCAGAGTCCGGCGATTGCGTTGATCGAGCTTACGCGCTGAGCGAGCATGGCGTTAGCGGCGAGCTTCGTGAGCTCGGCTGACCAGACGTTAGTCGTGAGGATGCGTTCACGCGGCACCCAGCAGCCGTCCTTTCCGGCGTAGACGGACGCTATTTCGGCAACTGCCGCTTCGCCTTCGGGCGTCTGCGGTCCGCCGATGAGAACGCGGTCAGGCTTCAAGAGATCGTTGATGGCAGTGCCTTCGGCGAGAAACTCGGGGTTGGAAAGAACCGTGAAGCGAGGTCCGTCGGACGCCTCCCCCGGCATGGCGGGGCAGTTGAGGATCGAGCTCATGGCCGCGGCGGTGCGCACGGGGAGCGTCGACTTTTCCACGACAATCTTGTCGCTTTTTGAAATCGCCTTGATGTTGCGCGCCGTCGCCTCCCAGTACTGGAGGTCGCTCGCGCGCCCTGCACCGCGGCCAAACATCTTCGTCGGCGTGTTTACGCCAACGAAGACGATGTCGCACTCGAGGATGGCGGAGTCTATGTCCGTAGAGAAGAAGAGGTTGCGACCGCGCACTTCGCGGACAACCTCTTCCAGGCCCGGCTCATAGATCGGGAGCTCAAAATCAGGCGAGTTCCAGGCTGCAATCCTGTCGGCGTTGATGTCCACAACCATAACCTTGCGGTCGGGGTTCATCTTCGCAATTACGGCCATCGTCGGTCCGCCGATATATCCGGCGCCAATGCAGACTATGTTCTTGTTCATGCAAATATTATATCACACTTTCGCATTAACAATCAGTCTTCCGCCGACGAATTGCATGCCTGAGGGGGCTTAGAGGCCCTTCTTCGCGTACTTGAGGCCGATTTCAAGTCCGCGGAGCTCGGCGAGTCCGATGAGGCGACCGCCGTAGCTGTAGCCGCAGTAGCACTTCTTGCCCTTCAGCTTTGCGAGCTCGTTGTCGATCTCCATGAGGCGTCCGTGGTCGGGGCGCACGACGATCTTGCTGCCGCGGCGCTTCTCCTCCTTCAGGAACTCCTCGAAGAGCTTGGGGATGTTCGTCTGGCCGCAGAGGTGGCACTGGGACTCGTGGAACACCTTGTCGTCGGTGTACTCCAGGTTGCGGAAGTGGCAGAAGAACACGCGCTTGCCGAACTTCTTCATGATCTCGACGGCGTCGTTCTTCGGATCGCCTCCGAGCGAGCCCGTGCAGAGCGTGAGGCCGACGTGCGGCGAGGGGCATTCCTTGTACATCTGGGCGATGTCCTTCGCGGTCGAGAGGATGCGGGGGAGCCCGAAAATCGGGTGCGGCGGATCGTCCGGGTGGATGCACATGTCGACGCCGGTCTCGTCGAGGACAGGCGATATCTCGTTGAGGAAGTCGTACATGTTGCGCCTGAGCTGCGCGTCGTCGATTCCCTCGTAAGTCTTCAGCTGCGCGAGGAACTCCTCGGGGGTCAGGTCGTCGACAGTGCCGGGGAGACCGCAGAGCACCGCGTCCGCAACGCGCTTCCTTTCCTTCGCCGAAAGCTTCTTCCAGACCTTCGCGGCGCGGTCGCGCGTCTTTTTGTCGTACTCCTTCTCTGCGCCAGGGCGCTTGAGGTAGAACATGTCGAAACCGGCGAGCTCGTACTCGTTGTACTCAAGGCACGTGGAGCCGTCTGGCAGCGCGTACTCGAGGTTCGAGCGCGTCCAGTCGAGGACAGGCATGAAGTTGTAGCATACGGTCTTGATGCCGCACTTGGCGAGGTTGCGGAGCGTCTTCTTGTAGTTCTCGATGTACTTCCTGTAGTTACCAGTGCGCTTCTTGATGTCTTCGTGGATCGGAACGGACTCCACCACGCTCCACGTCATGCCGGCGTCGGCAACCTTCTTCTGGCGAGCCTTGATCTCCGCCACGGGCCAAACCTCACCGGGCTTGCGCTCGTAAAGAGCGGCAACGATGTCGGTCACTCCGGCCTGACGAATCTCCTTCAGGGTGATCGCATCCGCGTCACCGTACCAACGCCATCCTTGCTTCATATGTCTCACTCCTTGTGTTTTTGCAGTCAAGACGCGATGCCTTATCGGTCTTCAGACTACGGCACTATTCTAGCACAACGGGCGGTGAAAGAATATAGCAAAAGACAAATATAAGATAGCACTTTTCAATCGCCGCCGATTATGGTATCATACAAATATGAAAAATCATGAAGTCCTTGTGCTGATCAGCACCGATCCGCCGCAGCGCTTCCAGGGAATAGCGCGCCTTGCCGGCGAATGCGACTGGCATATTCGCGCCGAAAAGCGCGCAATGCCGCCGAAGGAATGGATTGGCGACGGCGTTCTTGTAATGCTGGATGGCTCCGCCGAGCTGATGGAGTTCGCCAAGAAAATCCAAAGGCGCGGCATTCCCCTCGTGGACCTTATGGAAGAGTGCCCTTCCTTCGACGCTGTCCGCGTTACAGGGGACGACCCGGAAATCGGACGGCTTGCCGCAAGCCACTTCAACGAGCATGGGTTCCGTCATGCCGCATTCTTCTCGGTCCAGCACAACCACACCCACGACCTGCGACTTGGCGGCTTCAGCGAAGTCTGGGGAGGAGCGCCGGCTGAATCCTGGATCTGGCCCGACGCGACGGGAGGGGCGAGGGACGACTGGCGCGGGATGGACGACTGGCTTGTCGCAAAGCTAAGGGACTCGCCCAAGCCTCTTGCGGTTTTCGCCTGGAACGACTACGACGCGACGCACGTCCTCAACGCCTGCCGACTCGCAGAACTCAGGGTCCCAGACGAGGTGGCTATCCTCGGGGTGGACAACAACCCCGTCATCTGCGAGCACCAGTCCGTGAACCTGTCGTCCATCGCCCACGACCACCAGCGCATCGGCTACACCGCCGCCGCGACGCTCGAGCGGATGATGTCAGGGGGCGAGCCAACTCGCCGCGTTACTCGAATAAAGCCCAGCGGCGTCGTTGTGCGCGAGTCCACCGAGACCTTCGCCGTGTACGACAAGGAACTGGTGCCCGCGATTGAATTCATACAGGGGAACATCGCGCATCCAATGGGCGCGGCGCAGGTCGCGGCGGCGCTCAAGATTCCACGGATACGCCTAGACCGCATGTTCGCAGCGAAACTGGGGCACAGCGCAGGGGCGGAGATAGCCCGCAGGCGCATCGCCGAGGCGAAGCGGCTTCTTTCGCGGACCGACCTCACCCTCTCGGACATCGCCGCGCGGTGCGGCTACTGCCATGCATCCTTCTTCATAAGGTGCTTCAAGAAGACGACGGGGGTCACTCCGCAGATCTGGCGAAAGCGCGAGAATTCCGCATCCGCATCCCGCTCTCCCTTTATGGTATAATATACAAAAGAGAAGAAACTACATCATAAATGTTTGAAGTCCGTAACATATCATTCGCCTACGCCAGACGCCCCGTCCTGCGCGGCGTCTCCTTTGTCGTCTCGCCTGGCGAAACCGTCGCCATAGTCGGCGCAAACGGCTCTGGGAAGACAACCCTTCTCAAGATACTGGCGACCCTTGCCCAGCCCGAGGGCGGCAGCGTGCTCGTTGACGGGCAGGACGCGCTTGCGATGCCGATAAGGTACCGCCGGCTCATGGGCTACATGCCGGAATCGCCTGCGCTGTACGAGGACATGACCGTCAAGGGCTATCTCCGCTTCCGCGCACAGCTCAAGGGCGAACCAGAAAAGCGCATCCGCAGGCGCGTCGGCGAATCCGTCGAGATGTGCCAGCTCGCGCCATACCTGCGCCATCCGATCCGCTCGCTTTCCGCAGGGCTCAAGAAGCGCGTCGCGCTGGCGGACGCCATGCTGCTTCGCCCGCGCGTCCTGCTGCTCGACGACTTCCTTTCCGGGCTCGACCGCGACCTGCGCGTGTCGTCCGAAAGCATAATCACCAACATCGCCGCGTTCGCAGGCGTCGTGGTCACAGGGCACGAGATCGCCGACATGTCAAAGTGGACTACCCGCTTTCTTGTCCTTCGCGACGGCAAGATTACCCATACCGTCAGCTCCGCTGGAATCGACCGCGAATCGCTTGTCGCAAAGGTCGACGCCGCGCTTTCGGGAGGTGCGCAATGACGAGCGCAATGAAGATCATGTGGGCGCGCACGCTCGGCATATTGCGCTCCTCGTACACCACTGCCTTCGCCTACGCCGGGTTCCTCGCCGGGGCGGGAGCGCTCTTCGCGTTCGCGCTTGAGGCGGCCGAGGGCGGAACGGAGTCGCTGGCGGTAGTCTGGACCTCTTCTGCCGCGCCCGTGGTGCCTCTGCTTGCGGCGGTGCTTTCGATGGACCTCTGGAGCGAGGAGCTCCGCACGGGCAGGATTTCGATGCTGCTCTCTACCCCTGTCCGCGAACGCGAACTCGTCATCGGGAAATTCATGGGCGCATGGACGGCTACCGTGTTCGGACTAGTCATCTTCCTCGCGACGTCCATCGGCTTCATGGCCGCTTTTGCCCCTGCTCTGCTCTCCCGCGTTTCCGTCCTTGGATTCGTCCCAGGCCTGCTCGCGCTCGCCCTTCAGTCCGCCCTCTGGTGCGCCGTCTCGCTCGCCGCAAGCGCGGCTACAAAGAGCGTCGCGGTCTCGGGCCTGCTCTCCGTGTCGCTTACCACGCTTCTCCCGCGCGGAATCTGGCTCGCCATCCTGGCGTGGAGCCCTACGGGGCGCCAGGAGCTGGGCGCGATGCCAATCGATGCGAACGCAACGGACATGGCCTGCGGCCTTGTTTCCTCTGCGACAGTCCTGACTTACCTCGGGCTCACGCTCTTCGCGCTCTTCGTAAACTCAAAGCTCGTAGCATGCGCGCGTCTCGTCGGACGCGGCGCGCGCCAGCTCAGGATGTCGACGGCATTCACGATTGTCGCAGCCGCAGTCCTGGCAGCATCGTCCATCACGCTTGTCCACCGACTTGACGCGAAACTCGACATCCCAGTCGGCGGAACCGAGCGCAAGACCTTCTCGGCGCGCACACGCAACATCCTTTCAGAGGTCAGGGGCGAACTCGTGATCTCAGCCTTCATGTCCCGCAAGGACCCGCACTTCCGCCAGACGGCCCACCTCCTGAGGTCGCTCTCGCGCGAAGCGGAGTCGGTCGGCGGCGTTAGGATCCAGGTCCGATATGTCGACCCTGTATGGGACATTGGGTCTGCGGAGCGCCTCGTCCGTGAGGGCGCTTCGCGCGACTCGCTTGTGTTCGAACGCGGGCGCCTCAAGGCATACCTTCCGCTCTCCGAGGGAATCGACGAGCGCAAGTGCACCTCCGCAATCGTCCGTCTCTGCATGCCGCCCCAGCGCCGCACAGTCTACTGGACACACGGGCACGGCGAATCGTCCTTCGACGAATACGGCGACTTCGGCATGAGCGACATCGCGCGCGAACTCGTCGGCGACGGGTACAGGAACCTTCCGATCGACCTTTCGGACAAGGACCAGATTCCCTCCGACTGCGCTCTCATCGTCATGGCCGGCGCGACGCACGACTTCTCGCGCGCCGAACTCGGACGGCTCGACTCCTACCTCAAGACAGGCGGACGCCTTCTGCTGCTCATGGGTTCGTCGGAGTCAGGCGGAATGACATCGCTGCTCTCGACATGGGGCATAAAGCCGTCGCCTTTGCCGATTTCGGACGGACCGACCATCACCGGAACCGACATCGTCATCTCGGACTTCGCCGAACATCCTGTCTCCGCCCCGCTGCGCGGATCGCAGGTAATATTGGAGCGTCCGATCACCTTCACCCCTTCGGCCGCAGCGTCCGAATCGGGAACCGCAGTCGACCGAATCGGCTACAGCGAGCTCGCGCTGTCGCAGGGGCGCTGCGTCGCGGCCGTTGCAGAGCGCGGAGCAGGCACCGGCGAGGACGTCGCGCTCCGTCCGACGAGAATCATAACCGTCGGCGACGACACGTTTGTCGCGAACGCGCAGCTCGAGTCGCGCGCCAACGCGAACCGCGACTTCTTCCTCAACTGCGTTGCGTACCTTTCTGGTTCCGCCGCCGTTGCCGAAGACGGCACGAGGACGGACCGTCTCGTAACGGGGCTCGACCGCGACGGACGCGGAAGGCTGCTTGTATTTTCGTCCGCGATCCTGCCTGCTGCGGTATTCGTGCTTCTGGCTCTTTTAATCGCCTCGGGAAGGAGGAATCCATGAAAAACAGAAAAGCGATTTCGTGGATATTCATCGCGATTGTCCTGACGATCGCGGCGCACCTCTTCCTGTCGTACAAGGGCGACGTCGCGGCATCGCTCGTCCAGCGCTCCGCCCTTCTCGACGAACCGTTCGTACAGCCCGACAGGCTGTCCGTCGAGGTGCGCGGCAAATCCGCCGCTGTCATCGAAAAGCAGGGCGCGAACTGGCGCATGGTCTCGCCTTATGCGGCGCTTGCGGACGAACGGGCCGTCATGAGGCTGCTGGACCTTCTTTCCGTCACCATGATCGAAGACACGCTTGGCGACCAGGAACTTCTGAAGCTCGGCCGCACCCGTGAGGACTTCGGACTTGAAGAGCCCGAGGCGAAGATCCGCGTCAACGACGGGAAATCCCTCACGGAAATCTCCTTCGGATGCCTGACGCCCGCCGGCAGGGGCGTATACGCGACGGTCAACGACGAGAAAGCCGTCTACGTAGTCTCGACCAACGTCTTCTCCGCGGCGAATCTGCCGCCGGACGGCTTCCGCAACCGCAGGCTCTTCCCAGAACTAGGAGGGGCAGTATCGTCGTTCGACCTCAAGCGCGGCACCGGGTCGTTCATGCGCTTCATGAGAATGGGCGATGCATGGATGATGAACGAGCCCGAGCAGTCCGCGGCAAGCGCGACAAAGGTCAAGGACCTCCTTGCCGCAGCGAATTCGGCGACTGCCGTGGAGTTCGTCTGGCCCGTCGGCGCTCAGGGTGAAGTGGCAACGGCAAGCGCCTCGCTTCTCGCAGGGTACGGACTAGACCCCGAAAGCGCCGTGACGCTGACAATCCGCTGTTCGGACGGCGTCGACAGCCAGGTATCGTTCGGCAAGGAGGCGAAGGACGGACTTGTCTACGCGCTTGTGCAGGGCGCTGGCGCGATCGCGACGGTCGACGCAAAGCTGAAGGACCTTGCGCTGGCGGGAGCCCACGACTTCACCGACACGCGCCTCTTCCCGCTCGACGCGCGCACGGCGACGCGCATCTCGGTTTCGGACGGAGGCGTGAACTACCTGCTCGCCAAGGACGACAGCGGAGAATGGAGGCTAGACGCGCCGGTCGTCGCGAAGACGGACAACGCGAGCGTCGACAAGTTCCTGAAGCGCCTCTTCGAGCTCAAGTCTACCGACCTCGACGCGAACGGAATAACCGTCATCGCCGTGACATCCGCTCCGCCCTGCGTCGTTTCGCGCAGAGCCCTACTCGGCGACTTGCGCCTCGAGGATCTGCGCAGCCGAGAGATCATCAACGTCGCCCCCGCGGCCGTAAGACGGCTCGTCACGACGCCACGCGGCGAAAAGCCGACAGCCGTCGTATACGACAAAGACAGGCGCGCGTGGAACATCGAGGACACGCCCGTCCCTGGCAGCGTTTCAACAGAGGGGATAGAAACTGTCCTAGCCGCTCTGAGCCCTGTCAAGGCAGAGACTATCGTCAAGCTCAAGGTGTCCGCCGCCGAGCTGCGCGAATACGGGCTCGAAACGCCGCGCGTCTCCGTTGCAGTTGACAGCGACAACGTTGACTTGATAAGACGCAACCTTCTGATAGGCGACAAGGCCGAAGCAGGAGGATTCTACGCGACGCTCGGGGCGACAGACGCCGTTTTCGTGATTTCAGAGGAAACCGTGCGCAAACTCATGTCCAGCCTTGTCAAGGCGGACGGAAGCGAAAAAAAGGACGCAAAGTGAAGATCGGCAACTGCATCAAGCTTGAGACATACGGAGAATCCCACGCCCCTTTCATCGGCATGCGGATGGAGGGATTCCCCGAAGGCGAAAAGGTCGACATCGACAAACTCCAGGCTTTCATGGAAAGGCGCGCGCCAGGGCGCGACGCGATGTCCACCCCCAGGTTCGAGGCCGACAAGCCAGAGTTCAAGTCAGGAATAGCCGACGGCGTTACTACAGGCTCTCCGATCGAGGCTATAATCCTCAATACGAACACGCGCTCGGGCGACTACGAAAAAACCGTCCCGCGGCCTGGCCATGCGGACTTCCCCAACTACGTCAAGACGGGGCGCATCCCCGCAGGCGGCGGAGCGAACTCCGGGCGCCTCACAGCGGCGATGTGCATTGCGGGCGGACTGTGCCTCCAGGCGCTGGAAAGGCGCGGCATATCCGTTTCGGCGCGCATCGAAACGGTCGGCGACATAATGTCCGCAAAGGAAGAAGGAGATTCCGTCGGCGGAACGATATGCGCGACGGTGACGGGCGTTCCCGTCGGTCTCGGCGGCGCGATGTTCGACGGCATTGACGGCGCGCTCGCGCAGGCGCTGTTCGGCATCCCTGGACTTCGCGCGTTCGAGATCGGCAACGGTTTCGCGTGCGCATCGCTCAAGGGCTCCGAGAACAACGACGCATTCGCGATTCGCGACGGCAAGGTCGTGACGCTGACGAATCGTCACGGCGGCGTCTTGGGTGGAATGACAACGGGCATGCCGATCGAGCTGCGCGTGGCGATGAAGCCCACTCCGTCGATCTACAAGGAGCAGAAGAGCGTCGACCTCAAGACGATGACGGAGACGACGCTTGTTGTCCGCGGCAGGCACGATCCCTGCATCGCGCGGCGCGCCCTTCCTGTCGTAGAGGCGCTTGTCGCGTTCACGGTCTTTGACGCAGTGGTTGCAGAGGAAGGCAATGTGGCCTACGGTCCGCTGAGCGATCCCAAGAACGTCGTCATCGACGGAAACGTCGCGAAGCTCTACCCCGAACTGGCAAAGAACGCAATCTACGTCATTCCGTCGGGAGAGGAGAACAAGACGATCGCGACCGTCGCAGCGCTCTGGAGCGCGTTTGCGAAGGCGGGGCTTGGACGAAAGGACTGCGTCACCGCGATCGGCGGAGGCGTTACGTGCGACCTCACCGGATTCGCCGCCGCAACGTTCATGCGAGGAATAGACTGGATCAACTGTCCGACCACCCTTCTCGCGATGGTCGACGCATCCTACGGCGGAAAGACTGCCTGCGACCTGCCCGAGGGGAAGAACCTTGCAGGGGCGTTTCATCCGCCGCGGAAGGTCTGCATCGACACGCGGTTCCTGAAGACCCTTCCGCTGAAGATCCTTGCGGACGGCAAAGCCGAGATGATAAAGCACGAGGTGATCGGCGGACTTGAGCACGAACACGACGTCTCCGGAATTCCGACGGCAGAGGAGCTTCGCAGAAACCTCGGGGTGAAGATAGGAATAGTGCGACGCGATCCGAACGAGAAGACAGGCGAGAGGATCAAGCTGAACGCCGGGCACACCGTTGCGCATGCGATCGAGAAGGCGTCTTCCTACAGCATATCGCACGGCGAGGCGGTTGCAATCGGATGCGTCGAGGAGGCGCGCCTTGCGGAGCGCATGGGACTCGCCGCAGAAGGATGGTCCGATGAGCTAGCGGCGCGGTTCAGGTGTGCAGGGCTCCCCACCGAACTTCCGGACGGCATGACCTTCGACTCGCTTCGTCCGCTTATGAAAGGCGACAAGAAGCGCGAAGGCAACACCATCGTCTTCGCGCTCCCGTGCGGCTGGGGCGACGTCCGCCCAACCACAATCACCCTAGGCTAAACATCTGTCAGTCAGAACGTGCGGCGGAGGCCTAGGGAAAAAGAGTAGGCCATCCAGGCGCCGTTGCCGACGACGAGGGTTGCGTCGGACTGGAACCGAAGCGACCAGCGGTCGTCAATGTTCCAGAACGCGCCGGCGCCTGCGTATGGACCTGCGCCGCAGTCGTCAAGCCACCCTTTCGCGCCGTAGACGAAAAAAGGATCAAGCCGCTCGTAGCCCCACCAGTGCCAGAGAAAACCGGCGGATAGTCCGGCATATCTCTCGATCCACGAGACGGACGCCTCGAAAGTCCACATTTCGGAAATGTAGTACCCGGCCGTCACCTCTGCGCCCACGGCGTGGCGCATGGGCGAGCCGCCCTGCGGAAGCACGGTGCAGACCCCGGATCCTACATGCCAGCGGTCGAACTCATACTCTTCGGACTCGTCAG
Source organism: Lentisphaerota bacterium (assembly GCA_015061665.1). Classification (GTDB taxonomy): domain Bacteria; phylum Verrucomicrobiota; class Kiritimatiellia; order RFP12; family UBA1067; genus UBA1067. The sequence goes on from SUWC01000011.1 coordinate 27,156, forward strand.
CACGCGCGACCGTCGCGATCGCAAGGGCAAAAGACGAAGCCAGCAAAGACAATTTCAGCAAGCGCATCGCCGTTCCCTCACTTCGCGCTATGCGAAATCACTTCGCAGCCGGTCTCTGTGATAAGGACAAGATCCTCTATGCGGACTCCAAGTTCGCCTGGAATATAGATGCCTGGCTCAATCGTGAGCGACATGCCCGCCTTGAGGACAACCTCCGACTTCTTGTGCGCGCCTGGCGCCTCGTGAATTTCAATGCCGACGCCGTGTCCCAGGGAATGGCCGAATTCCTTTTCGAAACCAGCCTTTTTGAGGAATCTGCGAACCTTGCGGTCGAGCGCACCGGCTGTAATGCCGGCCTTTGCGGACTCGATGCCGAGCATGTTGGCAGCAAGGACGAGGTCATAAATCTTCTTGTACTTGCGGGACGGCTTCGCGGGGACAATATTGCGCGTCATATCCGAGCAGTATCCGTCAAGCTTTACGCCCATGTCGACAAGAATAGGCTCCTTGCCGTCCCAAACCGTGTCGTCCGGCACATGGTGGCACTCAGCGGCGTTAGCGCCGACGCAGACGATCGTCGAGAACGCCTCGCCTTCGCCCTTTTCAATCATCATGTGGCGGATGATCCTGGCCATCTCGAGCTCGGTCATGCCCTTCCTGAACGACTTGCGGGCCTCATTCCATATTTCGTCGTTGAGCTTCTCCGCAGCGCGGAGGCGATCCAGCTCCTCAGGGGTCTTGACCGCGCGCAGCTCCGAAAGCACGTCGCCGACGTTGACAAAACGCGCGCCCTTGAACGTCTTCTTGAAGTTCTCCAGCTTCGCAACCGAAATTGCGTTCTCGAATCCGAGCTTCGTGGCCTTGACGGACGAAAGCTTCTTGAGGTCCCTGACTTTGATCCACGGCGCAACGCGCTCCACCATAGGAATGTAACGGAAGTCCGTATGAAACACGGCCGATCCGTCCGCGCCTACTAGAACGACGGCGTTGTCGCAGTCGACTCCGGTAAGGCCCTTGACATTTGGCTCCGTGCAGACAAGAGCCGCGTCGAGCTTCTTTGCGGCTATGGCCTTTGCGAACTGGGCGAGTCTTTCCCCGAACGGGTTCTTCTTCATGGCAACTGTAGCTCCTTCATTGTTGGTATGTGGACCGATTCTTCAACCTTGATCGTATCCTCGGGCAGCAGCCAATCTGCCGCAAAAGGCTCGACAGGGACCTCGAGATTCGAGGAGGCGCTGCAGTACGTCTCGTCTACGCCTGACGAAACAAGAGCCGTTGAACCCGCGCGGGAACGCAGGTCGCGCTGTTCGTCGAGTGACTGGACGATATAGGCGGAAAAGGTGAAAAGCGCGGCGAGAACGAGTGCAAGCGCAAACATCCCGGCCGCAAGCTCGACCATGGCCTGGCCTCTATGCATGCGCCTAGTGTCCATGGCTTGTGCCTCCGCTTGCCCTGCCTCCGCCAGTTGGCCTTACGCACGTGCCGGAGTTGAACCGCAGCCAGACAACGCCGCGTTCATGGAACGACTTCTGCTCCCACGTCTCGAGCTGGTTGCAGTAGTAGCACAGCGGGTTGTGGTACGGTCCATGCGCCATATATGTCGGCAGATGGTTGCGAACATGGTCCACCCATTCGAAATCAGCAGACCCGAGGTCTGCGCCTGCAACGGCGTCAAGCGCGACAAGGCGGACGTCGGTGAATGCGGGAACGACGAAGAACGAATGCGCGGTCACGGTCGAGACACCCCCAGGGAGATCGAGCACGCCAAACGGCTTCGCCGCGGCGCTCCACGTCAGGTCGACGGATGTGTCGTTGGAGAAGGAATCGGCGCTTCTGACTGCACGGCAAACAGCCGCGCAACCGCGGACGTTATACTCCGGCTTGACCTCGCCGACTATGGGGAAGTCTCCGTCTACGTCTTCGCCTGCGAGGTGGAGTCCGTCAAACCACTGTCCCCATTCATTGCTTTCGTAGAAGAACCACACCTGGTCCCTGTTCGTGATGACATAAGATTCAAGAATATCGTCCTCCGTAAGCTGGAGGCGTCCATAGCGGCTAGCCAGATCGATGATCTCCTGGGTAGTGAAGACGTCAGTCAGCGCACACTTTACGGCCTGAACGTGAAGCGAAAAGATTTCGCTGTTCACCATGGATTCGCGCGGGGGCGGCGGAAGCGGGGCCCAGTCGTGGAAGGAACTATAGTCCTGAAGGAGTCCGTAGCAGTTGAAGAAGAACCAGCACCAGTCTGTTCCGCCGATTGCATAGTAGAAATGGCGGTTGAGAAGCATGTGCCCTGCGTGGGCGTCGTAGAACTCCATGTTGTCGGGTCCGATCGCCAGTCCGCTCGAAATGACCGTCTCGATCGCGGTCGCGTAGTCTGTCCAAGCGCCTGGATAAGACTCGGCATAGGGATCGCCGTCATCGCCTCCGCCGGCATAGACCAAACGGACATCCTGGATGTGCTGGCGCAGTATCTTTGAAAACTCGTCGCGGACGGGAAGCCCGTTCTTCTTCGCAGCCTTGTTCGCGAGATCTAGCGCCTCGACGGGCTGAAGGAGCGCTATCCTGCGCTGGATAAGCTGTATTTCGTCGCAGAGATTAACGTCGTTGTCGATGGCCGCGGCGATATGCTCGAAATTGAGTCGGCCGATCTCGTTAAGGGCCGAGCCCTGCTTGCGCGCCGCAGCGAGGGCAGCGGCGTCCCCCCCGTTCTGCAGGCGGTTGCGGGTGCGCACCGCAAGGAAAGTATCGACATTTAGGAGAACAAGAAGAAAGATGGCGACGATCGTCATCAGGAGATAAAGCGCGACCTGTCCACTCTCGAAACGTTTCATCGGTCAAAGCCCCTGGTCGTTCATGTAAAGCGGGAAGTGCGACTCGACTTCTGCGGAACCGTCCATGCTCCATTCCTCCGTGTCCATGAGAATCTCGGAGCGCACGACGGGGGAGAGACCGGCTCCGGACGTCAGGTCCACATCCATTGTGCGCCAGCGGTCGTACTCAAGGATGCCGCGCGCCCTTCCCTCGCCTTCGGCGGCGAGGTAGATGGGCACGCGCGAAACCTCGTCTATGTCCTCCTCGGGCCAGACGCGCTTTCCCGCGACGGGGATCATCGCGACTCTGGCCGACTTGAGGCACATATAGTCGTTGAAGCCAACGGACTTCGCGCGCGCGGCCCTGGCCGCGGCGTGGTCGAGGAGAATCCGCGACGTCAGCATGTTCATCAGCTGAAATAGAAACAACAGGAGGAACGTGATGAAAATCGCCGCAAGAAGGGTCTCGACCATCGCCTGGCCTTTTCGCAGGCGGAGGGTCAATCCTCTCCCAGGCTCTTTATCGTATCCTCGGTGATGTTCTCGACGGCCTGCTTCGCGCTCTCGCCTTCCTGGTCGGAAAGCGCACCCGCGACGCCCGCGCCCTTGCGTCCGATGGCGCGGCTGACAAAAGTGAACACTCCGATGAGTGAAATGGCAATGAGAGCGACGATGATGATGTATTCGACCATCGTCTGTCCTTTTTTCATCTTCTTCATGATTGCTCCTTTGTTTTGTTTCAAGTCGTTTACGGATAATCGGACCGCACAAGGCGCTCTGTTCGCGCCGTCGAATGCTTCGCCGCGGCGATGACGTGCCACATGACTGCGACGACGACGAGCATGGCCGCAAGGGTCAGGACATATTCGACCATTGTCTGTCCGCGCCTCGCCGTCATCGCCTAGCCTCCTCAGAACTCAAGCGCCTCGTACATCATTGCGAGGAACTCGGGGTACGCCATGCGCTTCTGCTCCATGGAGTCGCGCTCACGGACGGTGAACGTTCCATCCTGGACGGTCTGCGCGTCTACGGTGATGCACCACGGCGTTCCAGCCTCGTCCTGCCTGCGGTAGCGGCGGCCGATCGCACCCGAGACGTCCCACATCACGTTGACCTTCTTCTGAAGCTTCGTGAAGATTTCGCGCGCAATGCGGTCCTGGTCGGGATCCTTCTTGATCAGCGGGAAGATGGCGACCTTGATCGGGGCGACCTTGGGCGAGAAGTGGAGAACCGTGCGAATGTCCTCCTTGCCCTTCTCGTCCGTCAGCTTCTGCTCCTCGTACGCCTCGCAGAGGAGCGCGAGCATCAGGCGGTCCACGCCTGCGGAAGGCTCGATCACGTGAGGGACGTACTTGCCGTCGAAGAGGTTCTCGCAGAACACCTTCGCCTTGGCGGAAATATCCGCCTTCTCCTCGTCTGTGAACGATATCTCTTTGCCGGCCTTGGCGGACGCGGCCTTCTGCTTGCGGTCGATCCATTCAGCCTGGGTCTTCGCGATGAAGGCGGACTTCTGCTCGTCCGTCAGCTTCTTGCACGCCTGCTTGAGCGGATCGTCGAACACTGTCTGCGGCACCTTTGAGTGGATCTGGTGCTGCGTGAGGTCAAAGTCGCTGCGGGCCGCAATGCCCTCGAGCTCCTGGCGCCCGAACGGGAAGTCGTACTCGATGTCGACGCAGGCGCGTGCGTAGTGCGCGAGTTCGTCCGGCTTCTGCCAGTACTCGACGAACTTCTCGGTCGGAAGTCCGACTGCGTTGAGGAACTTCTTGCGCTGCTCGACCCAGTACTTGTGCCAGACCTCCCAGCCCCAGTCGTCCTGCACGGGTCCGTTCAAGTCAGGATTGTCGGCAAGCGTCACGACATGGCCGTACTGAAGCTCGACGGCCTCGTCGGGACGGATGAAGAACTCAAGCTCCATCTGCTCGAACTCGCGCGAGCGGAACGTGTAGTTGCGGGGAGTTACCTCGTTGCGGAAGCTCTTGCCCATCTGCGCGATGCCGTACGGGACGGTCATGCGCGAGGTCGCAGTCACGTTGAGGAACTGCGCGAAGATCGCCTGCGCCGTCTCAGGACGGAGATAGGCGACGTTCGAGGGATCGTCGATCGGTCCGACGACCGTCTTGAACATGAGGTTGAACGGCTTGGGCTCCGTCAGCTCGCCGCCGCAGTACGGACAGAAGAACTCCGCCCCCGCCACCTTGGGCTGGGGCTTCTTCTTCTGGTCAGCGTAGATATCCTTGACCTGGTCGGCCCGCATGAGCTTCTTGCAGTCCTTGCACATCGTCATCGGGTCGGCGAAAGTGTCGAGATGGCCCGACGCCTTCCAGATCTTCGGGTGCATGATGATCGTCGCGTCAAGGCCCGCGACGTCTTCGCGTCCGCGGACTGTGAACTGCCACCACGCCTGCTTGACGTTCTGCTTGAGCTCGCAGCCCAACGGACCGTAATCCCAGAACCCCGGCATGCCGCCGTAGATCTCGGAGGAATGATAAATGAAACCACGGCGCTTGCACAAAGCGCTCAGTGCGTCCAGAGATGACTTGTTTTCTTCTGCCATAGTTCTAATATTATATCAAAAATCATTGTCGAATGGGTAACCTCAATCTTACCCGTTCGGGTAATTGTCGTGACGGGAAAATAATGGTAAAGTATAGGCATGAACAAAAAACAATCCATTTCAACGCTTACGGCGCTCGCCGTCGCAACGACCATGGCGTTCGGCGCGAACTCGACGGGGCTCAAGGACAACATGCCCTTCAAGCTAGGCGTCGCGGTAAGCAACGCCCAGATCAACGACATCGCGAACGGACGCAAGACGCAGGCGCTCGATCTCATCAAGCGCAACTTCAACCAGGTCGTCGCCGAAAACGCGATGAAGGACCAGCCCCTGCAGCCGATTGAGGGGCACTTCGACTTCGACGCGGCGGACGCATTCGTGGACTGGTCGAACAAAAACGGCATGAAGACAATGGGACATGTCCTTCTGTGGCACTCCCAGCTGCCAGGTTGGTTCACGCGCGGCGACAACGGCGAGCTCTGCTCGCGCGAGAAGCTTCTTGACCGAATGGAGAATCACATCAAGACCGTCGTCACTCATTTCAAGGGACGCGTCGCCGGTTGGGACGTCGTCAACGAGGCCGTCGAAGGCGACGGCAGCTACAGAAGGTCGGATTTCTACAAGATCCTCGGCGAGGAGTTCATCGACTACGCCTTCAAGTTCGCGCACGAAGCCGACCCCGACTGCGAGCTCTGGTACAACGACTACGGCAACGAATCCGCAAAGAAGAACGAAACAATCGCATCGATCGTCCGCCGCCTCAAGTCAAAGGGGATGCGCATCGACGGCGTCGGACTCCAGACCCACATCCGCATCGACTCCCCTTCAATCGAATCATACGAAAACGCCATCAACCTCTTTGTGGCCGAAGGCGTCAAAGTCGCAATCACCGAAATGGACATCAGCGTACTTCCCAGCGCATGGGGGCTGACTGCCGAGGTCTCGACAAAAGTCGAATACAGGGAGAAGCTGAACCCGTGGCCAGACGGCAACCTCCCGCCGGAAGTCGACAAGCAGCTCGGCGAACGATATGCCGAGTGGTTCAGGATGTTCCGCAGGCACGCTGCGTCAATCGACCGCGTCACGGTATGGGGCCTGTCGGACTCAAGCAGCTGGCTCAACGACTTCCCCGTGCCAGGAAGGACAGACTATCCTCTTCTTGTCACGCGCGACATGAAGCTTAAGCCCTGGACCAAGTCCCTTTGATCAAAAGAAAGCACCAAGCCCACAGAGGAGCAAATCGAAAATGAAAGTCCCGTTTTTTGAAAAGGTAGGCTACAGCCTTGGAGACGGCGCGGCAAACCTCGTCTTCCAGCTGATGATGATGTTCCAGCTGTACTTCTACACGGACGTGCTGGGAATCGGCGCGGGCGCCGCAGGTGCGATTCTGCTCGGCTCGCGCGTGCTGGACGCATTCATCGACCCGCTCGCAGGAGTTCTCAGCGACCGGACCAAGACAAGGTGGGGCAAATTCCGTCCGTGGGTTGCGGGAACGGCGATCCCCTTCGCCGCGCTCTTCGCACTTTCCTTCCTCTCGCCCGATTGGGGCGAGCGAGCGAAAATCGCATGGGCTGCGGGAACGTACTCGCTGCTGATGGCGCTCTACAGCTTCAACAACACGCCGTATTCATCGCTCGGCGGCGTGATGACGGACGACGGCAGGGAACGCACGAGCGTCGCGACTGTCCGCTTCGTCGCGGCGACGATCGCTACGATCGTCGTCCAGGCCTGCACGCTCCCCCTGGTCCAGCTCCTAGGCAAAGGCGACGCCAAGCTTGGCTGGGCGCTCACCGTCGGCATCTACGCCGTGGCAGCGGCGATAATGCTCGTCGTCTCCGCATTCAGCGCGAAGGAGCGCATTTCGCCGCCTCCCGCGCAGAAGCCTGACTTCGTGCGCGACCTGCGCGATGTCTTCGCGGACGTTCCGTGGCGCGCCATGTTCACGCTGACGTTCTTCCTCTTCATCACGCTGGCCCTGTGGGGTTCGGCGATGAGCTACTACTTCCAGTACATGGTCCCGAAGGAGCCATGGATATCGACAACAGTCTTCGGACGCCAGATCAGCCTCGACCCCTTCTCGACCTTCAACGCCATAGGACAGGCCATCACGTTCGTCGCAGTCGTCACGCTACCAGGCATCCTTTCGGACAAGTTCGGCAAGAAGGCGACGTTCATAGTGTGTCTCGCGCTAACGGCGGTTTTCACGGCTGGGTTCTACTTCGTGGATGCGTCGAGCAAGGGCGGGCTCCTGGCTCTCTGCGCGCTCAAGTCGCTCGCATACGCGCCGACGATCCCGCTTCTCTGGGCGATGATGGGCGACGTCGCGGACCACAGCGAATGGATCTCGGGGCATCGCGCGACAGGCTTCGTGTTTGCGGGCATTGTCTTTGCGCTAAAGGCAGGACTCGGACTCGGCGGGGCGATGTGCGGCTGGATCCTTTCCGCCTTCGGATTCGTGCCTCACGCCGAGCAGACGGCATCGGCGATATCCGGCATAAGGCTGGCAGTGTCGTTCATTCCCGCGCTCGGCTTCACGATCGGAGTGATCGCGCTGTTCTTCTACCCGATAACAAAGGCAACCGCAAAGCAGATGCAGCTTGAACTCGACATGAGGAGGAAATAACAAATGGAAGCAAGATATCTCATCCCAGACGACTACGCGGCCGATCCTGCGGTCCACGTCTTCAACGGCAAAACCTGGATATACCCAAGCCACGACCGCGACGCAGGCATACCCGAACAGGACGACGGCTCGCATTTCGACATGGTCGACTACCATGCATACTCTATCGACGGCGATCCGATGACGGGTAAAGTCACAGACCACGGTGTCATTCTCGATGTAAAGGACGTTCCTTGGGCCGAAAGGCAGATGTGGGACTCCGACGTCGCCGAGAAGAACGGGAAATACTTCCTTTTCTTCTCCGCAAAGGCGTACGACGGCACGTTCCACATCGGCGTCGCCGTTTCCGACAGGCCGGATGGTCCGTTCAAGGCAATGCCGGAGCCGATCGCCGGCAGCTACTCCATCGACCCGTGCGTCTTCAAGGGGCCCGACGGAGCTTACTACATCGCATTCGGCGGACTGTGGGGCGGACAGCTCCAGCGCTACCGCGGCAACAAGGCGGTCTACACTGCCGCGGAAGACACGCTCCCCGACGGATACCGCTGCGCCCTCGAACCTGCCGAGGACGAACCGGCGCTCTGCGCAAAGATAGCGCGCCTTTCTGACGACATGACATCGTTCGCGGAAGCGCCGCGCGACATCCTCATAGTCGACGAGAACGGCGATCCTCTCAAGGCGAAGGACCACAACCGCCGTTTCTTCGAGGCGAGCTGGCTGTCGTACAGGGACGGAAAGTTCCGCTTCTCGTATTCCACGGGCGACACGCACCTAATCTGCGAGGCGGTTTCCGACGGCGTGTACGGTCCGTACAAGTTCGACAAGGTCCTGCTTCAGCCGCAGATCGGATGGACGACCCACCACTGCATCACTGAAATCGACGGGAAGTGGTATCTCTTCCACCACGACTCTGCGCCGTCGGGCGGCAAGACGTGGCTGCGCTCGCTCAAGGTCAAGCCTCTGTAGGCGGCTTGACCTGTCAGAAACCGGGGAGGTTCATCTGTCCCGAAACGCACACCTTCCGACCTTTAGCCAGCGAACGGTCGGAAGTGTCGTATACAACGAACTTGATACCGTCGAAGCGCTTGGAAAGCTCGGCGCGGATGTAGTTCGAAACGCTCTTCACGTTGCCCTTGTCGTCGTCGGAGAATCCGATTGCGACGGAGCGGGTGAGTCCGCCCTTCCTGCGCAGCATGTGGAAAACATGTTCGACGAAATCCCTGATCGCGAATTCCTTTGCGAGCTCTGGACGCGAGGCCGTTGTCGCGACGGCAAGCTTCTCCTTGTAGATCGGATCGTTCGCCATGCGCTCCTTGAAGCCGCCGTACGTCACGGCTGAATAACGGCACATTCCGAGATAATAGTCGAGTTCCTCTTCGTCTGTTCCGAAATCCTCAACCTTGTCGAGCCATCGGCGATAACCGCGTAGATTCGACATCATGATCTGCCGCTCAAGAGGGGAAAGTGCATTTTCGATGAAGAGCCTTACCGCCCTCTCGATAGTCGAGGGGGCATGACCGCGCGCCGTCACAATTGCGAAAAGCCTTCCTTCGACAAGAGTCTTCTTGAAAGTGTTGTAGCTTGGCGACGGCTTGACGCCAGAAGACACCTCGGCCAGCGCGTCCATCGTGTCCTCTATGAACCTGTTCGGCTCATCGTCGCGCTTGGGGTCCGCAAAATCGCGAAACGCAGCCTCCCAGCCACCTTCAGTAGGCGGACGGTAGTGCTCGACGTCTGCCCGCACAAGTGCGAATGTGGAAGTAGAAAGCTCCACGGGCTCCCAAACGCCGTCAAAGCGCTTGTGCTCCATGTGGATTTTTGTTGGCATGTGGAGGATGTTGTCGTCCCAGTCGAAGATGTAGTACTTGAAGTCGCGCTTCTCTACTTCCTCGTTTACGAATGGGATGTTGCGCGTCATGGCACCTCCTCAGTCAGCGCGAAAGGATGTTGATCATCTCGCAGACGATCTGTCCTGAAACAAGAAGCGATCGCTCCGATATCTTGTCAATCGTATCCTCGTCCGTATGCCAGTAGTCGTTCAGGCCTGGCGCACTGCCGTAGTAGAAGTCGATAAGATCAATTGCACGGAAGCCGACATCGAGAAACGGCATATGGTCGTCCTTGACAAGTTCCTCCATCAAATAGATCTTGTCCGCATTGCCTGTGGAAGTCGCGGCATTGAGCGCTGCCTTGCTGAGTTCGGGCGTTGAATTGCGGGGAATGCCGATCCTGAGGTCGCGGTCGCCAAGCATGTCTACGCAGATTACGGCGGCAACATTCCTGCCGGAGGCCTTGAGCGACGCGGCTGCGTGCTTGGATCCCTGGAATCCGTCGCCCTCGAGATATGCGTGGACGCACTCCTCGGCGTCAAGCCACAGAAGCATGACGTTGCAGCGCGGGTCACGCCAGTCCGTGAGGGCGTTGGAGAGACCGACTAGGAGCCCCGACGTAGATGCGCCGTCGTTCGCGCCTGGGCAAGGCACTCCGTGCTTCGTGTCGTAATGGGAAATGACGACAACCCACTTCGAGGTGGGATTAACGACCCACTCCGCTGTTACGTTCGTAAAATAGCGGCTTCCAAGTGGCGACTGAGCGACAAAGGAATCGAGCTTCGCGTCCGCTCCCACGGAGCTTGCCGTGTCAAGGATATAATTGGCGGCAGCACGACCTCGCAATGTCCCCGCGTCGCGCGGAGTGTGGTTGGAGACAAGCCCATCTGCAGCCCTGTAGGCTATATTGGCGTCCGCCTCCGTAAATGCGAGCGCGGACGCAATGAGAAGGGAAAGCATTTTACTCGACCTTTACGCCTATCATGCGTATGATGCGATCAAGCTCGTCGTTGTCGAAGAAGTCAATTTCAAGAACGCCCTTGACGTGGCGTCCGTTGGCGTGCGTGGCGCCGCTCGTAAGGCGAACAGCGCAGCCAAAGAAGCGCTTAAGGGTATCCTGGAGATTGCGGACGTATGCATCCGTCATGTCAGGTGTCGCGCGCGCCTTCTCTACGACAGGCTCCTTCAGCTTCGCAATCTTCTTCTCGAGGGCGCGAACGGTGAGCTGGTCGTTCACGCAGTCGCGGGCAAAGAGGATGCGCGTCTTCTCGTCGTCTACGGAAAGGAGGACCTTCGCGTGGCCGACGGAGAGGAGACCGTTCTGGACAAGAGCCTTGACCTCGTCGGGGAGCTCAAGGAGACGAACGGAGTTGGCGACTGTTGCGCGCCCTTTTCCGACCTTCTCCGCAACTTCCGCCTGGGTGAGGTTGAAGGTATCCTGAAGAGTCTTGTACGAAACCGCCTCCTCGATGGGGTTGAGGTCTTCGCGCTGGATGTTCTCGGTTGTTGTCATCGACGCGGCGGTAAGATCGTCGGCTTCGATGAGGTTGACCGTAATCTTCGACCATCCAGCGCGCTGGGCGGCGCGAAGGCGGCGTTCGCCGGCGATCAGCTCGTAGCGTCCCGCAGAGTTGCGACGAACGGTCGGAGGCTGCACAAGACCACTGTTCTTAAGCGAATCGGCAAGTTCGTTTATCTGGTCTTCGTTGAAATCGCGGCGCGGCTGGAACGGACTGCGCTCGATGTCAAGAATGTTCAGCTCGACTAGGCCCGTCTTCCCAACCTGCGCAGATGCAGTGCTCCCCGCCTTTTCAACGGCGGGGGGCTGAGCGGGCGCAGGAGCCTCCTGTACGCGCGGCGCCTCCTGGTGGAGCGCTGCGCGCGGGTCAATCTGACTAGGCTTTGCGGGCTTCGTCAAAAGACCGTCCAGGCCTCGGCCAAGGCCGTGCTTTTTATCCGAGCGGACGGGAACCTTTGCAGTTCCCGTCGCCTTCTTGAGGAATGGGTTGTTTTTCTGGGCCATTGCCTGACCTGATTAAACTTCGTTATCAGAAGTACCCGTTGACGAACGGAAGGACCTTGACCTTGTTGGACATTATGATGTTCACGAGGCCGATCTGGAATCCATTCGGGCAGTAGTCGGCGTAGTTGACAAGACCAATCTGCGCGCCGTGGAGCTCGTCAGTCATGTTGTAGATGAGCGCGAGCTGGAGGCCGTAGGAAATACGGGCGAGGTTGGTGATGCCAGCGATCGTGCAGCCGTAGCTCTGGGTTTCGGTGACGTTGGCCAGGCCGGAGACCTGCAGACCGGTGATGTTGTGCTGCGCCGCGCCGAGGAAGTGGACGTCGAAGCCGCAGATGTCGTCGCTGAACGAGATGAGGCCTGCGCTCATGCCATACACGGACCTACGGGCGAGGTTGAGGCCGAGGGTGGCGCGAAGGCCATAGGCGTTCTCGCCGTTGAAGTTGAAGAGACCGCCGACCTGAATGCCCATCATCTCCTGACGGACGACGGTGGCGAGACCGCCAACGTCGATGCCGGCCACGTTCGGGGCGTCGGAGTAGAAGAGGTTCACGTCAATGCCGTAGACATCCCAGCGGTTAAGGCCCCATGGCAGTTGGACAGGCGTGGCAAGACCGATTGCCACAGGCGTCCAGCCCACGGGCTCGGAAGGATTGGTTTCAGACTGCTGAGCGTTCGCAGGGGCGAGTGCTGCAAGGGCGAGTGCCGCAAGGGCAAACTTGAATGTTTGGTTCATTGATTCTCCTAGTTTTTTGATATTCGGCTAATATTTTACGATTTATTGAGGGTTGAAGTCAACCCCCTTTCGTGCTTTGAACGCAAATTGAGGAATATTGCGCATGTAACCGGAACAGTCAGCACGTAGGCCATGCCGAGAACGCCTACGGCGAGCCACTGATACGCCACAAGCAGTCCGATGAGCAGAAGAGCGCCAGCCATGAAGAACGGCATAGCAGGCTTGCTGATGTGGAGGGCCTTGAGCGATATCGTGGGAAGTCGCGAGGCCATAAGCATCCCGACGAAGAGAAGCGAGGCCATGCCAAACCAGGGATTGCGCAGAAGCGTCTGCAGGGCCATGCACTTGTTTTCGGCAAGCGACATGGAAAGCAGAGCAGGCGTCAGCACCATCCAGCACCCGCCCGGAGCCGGCACCCCTGTGAAGAAGTGCTTCCAGTACGGAGCGGTCTCCTGCTCGAGCATCGTGTTGAAGCGAGCCAGCCTGAAGCAGTCGCACATAGCGTAGAAGAGAGACGCACCAAGGACCATGCGGATGACGAGCTGGCTTACCGGCGCGCCGTCTATGATGTGCGCAGGGCCGCCTGTATGCCAGAAATAGAGGAACATCGCCGGCGCAACGCCGAAGTTGACGAAGTCCGCGAGGGAGTCCAGCTCCGCGCCCAGCTTCGAACTGGCCTTCAGCAGCCTGGCGATGCGACCGTCTATGCCGTCGCATACGCATGCAACCAGCAGCGCCCAGATTGCCTCCTTGAAGCGACCCTCGCTCGATAGAGAAATGGACGTTATGCCCGCGCATGCGGCGATTGAAGTGACAAGGTTGGGTACAAGCGCCCTAACCGGAACGCGAGCGGCGCTCCCCTCGCGGGCGCGTCGCTTTCTGCCCCTTAACCTAAACTTTCCCATTTTCAAAACCCCCGAGATCAGCTCGCGGCTGGCTTGGGCTGCTGAGGCTTAGGCGCATTCTTGCGGGGCGGGCCGATAAGCGCGCCGAGGATTCGTCCCAGCGTCTTGGGGGCCTGTTCGACAAAGCACTCATCACGCAGCTCTTCAAGCACGCGATTGATGACATCTTCGCCAAGTTCGCGGTGCGCGTTCTCGCGGCCACGGTACTGCAGCGTCAGCTTGACCTTGCAGCCGTCCTCGATGAACCCGCGGATCTGGTTGATCTTGTAGTTGAAGTCATTCGTGTCGGTTCCAGGATGGAACTTGACCTCCTTGACCTTTTGCACCTTCTGGGCCTTGCGCTGCTGCTTGGCCTTGATGGACTCTTCGTACTTGAACTTTCCGTAGTCCATAATCTTGCAGACGGGAGGAACGGCGTTAGGCGTGATTTCGACAAGGTCGAGACCACGATCCTCCGCCATCCTCAGCGCATCGCGCGTCGCCATGACGCCGAGCATTGCACCTGCAGAATCAAGAACGCGAACCTGGGGAACGCGAATCTTGTAGTTTACACGCGTGAACTGTGCGATAAGTCACCTCATTCGTTTTATTGTTTGTGATACCCCTATTGTAGCATAAAGAAGGGTCGGCGCGCAAGTGCTACGCCGATGGCGCGACGAACTTCGCGGCCTCGGGAGCAAGCGAGATTATGTCGCCGGCGCCAAGTATAAGCGTTACGTCGCCCTTCCGCATCGCGCGGCTCGCATGGCGCCACGCCTCTTCGCATGACTGCGCGAGGACGAGCGACTGACGCGGAAAATCAAGCTGCGCAGCGCATTCGGCGTAGAGATCCTCGGAGCTTCCCCCTTCAACGGGCTCCTCGAAGGCGGCGTATGTAGGACACAGAACCACCTCGTCCGCAAGCGCGAAGGCGGACGGAAAGTCCTTGATAAGCGCCTTCGTGCGGGAGTAGCGGTGCGGCTGGAAGAGGACGCGCAGCCGCCCTTCGCAGACCTCGCGCGCCATGGCGACTGCACACTTCATCTCGGTGGGATGATGCGCATAGTCCGTGTAGACGCCTTCGGCAAGCTTCTGGAATCTCCTGTCGGGCAGTTCCGAAACGACGCGCGACAAAACCGCCGCGATCGCATCGCGGGAGTGTCCGCGCATCAGGGCGACCTCGATCGCCGTTCGCGCATTGCGGAAGTTGTGCTCGCCGACAACGGGTATATCCCATCCGTCGGGCGCAAGCGACAGTGATTCAATGACCGTCCCTGCGTTTGCGCGCGCGGCGTCATAGCACGCGAAATAGTCCGCAGGAGTCTTAAAGTGGTCCGGATGGTCGTATTCGCAGTTCGTGACGACAAGAACGGACGCATGGTAGAGCGCGAGCGTGCCGTCCGACTCGTCCGCCTCTACTACAAGCGGACCCTTGCCTGCGCGCGCGACGGGAAAGCTTCCCGTTTCGCCTCCGATTGCCCACGCTACGTCTTCCCCAAGCGCCAGCAGAAGCTTTGCGATGAACGTTGCGGTCGTAGTCTTGCCGTGGCTGCCGCAGACGGCAATCGTCTCGCGGGAGGATGCGATTTCGGCGAGGACCTCGCCCCTGTAGCGAAGCTTTCCTGATTCGACGGCAGCGGCGATTTCGGGATTCGAGCGCGAGACGGCAGGCGTGGCGATGACGACGTCCGCTTCGCCGACATGCTCGGACGAGTGGCCTTCGGCAAACCGGATTCCGTTCTCCTCGAGCCAGCGCGTGCGCGGACCCGCATGCAGGTCACAGCCGGAGACGTCGTTTCCGAGCGACTTTTCCAGCAATGCCAGGCCTGCCATGCCGACCCCGCCTATGCCCACAAAATGGATGCGCATCAATTTATCGCGTTCATTTCTTTCCATGTCGGGCGAGTATTATACTTCAACCAAAGTCGCGATGTCAACTGCATGCAGCCGGTCGTAAATCGCACGGCCAACAGCAGACTGATTTGTGGTATAATATTCATAGTAAAGGCAAGGTATTTATATGAAATCAAAGATCGCATTCGCAACAACGTTCCTTGCGCTGTCGTGCATGGCCGCAAACCAGGCCGTACCGCCTGATTCCATTGTCGCGCCCGCCAACGTCATAGTCCGCAATCCGACGACGAAGATCTGCGTCGACTTCGGCGACGTCAGCCACATATCGCCATGGCAGATAAAGCGGCGCCATCCTCGCACCGGCGGCGAAAAAGGCGGGCAGCTCGTAACTGTTCGTGACGCCCTTCTCGCGCTGAACAAGCTCATCGCGACTGACGTAGAGATGCCGGAGAACACATTCACCTTTGACGCGGACGGAAGGCTCGTCTCGATATGCGATGTCCCGCTAGGCGACGGCCACGCCGGCAAGGCCGCCGGAATGCGCTTTGTCGGACACGAGGAGGCGATCTTCTTCCAGCCACTGGACGGCGACATGCTGGAGAAGCCCGTCCGCGACTTCTCCCTCATCGCTTGCGTGCTGTCGGACATGGTGCAGCCCGCGCCAGAGGCAGCCGCCAAGGTGCAGCCGAGCGCGCAACCAAAGTCCGCTGACGCAAAGGAAGCGCATCCGGCGAGGAAGTCCGGCGACGTCAAGTTCATCACCCTCCCCGGCGGAGAGAAGATGGAGATGATCTGGTGCGAGCCAGGCTCCTTCATGATGGGAAGCCCCAAGGACGAGGAAGGCCGATTCGAAGACGAGCACATGCACCGAGTGACCTTGACCAAGGGCTTCTGGCTCGGCAAATACGAGGTCACCCAGGCGCAGTGGAACAGCGTGATGGGACGCGGACGCCCCCGCTTCACCGGCAAGGACAAGCCGATGGACAACATTTCGTGGGACGACTGCCAGAGCTTCCTGCGCGCCGTCAACGCGACGCTCGGCGGTTCCGCGCGCTTCCCTACAGAAGCCGAATGGGAATACGCATGCCGGGCAGGGAGCTCCGCACCAATCTCCGGAAGCGGACGGCTTGACCAAATGGCGTGGTACGACGCCAACAGCGACAACAGCACCCACAAGGTCGGCGAGAAGACACCGAACGCTTGGGGCTTCTGCGACATGCACGGCAATGTGCTCGAATGGTGCTCCGACTGGTTCGCCGACAGCGAGGGACACGCCGTAGACCCCAAGGGCCCCTCCGCAGGATCGTTCCGGCTGCTGCGCGGCGGATGCTGGTTCTTCCTTGAGCGAGACTGCCGCAGCGCCTACCGCCTGAAGCGCGACCCTGGCATCCGCAACAGCATATTCGGCTTCCGCATGGCCTGCTCGGAGGAGAACTGACGTGAAGTCCAAATCCCTTGCAAGACTTGCTTCCGCGACCCTCCTCGCCGCCATTGCGTCTGGGTGCTTTTCGGTTTCCCCATACTACTATTCCGAAAACTGGCTCATCCGAGAGGACCCCGTGCGCCCCTTTACGATTCCGGCGGACGTCTTCTACGTCCAGAGTACACTTTACGAGAGCGTGTCCCTTGTTCCGATGATGGACTCCTACGCCAAGGCGGAGGTTGGCAAGAAACGCTTCGCCGGGCTGGCGCGCGTCTTCAGTCCCCTCGTCGCAACGCAGGAAGACCTGGACAAGGCAGTTGACTGGTACTTCGACAACGACCACACCTGGGGGCGTCCTGTCGTATTCATCGGCGAGGGCGAAGGCGGCAAGCTACTTAGGCATTACGAGGAGGACCATGACTACTGGCTTAAGAAACGCGGCCTTGTCGCAAGTTTCTACACAGAGGAGGCGCACAAGGGCTTTGTGACGTCGGAAATGGTCGACCAGATCCGCGAAGCGGTAGCGCGAGCGCGGTACCAAGACGTCTGGGGTCGCGAAATGCCGGACCAGATGCTGAAATAGCCTCGTGCGCTAGCCTTCCAGGCAGAGACGCGAGACGATCTGTCCGAGCCTGTCAACTAGGCGCTTCTTGATCTGGTCCACGTTGTTGCGCGTTATCCCGAAGCGGTCCGCAACGGCAACAGGATCTTCATGCATCAAGGCGACGTGCCTGAACACCTCGCGCGTACGCGGGCTGATCGAATCGTCGGACATCAGCTGCGAAATAGCGACCTCCAGAGCGGCCTTGCGGAAAGAGACATCCATCTGCTCGTCCTGCTCCCTGACCGCGTCGTCGACGTTCTGCGCCAGCTTCTGCCGCACCGACGACTCGTGCGCGCGGCGTGAGAGCTCGTCCATCGCCTTGTGCTTCACGATTCCCATCAAATAGCTGCTGAAGTGCCCCTTGTCCTCCGGACGGTATACGTATCCGGCAAGGCACTTTGCAAGCGCGAGCATCGTCTCCTGCAGCACATCGTCGGGGTCGAGCGAGGGAAAGCGCGACATGACAAAGGCGCGCATAGATGGAGTGTACTTCTCGTAGAACTCCGTCCAGCGGCGGCTTTCAGCCCCTTGCGAAAGGGACTTTAGAAGCGAGACGGAAGTCTCTGGCACGTCTCTCATTTCGTGACTCCAAGAAGGTCCTTGAGCGCGACAATCTGTCCGTGGTCGCCGTAGGCAATCACGAGGTCGTGCGGCGCGAAGGCCCATGTCGGACCTGGGTTGCGGTAGAGCTTGCCGTTCCTCACTACGCGGAACACGCTCGCGCCCGTTTTCGCGCGTATGTTGAGCTGCGCTATTGTCGAACCGATCGCAGGCGACGTCTCCGGAACCGTGACGCGGTGGATAAGCTCGGCAGGCTCGGTCAGCACAAACGGGTTCTGCGGCAGGTCGGGGCGCTCGTGGCGAAGGTGTTCGTCGGCGGTGATCGCCTCCTTGATGCGGCGCGATGCGGCCGCGAACGAGCGCGAGAAGAGCCGCCAGCCGAAGGCGACGGACGCGACGAGCACGGCGAACAGCGCAATCTGCACGCGCGGATCGCGAGGCACGAGGTTGATGTTGACCATCGTCATCTCGGCGAACCACAGTACGATGACGGCGACAAAAACGGCGAGGCGTATCGCACTTCTAAGCGCAGGCTGCCAGTTGGCCTCGCCCTTCCCCGTGACAGTGGAGCCAAGTGCATTCCCTAGCGTGCGCGCCGTCTTGATGATGGGGACGATGATCGCCGCCATAAACACATTGAACAGTATCGCGAAGAAGAAGCGCTTGTGTCCCTCGAAGAACCGTGCCCCCCAGGTGCGCTCCGCAAGAAGCGAGCAGCAGATCGCGACCGTAAAGGCGAAGGAGTAGAGAGTCCCGAGTATCATCAGCGAGGAATGTATCCCGCGCCGCTCGGCAGACCGCGCCGCGCCCGACTCGCGGTAGCGGTCGAGGATCCGTCGGTAGCCGTCAAGGGCAGTGGAAATGCGCGCGGGGCAATGTTCTTCGGCCCATGTGCCGAATGGCTCGGAAAGACGAAGGAGAAAAGGATTGAGGAGAGTCGTGATGATGGAGACTGCCACGACGATCTGGTACATGCAGCTCGCAGTGTCGCGCGTAAGCACGGCATAGAGCAGCGCGACCATGAACGCGAACTCGCCTATCTGCGCAAGGCCGAGCCCGAGCTGGACGGAAGTCTTGATCCCCTTCCCGCATAGTATGGCGCCAAGGGTGCAGTTGAGAAACTTCCCCAGAACAACGACAAGTACGAGAAGAAGAATCTTTGGCGTCTGCATGAAGCACGTAACTGGATCGACGAGAAGTCCGATGGAGACGAAGAATACTGCGGCGAACATCGCCTTGAGCGGTTCGGCAAGGCGCGTGAGGCGATAGCGCACATCGCTCGTCGAGCCAACGACGCCGACAAGGAACGCCCCCATCGCAAGCGAGAACTCGAACTTCCAGGCTATGTAGGAGACGAAGAAGCAGCATCCAAGTGCGGTAAGGATGAGAGCCTCGTCATCGCCGCGCTTTGCGACGGACTTCAGAAGGCGAGGCACCAGCACGAAGCCCACGAGGAGGGTCGCAAGGAAGAAAAGCCCCAGCCCGCCCATGGACAGGGCGACCTTGCCGACGGAGAGCCCTCGCCCGTTGGCCACTCCCGTAATGAGGGCGATCATGCCGACGCACAGGATGTCCTCGCACACGGACGTGCCCATGACGTACTTTACGAACGGTCGGTCACCCCACCTGAGCTCGCCTATCATCTTGGCGAGAAGCGTCGTCGCGGAGTCACAGATCGCGGCTCCAAGAAAAAGACTGGGGACCATGCCCCATCCGAAGATGCGCGTCCCCACGGTATATCCTATCCACGTCATCAAAATAACGTCGATGACCGCTACCGGAAGCACAACCGCCCTTACACGGCGCAAGTCGCTGGTAGAGAAGCCGAGCCCCATGGAGAACATCAGGAAGACGATGCCGAGCTGTCCGATCGTCTGCACGGAATCCTCGTCCGCCAGGAACGAGCCACCCCAAGTGTGGCGGCTCAAGAGGATTCCGGCAAAGATGTAGCCGAGAACCTTCGGCCACTTTAAACGATCGAAGGCGATCGCGACGAGACCCGCGACCGCCATCAGCATGGCGAGATCCTGAAAGAACGCGCCTTCGCTCATAGTCTAGGACTATTACTTGACGATCTTGCGACCGCCCCAGCCTGCGGAAGCCGCATTGCCCTTCGCCGCCTCGTGCGGACGGAGCGAGCGGACGGCCGCGCCGGCCTGCCACATTTCGCTGTCATGCATATCCTGGAGCTTGGCAGCCATCTTCTCCTTGTAGTCGGCGCATCCAGTGTCGCGAATGACCTCCTTGGCTTCCTTCATCGTCTTGACGCTCTTGTAGAGCTTCTTGAAGACGGGCTCGGTAGCCTTGCGGAAGAGAGGACGCCACTTGAGCGCGCCGTGCTGCGCGGTCTGCGAGCAGTTGCCGTACATCCAGTCCATTCCATTCTCGTCAACGAGGCGGATAAGGGACTGCGTGAGCTCCTCGCACGTTTCGTTGAAGGCCTCGGACGGGCTGTGGCCGTTGGCGCGGAGGGTGTAGAACTGAGCCTCCATCACGCCGGCAAGCGCGCCCATGAGGATGCCGCGTTCGCCGACGAGGTCGCTCGTGACTTCGTTCTCGAACGTCGTCGGGAAGAGATAGCCGGAGCCGACCGCGATGCCGATGGCCTTCGTGACGGCCTCGACTTCCTTCTTGGGCATTCCGTTCGGGATGAACGCGAAGGAGCTGTTGATGCCTGCGCCGGAGAGGAAGTTGCGGCGGACGGACGTGCCAGAGCCCTTCGGGGCGACCATGACGATGCCGACGCCCTTCCTGGGCTTGATGCCAGTAAGCTTGTTGTAGACGTAGCCGAAGCCGTGCGAGAAGTAGAGGTACTTGCCGGGGGTGACGAACTTCTCGATCCTCTTCCAGACCTGTCCGACAGAGCCATCGGAGACGAGCATCATGATGATGTCGCCCTTCTCGGCGGCCTCCTCAAGCGAGAAGAGAGTCTTGCCCTCGACCCAGCCATCCTTGATCGCGCGCTTCCACGAGCTGTTCGCCTTCGCGCTCTTGCGCTGGCCGACGATGACCTTGATTCCGTTGTCGCGCATGTTGAGCGCCTGGCCAGGGCCCTGGATGCCATATCCAAGAACCGCAACGGTCTTGCCCTTGAGAACCTGCTGAGCCTTCTTGAGAGGGAACTCCTTGCGGGTAGTTATCTCTTCAGCGACTTTGCCGAACTTAATCTTCATTGTCTTTTGTTCCTTGTTTTGAAAACAATATTGTGTATTATAGCACAAAACGGACGGCGCGTGCGCGAAAAATACGGCTTGAGGCAAGATTATGTGATCCGGTCGCGAGGGCAAAGCGTCATGGCCTAACCTCAGACTTTCAGGTACACTCCCCGGCGATGGAGGAAATACAGGAAGAGCCAGCAGACGGCGATGTATCCGAGCTGGAGCACGACAGCGCCCCACGATTCGGGGAACAGCGACGAGAGGCCGCCGAACAGGAAGTCGCGCGCCACGCGGAACCCGATGACGCGCTGCGCCATGTAGATGGTGATCGAGTTCATTCCGATAACCGTGAAGAAGAACGTCCAGCGACGCCACCCGAGCACGTCGACGATCCAGTAGAATGCGGCAAAC
Source organism: Lentisphaerota bacterium (assembly GCA_015061665.1). Lineage (GTDB taxonomy): Bacteria > Verrucomicrobiota > Kiritimatiellia > RFP12 > UBA1067 > UBA1067. The sequence continues at coordinate 48,629 of SUWC01000011.1, forward strand.
ACAAGAAACGAAATACCGCCCGCTACAAGTGTGAAGCTCGGCGACCAAAGCGCCTTGTTGACCGGAAAGACCAGCGAAAGAGCAACGCCTCCAGCAAGGCACGCGCAGCCCGTTCCGGCAAGTGCGAGCGCCTTGTCTGCTGTCGCGGCAGATCCGCCGCGCCGGACGATTTCGCCAGCGAACATGCCAAGCATGGCGGTCACTATGGACGGAAGGAACCCTGCGAAGCCCTCGGGGTCGAAGAGCGGCCTGTACGTGTGCCCCGCCGTGAGGGTGCGGTCGAGCCAGCATCCGAAGTTGCCCTCCGCGGAGAACGGATCGACCGGAGCGATCGCGCCAGGCGCGGTTATGAGGATCGTTCCAACCGTGACAATCGCAAGCGTCGCTACGGCAATCGCTATGCGTGTTTTGACGCCGCAGCAAAGATATATCCACGACGCGACCATCCACGCGACGCCGATGCGACCAAGGACGCTCCAGACGCGCAGACTCGCGAAATCAAGTTTCAGCAGCCCGCCGCAGCACAGTCCAAGAAAGACGAGGACAAGGCCTCGCTTCAGGGATTTTAGCGCGATGCGTCCGTCCCCCATCCCGCGCTGCCGGCTCTTTGCGCACGAGAACGGAAAGCTCACTCCCGCCATGAACAAAAAGAGCGGGAACACAATGTCCATGAAGTGGAGTCCGTGCCACTCCGCATGCCCGAAGGCGGCGGCAAACCCTGTGAATCCTAGAGCGGATGCAATCGCGCAGAGGAGTCCCTCCCCGCCCATTATGAAGAGCATGTCGAATCCACGCAGTGCGTCAAGTGACGCAAGACGCGCATTTTTCGCAGCAGCGCCGTCATTCGCCTTCATCGTCACGATCTCCTTTCTTTCTGTCGGACATTCGTGTTAGCGTTCTGTTCTTCATCATTGAAACAGTGCTATTATAGCATTTTCACAGTCAGCCTTCCGCCCGAAATTCAAGTTTTTAAGCCGCGTTATATCGAGTTATATCGGCGACCGAGCGTCTCCAAACTACCCCCCTCTTCCCCATTCCCCGTTCCCCGTTCCCCGTTCCCCGCTCCCCATTCCCCATTCCCCGGGAACAAAAAAGCCGCCTCCCGAAGGAAGCGGCCTTGTTGCATGTATGACGGAATTACTCTATTTTTGCAGTCTATTTGCCCTGGCTGGCGGAGGTGTCGTTGCGCTTATGGCGGCGGTTTTTAGCGAAAAGCAGCTCCTCGGGGAAGCCTTTTCTGATGCGGACGCAGAACTGGCACAGCGAGACGCCCAGACGATCCGCCCACTCGCGCGTGGTCAGCGTCTCGCCCTTGTAGGTCAGCTTGCGACAGCGCCAGCTGTTGTCGAACTCAATGGGCTCGAGCCCGAGGCACTGTCCGACCGAATAGCCCTTCCGCAACCGCTTGTCTATCGTGATGCGGGGAACGCCCAGCTTCTTCGACCATTCGGCCACAGTCCTGTGCTCACCCTTGTACTCCAGCACCTTCGCCTTGGTTCGCTCCCTGTTCTCCGCCTTGCGCGCCTCAAACGCCTCGGATGCCGCGGCTCGCTCGGACTCGTCAACGGGAGTCTCGAACGCGCGCTGGACCGTCCAGCCCTTCGCCAGGCGCAGGCGCAGTACGTCATGGTCGATCCCCAGGCGCGCCGCCCAGCCTATGAGCGTCAGCCTGAACCCAAGATACTCGTATAACTTTCGTTTCATTTTGGCTCTTCATGCACTTGTTTTGCTCGATTTTCCTCAGTTTGCCCTGAACACATCTGCTACTCCCATTCCACTATTCCAGCGCTGAAGGAACTCGTCGCACGTAATGCCAAGCCGCTCCGCCCATTCGCAGGCGCGAAGCGCGACGCCGTCGTACACAAAGGCCTGGTGACGCTTGAACGTGATGCACTTTCCGTCGCTGCACTTGAACGGACGGTTGTAGCGGACGCAGTAGTAGATGACGTGGTAGGCACACCCCAGCTCCTTTGCCCAGTCCTTGACAGTCATGAAGCGTCCGTCGCCTTCGAGAATGTAGCTTGTCCTCGGCGGCCGATACTTCACCTCCTGCGGGCGTGGACGCTCCCAATCGGCGATAGGGGTTCCCAAGGTCTTTTCGATGCTCCAACCGCCGATCAGCCGGGCTTCAAGGGCAGACTCCGCCACGCCGAGCCTCTTCGCCCATCCGCGCAAAGGCAGCGTCACGCCATTGTATGTATATCTACGTAGTCGTCGCATAGTGGAGTCTAAAGTTGGAGTATTGAGTTGGAGTTGGAGAGCGGTAGTTTAGTTTTATTAGTGCGCTACGCGCAACCAAGGAAAGGGCGCGAATCCGCATTTGGTTCCCCGCTCCTTGCTAAGATGAGGAAGAAAGAATGTAGCTTGCAAAGCCTTAAGTTCTCGAAAGCGTCAATGGTCAGAAAAGGAAAGTCTCATGTAAGCCTACATCACGCGCGGGCTCGATGCCTGCGCGCCACAACAAGAATTACCGGGCGCGAGCAGATGTCCAGCGAGATTCAAGTCTCATTATAGTCTCCATAAGCGCCACGTCCACTCGACTTTTCTCTTATAAAAGGGAATCAAGTACCATTGCAAAATGGGAAATGCGAAGCACGTCACGAAAGTTAGCAGAAATCAAAAGTCTAGCCGCGCAGCATCTACCTTTTGCGTAAGGGGCGAGAGCCGACCGTCGCACGAGAGGACGGACGCGAAGACGCCGCCTTTGAAAACACTGCCTGCAACCAGAGACCTTTGCTGAGGCATGACTGACTAAGCGAAGCTTGTTGTCTACGCGCAAAAGGCGGCTAACTCGCGGACTCCGGGTCGGGCGAGCGGGTCGGGATCGCCCCTGTAGCGCCCTTGGTCTTGGGCCTCAACATCGGGTAGAAACTAATGCGTAGCAACTCGGGCCTAACTACTGGTGCGCCTTGTACAGTCTTTCCTGCTCTTTGCGCTGTTCATCCCGGCGGAAGCGAGCCAAACCACTTCCGCCAACGGCGGTAGGGTCACATCTTGCGGCGAATCCACTCCTTGAAAAACGGATTCACAAAACGATATTCGGCCCCATACAAGTATATCATGCGCTTTGCGACAAGCCTCTTCAATGCAGTGCGCAACGCCCCTGTGCTTGTCGTGCCGACTTTCTTCATAAACTCCTCCGAAAATATCTTCAAACCGCCTATCCCCGCCAGCGCGCGTAGGACAGAGACCTGAAGTGGAGTCAACTGGCGGACATTCTCCCCATACAATTCCCCTTCTCGACTGAAGAGCAGGTCAAAAGCTGCATTCATATCCTGCAGTGTTATCGTCTGCCCTTCATCGGTCGAGTCCCAAATCAGCTGGCAAATCTGCTGAACGTCGCCGGACACCGAATCGGCATAATCGATAAGACTGTTTGCCGTCTCCGTGTCGATCTTCCGCTTGCCCCTATTGAATCGGGAAACCACGAACTTAGAAAATTCGTCCTTGTCTATCGCTCCAACGGTAAACTGTATTGCCGACTTGAAGAACGGGCTCTCGCTGTCGTCGAATATCCTGGCCATTTCATTGCGGACGCTGCCGGAAAACAAATATGGCACGTCTGGCTGAAACTGGATTGTCGATCGCATCTCGGCCAAGATGGAGTCGGCGTTTTCAAGATCGAGAATATCCTGAAACTCGTCGAACACGACACACATCTTCTCTTCACTTGCCAGCTTGCGTATCATTCCCATTGTTACGCCCAGCGAATCCGGTTCGTTGGCATTTGCCGCATCGATTTCAACTGTCGGCGCGCCTGTATTCGTATCGAATGAAAGAACTGGGCGAAGCCGACCGACAAGGGACATGGCCTTTTTAAGGAACGGCATCTGCGCGCTCGCCTCCCCGACACCAGTCATCACCCTTCTGCAAAAATCTGAAATGGAGCGGATGCAGTACAAATCCACAAACAGAAGCTTGTAGCCGCGCATAGAGCCAACCGTAGCCTTGATGAGTGACGTTTTACCCATCCTCCTTGCGCCCAGTATGACAACATTCTGTCCAGATTCGATGTACGACGCAAGCTGCTTCTGCAACTGCGGCCTTGGACAGAAGTATTCTCCTTCTACTACGCAACCATATTTGAATGGGTTTCTCATTTTGCTCCTTTTAGCGCAAGATTTTATGCCCTATATTGTACTATATTTTTTAGAGCAAATCAACTGCCAGGGCATAAATTTCTTTATCGCACTCCGCCACGCCGAGCCTCTTCGCCCATCCACGCAAAGGCAGCGTCACGCCATTGTATGTATATCTACGTAGTCGTCGCATAGTGGAGTCTAAAGTTTGAGTATTGAGTTGGAGTTGGAGAGCGGTAGTTTAGTTTTATTAGTGCGCTACGCGCGACCACGAACCGCGGCGCATCTGACGCGCGGCTTCGCCGCTTGTGCCGCCGCGTCTACGCCGTGGCATGAAGGTCGCGTTCGCATCCCACCGATGTTTCGTTGTCTTTATATTTGCCGCGACCTTCGCCAGGCGTCTCCGCGCCGTCGCGACCGTTGGTCGCCGTCAGATGCCCGCGACACGAATCGGGCTTCGCCCGACACGATTATACACGAATGAAAGACATCCTTTAACTCCATTCCCATCAGCCGAATAGCCCTTATATCAGTAGCTGAACAAGTCTTCAGTTCTCATAAGCGTCAATACAAGTCAAACAAAAGACTCTTCAAAGTCTTCATCACGCGCGGGCTCGATGCCTGCGCGCAACAACAAAACTTATCGGGCGCGAGCAGATGTCCAGCGAGATTCAAGTCTCATTACAGTCTCCATAAGCGCCACGTCCACTCGACTTTTCTCTTTTAAAAGGGAATCAAGTACCATTGCAAAATGGGAAACGCGGAGCACGTCACGAAAGTTAGCAGAAATCAAAAGTCTAGCCGCGCAGCATCTACCTTTTGCGTAAGGGGCGAGAGCCGACCGTCGCACGAGAGGACGGACGCGAAGACGCCGCCTTTGAAAACACTGTCTGCAACCCAAGACTTACACCGAGGCATGACTGACTAAGCGAAGCTTGTTGTCTACGCGCAAAAGGCGGCTAACTCGCGGACTCCGGGTCGGGCGAGCGGGTCGGGATCGCCCCTGTAGCACTCGCGGTCGGGTGAGCCCCTGTAGCACTCTTGGGCCTCAACATCGGGTAGAACTCCAGATCCAGCGCATCCGCCAACTGCCACGCTCTCTCGAACGACAGCCCTACTACGCCTGATAGCACGCGGAAGACGCCGGTGTGCGACACATTCGCCTTCCGCGCCAACGCCGTGGCCGTCATCCCCTTCTCCTCCATGGCCTTGTTTATCCGCGTAATGAAATCCAGTTCAATTATGTCTTTCTCTTTCATCTTCATTTTCTGCCCTTTCTAAGCACAAAACCCCATATCTTGAAGAGGTACTTCAGGTAGATAAGCGGGAGGCACGACCAGATGCCGTGGGAGCGGAGCGCTCGCAGGTCTTCGCGGTTGATTTCCACGTTCGAGCGCCAACCAGCGGTGGATGCTCCACCCATGCGCATCACGACAACACACTCCGGCAGATACGCCGCCTTGAGCTTCGCGAGATACAAGTACCTGAGCTCCAGCTCAAAGTCAGCGCAGATGCGGTAGTCGAGCGAATATCCGCCCAGCCGCTCGAAACACTCTCGCCTCACATAGAACGACGGATGCGGCACCATCGCGGCAAACCTGAACATCCACGGCTTCCACTTCGCAGCCGAACAGTACCGCACTGTCTTGGCCGCTCTCAGCGCCTCGACCCAGGCCCCTTCCCTCACAAACCTAATGTCGGCATAAAGCGCATCAATTCGGCCTTCATCAGAAACATTGCAAAGAAGGTCAGACCTACATTGCAATGTTTCGCAGAAATGCTTTTCAAATTGTGCCGCAATATGCGCCAGCGTGTCATCAGTGGCCAACACGTCATCGGCATTCAGAATTCCGATGATATCCCCTGTCGCCATCTTAATCCCCTTATTGATGGCATCGTACATTCCGCGATCCCTCTCGCTGATCCACTTGAAGGTTAACCGTGCAGAACGTGCAGAGCGTGCAGAATACTCCTTGATGACATCCACCGTGCCGTCCTTCGATCCTCCGTCGACGACGATGTATTCGACCTCGACGCCCTTCTGCTCTAGGACGCTATCGATCGCGGTTCTGATCGTCCCCGCGCTGTTGTAGCAAGCAGTTATAAGTGAAATCTTCATTTGAAATATCTCATTTGGACGTTAGACCGGAGACGAGGGACGATAGGGCATGCTTCAGTAGCAAGACGCGCTCTGTAGGGGTTCCATCCCGATATCCCTTCAGATATATCAGCCGCCCGCCATAGCCACTCCACAACTCCCCATCTACATAATCTACACGTTCTACACGGCTCAAGCCTTCCCCCCACGCGGGCGCTCCATCGGTGGTAATCACGCGCTTGCCACGCTCTAGCGCCTCTGCGATAACAAGGCCAAAGTTCTCGGACAGCGTCGGAAGAACGAGTACATCGCACCATTCCCAGACTTTCTCAAGCTCTTCGCCAAAGGCATTGCTGACGGCACGGAACTCAACGGAACACTTATTATAATATGTGGCAAGAGCTGATTCGAGGTAGGAGAGGCCTTTTAGGGGATGACGGCGCCCAAGATAGAGGAGATGTATGGGCCTGGACGATCTGGAAATGATAAAATGGGTCTGACCTGTTTTATCATTTTGATGGAGTCGGAAAAAGCGTTTGATGTCGGTAACCTCAACTGGCGGGCAATGCTTGCCAAGATACGACTGAATCCAGCCCTTCTCCGCTTCGCAAGTGGCAACAAGCGTCTTGCAGCGGCGAAGACTGAATCTCTCTATTGGCCCGACAAGCCACTTCTTCCAACCATGATAGTGCAACCGTACTGGGTCATAGCAAGCCTCCGGCATCCATCTGACGTTCCGCCCCCAAAGCGCCGACCACCACAAACACGGCAACCATCCACAGTGAATCCACACTTCATCCGCCGCTCGCAGCGCGCGCACCTTCGCCCACGTCGCAAACGACACCTCATGCCCTTCGCGGCGCTGCTCGTCCATGATGAGCCGCGCAATGTTCGCCGCGCCATTCCACTTCTGCCATCCAGCGCAAATGTGGAGAATCGATTTCATGCAATCTCGCTCCAACGCCTACCACGGAACCGGGCTGAATCTATCTTGCGTTTGAGCCAAGAGCCGTCAAGAATGCTTGCAACACGAGTGATATTGCGCCAGAAGCCACGAGATGAAACGCCATACTTCTCATCTACTTGAGCCCACTCAGCCAATTGAGCAACACGGTTGCAGCCGCTACCTGTTAAGGAGCCATCATGTTCCCGGAACCCCCAGATATAATCATTAATGCTGGCAAACTTGACACCAGCCTGTGTCCATCTAGTCCACAAATCAATATCCATTACATACCTTAGGCCAACGTCAAAGCCGCCTAATCGTTCCCATAAACTGCGTTTAAAGAACGCACTCGGGCCACCAGTCCAAACGCCCATTCTCTTCCCTAACCAAGGTCGCCACTTTGCGTCACAACGCGTCCCGATGACTTTATCCTCTTTGTCAATGTAGATTGTATTCCCTGCAATCCAATTAATCCTGTCAATCTTGTTAATCCTGTCCAAAACTTTCTTCAGCGCCCCCGGCAGCAGAACATCGTCCGCGTTCAACCAAAACAGCCACTCGCTCTTCGCCTTCGCAAAGCCCTTGTTCAACGCATCGCTCTGTCCCGCATCTGGCTCGACATCTGCATCCTGCACAATGATCTCCAAGTTGTCTCCAAGCCCCTGCGCCTTAAGCGAGTCGATCGCCTCGCGAAAGAAAGGCCTCTCGCCCTTCACTGGCACCACGCAACTAAACAAAGGCTTGTTCATTCTGCTGTATCTTCTGACATTTCCTTTGCGCTCTTTGCGTTCTTTGCGGCTAAAACAACTCTCACCTAAACACCTTATACCCGACAATGCCG
>SUWC01000110.1 GCA_015061665.1 Lentisphaerota bacterium
TCGGCGGACAAGGAGTCGTGGCGCTTCGCGTTCGAGATCGCGATGATGCCGCCCGAGGCGCGGACAAACCTGACGCTCGTCGGTCATTCGCTCGGCGGACGCATCACTGCCCGCGTCCTTGCGCGTCTCGCCGAGAACGGGCTCAAGGTGAAGCAGGCGGTCTTGATGGGCGCGGCGATTCCATCCGACGACGCCGACCTCGCGAAGATGGGCCGCGCGAGCGAGCTTCCGGTGCTCGCCGTGTGCAATCCGGACGACGTCGTGCTGCGGTACGTCTACACTATGGTTGGTGCCGTCGTTGGCGGGGAGAAGGCGACGGCGTTCGGGGCGAACGGAACTCTAAGCCCGTGCGAGAACGTGGTCGAGTGCGTGACGCCGACGAACATAACGCGCCAGGTCGAGATCGGCGAGAAGTGGGCGAAGATGTCCGTGCTGAAGGACATTGCCAACCACCACGAGAAGTTCTACATCGGATACGCCAAGCGCCTTCTCGACGGCGAGGAGCCGACTGGCAAGGTGATGGTTCCGCAGGACTTCCCCGTCATAACGGGACACGTGATGGACTCGATGGTCTGGTGGGATGTCCTCGACTCGTCTGGCGGCTGGAAGCTCGAGAAGAACAAGGTGACGGGCCACTGCCGCATCATAGACCCAGACAAGCTTCGCACGGCCTGGGGCCGCGAGGCTGAGATGCGCGCCGCGTTCGAAAAGGTGAAACAGCAGATAGGAAAATAAAGGAGGTAAAACAATGGGACTGATTATTGTGTTAGTAGCCGTGGCGCTGCTTGGCGTTCCGATCATGCTGATCGTGGCTCTCGTTAAGCTGTCCTGGATCGAAGACCAGCTGTCGTCGCTCGGCAAAAAGATCGAGATAGCCGATGTCTCCAGAAATCTCAAGTCCGTGCCAAAGCCGTCCGCGCCGGTAAAAGACAATGCGGAGGAAACCGAAATGAAGAATCGAATTGAGAAGCGGGAAATGACTGGGGGAAGCGGCGTCTCGCCGCTTCAGGAAAGAGAAAATGTCATTGTTGTAGAGAAGCGCCGAGACGGCGCTTCCCCCAGTCAGGAAGAGGATGTTGATGAGAAGCGCCGAGACGGCGCTTCCCCCAGTCAGGATGCGGATGGTGTCGAGAAGCGCCGAGACGGCGCTTCCCCCAGTCAGAATGGCGATTCATATGAGCCGACGGCGATCGACCTCTTCTGGATGCGAATCGAGGACTGGCTAGCCGTTCGCGGAGACTTCGCGCCGAAGGGGATGACGCGCGAATTCGCATTCGCTACGCGCTGGCTGGTGCGCATCGGCGTGACGCTGATCGTCGGCGCGCTCATCTATTTCGTGAAACTGTCGATTGACCGTGGATGGATGGGGCCTACCGGACGTGTCGCCGCGACGCTCTTCTGGGGCATGGTCGGCTGCGTCGGCGGCTCGTGGCTCGTGAAGAAGGAGAAGTATTCGCTTCTTGGGCACGCCATAGCCGCGCTTGGCGTCGTCGCGCTGTACCTCGGCTTCGGACTTGGACACCGATTCTTTGATCCGCCCGTGATCGCCTCGCCAGTCTTCGCGTTCGCCGCGCTTGCCGCCGTTACACTCTGCGCAGGGGTAATGGCCGTCTACCTCCGCTCGCCCTACATCGCTGTGATGGGGCTCGTCGGCGGATATCTCGTCCCGGTGATCGCAGGTCGCGACAGCGGATTCCCGCTCTGGTTGGATGCGTACCTTCTCGTCCTGAACCTCGGCGCGTTCTATGTCTCGCGCAAGCGCCTGTGGTCGGCTCTCGACTTCCTCGCGTCCATGCTGGCTGTCCTGATGTGCTTTGTCTGGAGCGCATCCCATCCGAATTCTGGCGGACAGTCTGCGGTGCTCGTAAACCTCGCGTTCCTTTCGGCAGTCCACGCGCTCTACATGACGGGCGTCATCGTCGGGTCGAAGACGCGCGGCAAGGTCGGCAACGCAGTTGCATGGGCGGGGCTCTGCATCAATGCAGTCGCCTACTTTGCCTGGCTCGCCGCGGTCTTCCGCGAATCGTTCTCCAGCAGCTACGCGGGCCTCATACTCCTCGGACTCGTCGCCGCGTATCTCGCCGTCGCGACGCTGGCAATCCGCCGCGGCTGGGCCGACCGCGCGACGGTGAACATCCTACTCGTCTTCGCGCTCGCGTTTCTCGCGATTTCGCCGGTCTTGCTGTTCGGGAAGGCATGGTGGGCAGTCTCGTGGGCGGCGATTGCCGTTGCTGCGTCCGAGGCCGAGATGCGCTCGGGACAGAAAATCCTCGGCATCCTTTCGTGGGTCATCTTGATCGTCGTCTCGTTTGCGACCCTCTTCCACTTCGCGCCGCTCGCCTACTGCCAGCGTTCGGTCTCCCAGCTGGTCCAGCTTTCGGGCGGCGAGTATTTCTCCGAGTTCGTGCTGCGGCTGGTCCGTCTCTGGTCGCTCCCCGCCGCGGCCGCATTCATCGCGTACCGCAGGCGCGTCGGCCCGATTGCAATCCTCGCGCTCGCCGCGGCGTTCATGTTCTTCACCGGCGAGGCGCGCATCTTCGGCTATGTCTTCTTCCCTTCGCTGAAGACAGGCACCGTGTCCGTCGCGTGGCTTCTCGCCGCGTTCGGCGGACTCTGGGCGGGCATTGTGCGCCGCAGCCGCCTGTCGCGCATCTGCGCGCTTTCGCTGCTCGGCATATCCGTCGCGAAAGTGCTCGTCGTAGACACGGCGCACCTCACCACGCCGGTCCGCGTCGGCATCTTCGCGCTCGCGGGCGTCCTCCTCATCGTCGGCGCGTTCCTCTACATGAAGTTCAGGGAAAGGTTCGAAGACCATGCATAAGTCGATTCTACTCGCAATTCTTCCTCTCGCCGCCTTTGCCGCGAAGGAGCCGCATACCTGGCCGGTGACTGGCGTCGTCACCGAAGAGTGCGCTGTCGCCGTCAGCGTCAATCCGATGCTCTATTCGGCGACGACACAGGGTCGCGAAGATGCCTTGAGGAGCGAACTCCGTATCCGCGACTCGAAGGGGCGCGACATCCCATACGCCTTCCGCGCCGCGAAGACGCGCGTTGTCGACGAAGCTAATCACAGCGTGTCGTTCGTTGCGGCGCCGCCGATGGACGTCTTGACTGCCTGCACGGTGGAGACGGACTCGAAGGCGAAGAAGACTGTGCTTGAGACCGCGGTGTTCGGACTTCCGATGACGGCGATCGCAATCAACGCGACCGACCGCAACTTCTCGCGCAAGGTCGCTGTCTTCCGTCGCATGGACGCGCGCTGGCATCCGCTCGCGTCGGGGCGCATCAGCGCCGTCAATCTTCCTGGAGAGAAGAGGCGCAGCCTCGAGATTGGATTCGGACGCGAAGTGCGGGAAAGCGAGCTGAGAATCGAGATTGGGAACGACGACAATCCGCCGCTGTCGCTCGATGACCTGCCGGTGAGTTTCAAGGTCACACGGTATGATGTTGTTTTCATCGCTGAGCCGGATGAATCCTATTCGCTTGTTGTTGTGAATGGCGCGGAGCGTCCTCGCTACGACGAGGCGATCCTCGGCTACGTCGACCGCGTGCAGGATCCGGTGCGGTTCGAGATCAAGCTTCCGCTCTATGACGGTGTCGACGTGCTGAACGGCGAGAACGGCCCGACTGCCGTATGGCTGGCGATACCGTCGCGCGTCATCATACAGATCGTCTCGGTGATTGTGTTCATAGTCCTTGGCATCATATGCTTCCGCCTGTTCAAGTCGACGTCCGCCGATGGGACGTGAAGTCCTTGGCGGACACTCCACTCGCTACGCCCCTTCCGCCCGCCGTTGTAGCACAGTGTAATTTCGTCGTTGGAAACCATCGTCGAATATGATATTACATTGACATAAGAAAGTTTCCCAAATCAACTGAGCCGGCAATCCGGCAAGCGCATCGCCTCCGTCTCGCCGGAGATTCCGCTGCACGTCACGCGCTTCTTTCCGCGCTTTCAGATGACGGACGCAGAGCCCACCCCGGTCGCCGCGATCCGCCGCCTCGTCTCCCGTGCAGGCCGCGTTCTGTCCCGAACAGAAAATGATGCGAAAATATTGCGCGCCGCATCCGCCGCAGAATATGGTATAATGTCAGAAGAATGATTGAAGAGACGAAACCGATATGCCATGTCGTCGCGGGGCCGAACGGCTCCGGGAAGTCTACGTTTGCGCTCAGATACCTGCCCGAGTACGCCGGCGCGGTGGAGTACGTAAACCCCGACCTCATGGCGCAAGGCATGTCGCCGACGGACATCCGGCTCTCCGCGATCAAGGCGGGCAAGCTAACGCTGGAGCGCATCGCCGCGCTTATAGAGGCGCGCACGTCGTTCGCCTTCGAGACGACGCTTTCGGGGCGCGGACACCTGAAGCTGCTCGCCGATGCGAAGAAGCGCGGCTACACGGTCGTTCTCTACTACCTATGGATGCCGGAGCCGGCGGCATTGCCGCTCCGCATCAGCCACCGCGTGCTCGCAGGAGGGCACGATGTGCCGACTGCGGACGTTATGCGCCGCTATGCGCGTTCGAGCGCGAACGTCAAGGAGTATGCCGCGCTCGCCGATTCGACGCTCGTCTTCTACGCCGTGCCGGCCATACAGCGCCTCATCTACAGGCGCAACGGCGATTCGCTTGTGCTGGACTCCGCCCTGGCGGAGCCGATGAGAAAGGAACTCGGGATATGATCGACCGTAAGGACTGGCCGGAGGATGCGCGCAACGCGCAGGACGCTTTCGACGAGGCGTCGTGGGACGCGGTGGAGGGATACCGCGATACTGGCGAGATGGTGCCGGGCATGAAGGACGGCAAGCTCTACCTATACACCGTCGACGAGGCGCTTCGCACGCGCCCCGACTACGAGATGCGCAAGAAGGACGTCGGCGAATGGCGCCGCAACAACCTCATCGCGCAGTTCAAGGCTGCCGGACTCGAGCTTACGCCCGACGTCTGGGAGCGCCTTGCCGCCGACCGCCGCCAGGCTCTCGAGGACGACCTCGCCTGGATTCATCCGTAAGAATTTTCTGGCGTGGATCGTCGCGTTGGCAGCGCTTGCATATCTCGCCGGCTTTTACCACCGTGGGCCAATGTAATGACAGCAGTAAATGAGGCTTCCCAGCAGTAGCCTTTGAAGCGCGCGTTTAGCCGCAAAGAACGCAAAGTGCGCAAAGAGATGGAAAGGCAATCCGCGGCGTATTTGCCGCGGATATGGTATAATGTCAAGCATGGAAATCGACGTAAAGTCCGCGGTGGCCGAGATTGAGTCCACCACAGATCTGCTTGGGCGAATGGCTGATGCGGCAGAGCGCAAGGTCATTCGCATGACATGGGACGAGTGGCGTGCCTCGCGCGCCGCGAAACGCGCCGCGCTCGCTGAGAAGGGCCTATCCGCGCCCTCGCGTCGCACGACGGCGCGTCCCGAGGCCCGCACAGCCCTTCGCGCGCTTGAGGACGACTTCGCCCGGATACAATCGTAGGGAGACATCAATGAAGAACATGATGATTGCGTGCGTTGCGGCGGCAGCCGCTGTCTGCGTTGTCGGATGCGTTCCCGGCAAGGCGGAGATCAAGGTGAAGTCGTCGGAGCTTGCGAAGATTGCAAAGGGCGAGATCGGGTGGGCGGACGTTGCAGTCGTTGCCTCGAACGCCTATCCGAACGTTACAATGGACGTCTTCCCGGAACGGGCACGGAATCTCAAGCCGCCTATGACGTACGCACAGCCCGGATATGGCGAGTTCTCGGCCACGAACAGACTTTCCGATGCGCTGGAGTTCATTGTGGAGAAGCTGAACGGCGCGCTGCCTGACTTTTTCTGCAAGGACGAGAAGGTGGAACTTTCGTGCTCTGCCGAGGGAACCAATGCGGTTCTCGTCCTGAGGGCGAAGCTCAAGGCCCCGATTGGGAAGATGGCGGTTTTGGAGAATGCCGATCTGCCTCGTGTCCTGCAGTTTGCAATCGAAGATGGTGACGACAAGATTGTCCCGCCTGATGTTGCCGCATTCCGCCGGTACAACGCCTTTCTGAATGTCACGCAGACGGCGTTGCAGATGGCAGGCTATGAGATACCCAGTGGAAAGAATGGCGATGAAGGCGACGGCATTCCACTTGATTTTGAAACGCTGCTCAGCTCGTTGACGCAGATACAGTATCTCGACAAGATCGAGGTATTGCAGGAAATGGATATCGCGGCGGCGCCGATGCTGAAATCACACAACGCTGAAACGGCAGGAGATTTGTCTTGCCTCTGGATGGAGGGAGAAGGATTTATGGGCAAGTTCGAGCGGGAGATGCGCGCGAAAATGATGCCGGCGGACGCCACTGACGTGGTGTTCAAAAGCGACGAGCATTCCGGACGGTCTGTAACGAGGATGTGGGCAACTGTCCGCGGCAATGTCGGAGAAGCGTCTTTCCGCGCGTTCGCGAAGGCGCAGGGTTATATGCTTGCGAGCAATGCTATGGACAATGCAGATGTGAACGCGCGAGACGAGAATCCACATCCTGACATGATGCATCTCGTCATTCCGTCCGACAGTCCGAAGCCGGAAAACTATCTTTCCTACTGCTGCATCCACAGGAACAACGGCGGGATGGTTCTCGTGTACGACAAAGACCGCCGGATTCTTTACGGCCATTACATACATCATTGATCGGCTCGCGGCGCATCTGCCGCGGATTTGATATAATGTTTGCGAACAGGGAATTGTCGCTGCATGGATGAAAAAGACATAGACTTCTGCCCGCGTTGCGGGCGCGAACTTGTGCGCGGCGCGACGCCGACGGGCAAGGTGTGCTTTCGCAGTCCGTTCGGCCAGCGGAGCAGAAAGCGGTAAGGAGTCGGAAAAATGAAAAGATGTCGGTTTGAAGTGTTGGCGCTTGCGGCCGTGATGGCGCGACGTTGGCATAATGTTGTGCGGAGTGAGAAATTGGTATGGACACGATAACTCCGGAGATGCGCTCTAAGGTGATGTCGGCGATACACTCGCGCGACACGCTTCCGGAGATGCGCGTGAGGAAGATGCTGTGGGCGAACGGATACCGCTTCCGCGTCTGCGACAAGCGCATCGTGGGCCATCCGGACATCGTGGTCCCCAAGTGCCGCACGCTCATCGAGGTGCGCGGATGCTTCTGGCACCAGCATGGGTGGGAATGGGACGGACGCAAGCTCGTGCAGACATCGGTTTGTCCCACGGCGACGCGTCCGAAATCCAACTGCGAGTTCTGGGACGCCAAGTTCCGGCGCAACGTCTGCCGCGACGCGGAGCACGAAAAGGCGTGGGCTGCGGATGGCTGGAACCTAATCGTCGTGTGGGAGTGCGCCCTCAAGACGGAGAAGGAACGCGAGAAGACCTTCGCCTTCATCCTCCGCCACCTCGAAAGATGGGCCAGGTAGCACGACGAAAAGACGATGTGCGAGTCGCTTGCATAGGCACGGCGCATCTGCCGCGGAATGTGGTATAATGTCATCATTATCAAGCATATACTTGTGAACTATCAGTTAAGGAACGGAAAGGAATCACGAATGAATAAACTGCTGATGACGTTGATGCTGTGCGCATCGATGATGCTGCCTGGACAGGAGAAGCCGCCGGAGGGAATGGATACGCTTTCATTCCCGCTGATAACATTTGAATGCGTTTTCCCAGCCAATTATGACGGCGAGACTGAGGAGGAGCGGGCGAAAAGAGAGGCTGAAGAGGAAGCGCAGCAGAAGGAATGGGACAGGGAGACAGAACAGAAATGGAAGTCTCGGTTTTCAGAAAAAGGGCTTGAGCTCACCTGGCCGGAGGGATCTTCCATCGTGTCCCGTCGCGAGGGGTTGACGGTCTATCTGCGCGTCACCAATACGCCTGATAATCTTGTGAAGGTCTTCAAGTATTTCAGAGAACGTCAAAATGAGGAGCCTTTACATCTGCTCGAATGCGACGTGCGGCTGGTCGGTGCGGGACGCGAAGCTCTGAAGGCGGTCGGATTCGAGAGTTCCAGTCATGTCGCTGATGCGGCCGCACTTTTCAAGAAGCTTCTGGATCGTGACGATGTTGACCTCATCGATGCCTCCCATGTCGCTGTGCGTTCAGGTGAAGGGTATGTGACGAAAGCCGTGACGGAATACATTTATCCAACGGATTATGATCTTGCAATCGAGTCGCCCGTCTCGACCAACAGTCAGTCGTCCGCTTCTGCCGACAGTCTGCATTCTCAGAACTGTGTGCTGTCTGCG
>SUWC01000111.1 GCA_015061665.1 Lentisphaerota bacterium
CAATGTCGCCTTCTCCAGAAAAACGGAACTCAGGATAGAGCTGGCTATTTTCAGTCTGCTCATTGCCGAACGAACCTAGCAGAAGCGGATTCTCCTTCGAATTGTTGACGATGTCGATATACTGCCCAGCTGACGACACATCGGTTATCATCAATTTAGTGTCTGCTCCAAACGAGAGCGTCTTCCCGCTGTCCGCCTCGATTTCAAGTCTTCCGCCTGGCTCAACCCGAATCATATTCCAGTCTTGAATTGAGAATGCCTTCGCCATTTCACCCTTGAATACGATGTTTGAAATCGATGCTAGATTAGCTGTCTGAAGAGACCCGTTGCCCCCAGTCGCCTGGTCGTCAAAGACCATCGTGGCTCCATACATGCCATTTGTGACACCGTCATCGTTGAATCTGCCAGGGCGGACACCATCCTTCCAGTTGGCAGTCTCGTTCAGCTTGTCAGGGGAACCACTTTGCCCAGTATAGTAGCCAGTCACACCATCGCCGAACGCAACCAGTCCAGTCAGCAACGCGGCGGACATAATTGCGCCCACCGTTTTTCTGCACTTTTTAACTAGTTTCATCATTTCTCTCCTTGTTTGTTTACTTTGTTGTAAAATTCAAATCAGTCTGCGGCAATCGTTCGAGAAGAAGACCCTGGTGTCCTGCGGGAACAACGGCGCGTCCATGCCAGAACGCCGCTAGGTCTGGATTGCCGGACAATGTGTACGCGCGGAGCAGAATGGGTTTGTCTGGCTCTGCAAAATCATATACGGCGACAGTGCGTCTGTGGCGGCTTGTCACCACGACAAGCCTTCCGTCCGAGCGCGGGATTCCCGAGCAGCGCACTCCATGTCCATCCGGCGGCAGGTCGCGAAACTCCGAGCGGGAACCGTCCGGTCCGACCAGCTGATATTTCCCGCGCGCTGTGTAGAGATACCGCGCTCCGAACACGCAAACTCCGCTGTCCTGATCTCCAACGGGATGCGGTTCGTTCCCCGTACACGGGACCGCAGTCGGCGTTTCGCGAGAAAAGTCGAACCAGTCCAGTCCTCGGAACGGACACAAAGCGGGAAGGCGGTTGCCAACGAGTCCGTCGGGCAGATACTTGTTCCATTGGCATGCGGCGACATTCATTTTGCAGAGCAGCTTGCCTGATTGGAAACCACGAAGATCCACGACTTCATACGGACCTGTTCTAGTAGAGAGCACGACTCTGTCCGAGCCTGCGCTCCAGCACCAGAAAGCGACCTTCCGTCCGGATGCCCGCCGCGCGACTTCGCGGAACACGGCCGGTCCGCCGTCAAGCGCATACACCGCCCAGCCGTCGACTCCCTCTGCCGTCACAAGCCTGTCGCCGACGAAACAGCAGTCCGTCACGCGTCTTCCGCCGGGGAGCTCCCCGATCTTCCTGAACGATCCGTCTGGACAAATACCGACCACATGCAGTCCTGCATTTCCGAACGCCGCGTAGACAACATCGCCGCGTATGCATGCCGTGCGGGCCTGGCCTGCGGCGGACGGACGGTAGACGGCGAACGACTTCATGTCTGTCGGATACTTTTCGCCTGCATCGCAGTTTATCGGCGCCGCACCATGTTCGCGCATCTTCGGATGGACGCCGGGAAAAGGAACGACCCAAAGTCCGCCTGGGGAGCAAGTCACGTAGATACACCCTTCCCCGACCGCAACGGAACTGATCGCAGCGGACGGCCAAACGGAGCCAGGCTGCGGACCGGACGAGGATTGGCCGGGGACGTTCGGCCATACCGTTCCGCCCTGGGGGACGCAGAATCTTGCAGCTATTTCAGGTTGCTCCGGCTTGCGGACGTAAACGACAAACAGTCCGTTGTGGCTGTCGCAGCAGAATGCGAATCCGTCTGCGACGCGAACCGTCCAGAAATCCTCGTTGCGAGGCTTGAACACGGGGAAATCCACTCGGGAGACATGCCGCGGCTTCGCGGGATCCGCAAGGTCGAAGATGTCGAGCCCGCGCCCGGCTCCGACAATATCTCCGCCATTCAGCGCGTCGGCGCGGTTATGGCGCGCGTCGTGTCCAGTAGAACAGTAGAGATATCGTCCGTCTATGTCAAGACCGTCGCCATAGCCGCCAAGGTCGATCTTGCCGACGGACCGGAACGCGCGCATGTCGTGCGCGTCGAAAACGGTCACGCTTCCAAGGCCCCACTCACCGGAGTACAGATAGCCGTCGCGATACCGCACGGACTGCGATTCGGATGTAGGACGCATCGCGATGTGTCGTGGACGGTCGGGGTTGGAGACATCGACAGCCTCGACGCCGTAGATGCGCTCGGAAACGAAGGCCGTCTTTCCGGCGACCTCTATTCCCGTCGCGAACTCCACCGAATCGTATAGAGACCGCAGCTTCATGTTTTTCGGATCAGAAACATCGACAATGCGCATGCCCGTTTCACGCGAGACCACATACGCAAAACCGTCCGAAACGGCGATCTGGCGGTTGTTGTCCATGCCGGACAGGCTGCCTACGGCGACGGGGTTCAGGGGATCGGCCACATCAAGCGCGTAAAGAGTTCCGCCTCCAATGACATACAGAAGCCTTCCTTCAAGGCAGACGCCCATCGCCGAATCCGAAACCTCCGCAACCCTGCGGCATTCGTTCGTCGCAATCGTACGATACGAAACGGACGGGGCTGCGGATGCGCACGCCGAGCATAGCAACAATGCAGCAAACACGCTACGCATCATAGCCCGCCCTCCTTGCGCTCCACTTCAAATACAGCTGCGTCGTTCGCACCTATCTCCGCCGCATCTTCTGAGATGCGTCCGCGCCACACCTTGCTGATTTTCCCGGTCACGGCAAACGCGGTCTTGATTGCATGCGGCTCGTAATTCACTGCGACGACTATGACTTTGCCATTGTCCAGGACATGTTCTGTCAGTCCGATGGAAGGACAGTCGCACGAAACAACTCTTTCAATTCCCGCGAGCGACGCAGCCTTGCGATAGACGACATAGAGCGGGTTCAGATCGTCGCCCGTAAAGCAATTTGACGAGTGCGCCGCAAATATCTCTACAGGGAAATTCACGAACACAACCTTCCCGTCGCCGAGAGTCTTGACCGTCACGACGGGATCGCCGGCCTCTGTCTTCGCCAGGACTTCCGACGAGACGGACGAAACCACCGTCGTCGTCTCGTCTCCGCCAAGGATAGTCTTGCCGTCGTTGAAGGAGAATTTGAATTCCCTCGGCTGGAGATTGAACGTCTCAATCTGATTTCCCGTCGCCTGGAGAAATCCCGAGTAGCGTGTGCGGTTTCCCTTTGAGATCACAACCGTCGCGCCGGTGCGCGCTTTTTCAAGGACTCTGTTCCACGCTCCAAGCGTATAAGGGTCGTCGCCCGATCCAGAAGGCAGGATGTACATCTTCGACTCCGGCCAGGACTTCTGCTCAGCTCCGGCGAAAGCAATGTCGAAACCAGCCTGCCTCGCAAGAAGAAAAGCCCCGAAAGCGGCGGTCCATCCATCTTCCATTTCGGAGACGAGACATACCGCGTCAATCCGTCTTTTCGGCAGTTTCGCATAATGGAATTCTGCAAGGAACGACCGGAAGGCCGCCATCTCGCGTGCGGTGGGCTTTGGCTCGCCGTTCGCCGTCAGAAGTCCAAGTTCGCGCTCCAGTGCTTTTCTCGAGTACGGCGCGAAGTCAAACCTGTCCTGATCGAAGCCACACCACCAAAGATAGGCTGGCAAGCCATGCGTCCATGCGGTGAAGAGCCCGGCGCGCACCGTTGCCGCAGACCTTTCAGGCGAGGCCGTGCAGCGTCCGAGATCGCCGACTTCCTCGATGAAGCACGGCTTTCCCGAAAGGCCTGCGTAGAACAGCGACTCCGCAGTCGGGTGGCAGGCGTTGCGCATCGTGTCGAAGTCGTCGTTCGCGCATTCCGGCGTGAAGAGCGGATAGGGATGCGTCGTCAGAATGTCGTTCAGTTCTCCCTGATGGCGAAGGTTCCACGGCTTGCTCATGTCAGACGGACAGCTGTGCATCCCGGAAACGACCGGCCGTGATCGATCTTCGGCGCGGATTGCCGATGTAATCGTGTTCATCCAGTTCCACGCGTCGGCGGACGACTCGGCCTTGCCCATGCAGTTGCACTCGTTGCCGAGGTCCCATGCTGCGATTGCGGGATGATCCTTCATTTCCCGCACGAAATGACGCACAAAACGAACCTGCCACATGACCGATTCGGAATCCGCGACAGCGTTCATCCGCTCAAGCGCCGGCGGCGCGAAGAAACGTCCGGACATCCAGCCGGTCACCAGCCCGACGACAAGTTTCATGTCGTTCTTCGCCGCAGCGTCGCACATGAATCTGAAGCGCGCCATCATGGTCTCATCGACGCCGGCTTCGTTTTCAAGAGGACGTCCCGCCTGCGTCATCTCGCAGAATCCGCCTAGATAGCCCAATGTCGCCGTCAGCGGCTGGAAGTCCGACCAGAGCGGAAACACCCGGACGACATCCACGCCGTTTCGCTTCAACACGGCAAAATCTTTTTCGACCTGTTCGCCGTTCCAGTCGCGCCACATGTAGACGCCTGCATGGGAGGCCCAGTAGTTGCAGCCCGTATAAAATGCGCCGTCCGTGAATATGCCACAGGCCCTCGGCGCGCTGTCGGCCCGGATTGTCGTCAAAGTTGAAAGCAGCAGGGCGAATGCGGGGCGAATGTTCATTTCTTTTCCTCCTCAATGGGAACCGGCTGATACTCACGTAGAAAATACGGAAGACGCATCAGATCTACGTTCACTTCGATTTTAGCGGGGCCGTTGTATCGCGTCCCGTCAACCGCGGCGGCGCGGTCGTTGCCGGCTTCGAGCATGAATCCACCCGTCGGAAGCCGCTTGCACGTGTCGGGCGAGCGCCCGAAGTTGCTGCCCAGCCCCCACCAGTTCTCGCCCGGCAGCATCGGGACGGCCGTGCGGCTCTTCGTTTCCGCGCCATGCCCGGCGGCAAACACGAAAAGCAGGGATGCAAAAAGCGCATTCTTCGCTCTGCAGAAGAAACTGGCGGAAATTTTCATACCCATATTGTACCACAACCTCATTGGCAGACACAAACATTTACGAAAGATTAACACAAACGATTGCGCAACATCCGCAAATATGGTAAAATTTCCGGCATGGATACGATTCTCTTTAT
This sequence comes from Lentisphaerota bacterium, assembly GCA_015061665.1. Taxonomy (GTDB): domain Bacteria; phylum Verrucomicrobiota; class Kiritimatiellia; order RFP12; family UBA1067; genus UBA1067. The sequence goes on from SUWC01000111.1 coordinate 5,166, forward strand.
AAGAACATTTTCAAACAACCGTCCGTCGTACACAGAAAGGCTGACAGGTGCGATCGACAGTGCGCGCAAGCACAATTGGCGAATACAGACGGTCGACAAGCCAAACCACCACAAGATAGCCGATTTGCTGGATCTATGGCATCCATGCGGCGCAATCTGCGAATTGGCGCGCGACGCACAGCATTTCCCGTCTGCGGTATTCGGGGGGATTCCGGTCGTTTACGTTGATGCATGCCGCGACGATGTCGCGCACATGAAAGGGAAAATCGGCTACGTGGAGCACGACCCGGTCGCAACAGCCAGAACCGCCGCAAAAGAGCTTCTTTCCAACGACTGCGCCGCATACGCATTCATACCAAACTTCTCTCCGGCACCATGGAGCGTCAGCAGGGAAACTGCGTTCAAAGAAGCTCTTGCACTCCATGGCAAAACGCCGCTCTCGTTTCAATTCCGCAGAAAGGCCGAGGACATGGCTCGCTGGCACAAGGATCTCTGCGGCTTTCTCAAGCGCCTGCCGAAACCGTGCGGCGTGTTTGCCGCGAACGACTACGTCGGCGAGAGCGTTCTTGTCGCCTGCGCGGACGTCGGTCTCTCCGTTCCTGACGACATCTCGGTTGTGGGTGTCGACAACTATGCCGTTATATGCGAAAACACGACGCCGACCCTGTCGAGCGTCGCCCCTGACCTGGCCGGAGCGGGGCGCATGAGCGTGGAACTTCTGGAGAAGCTCATCCATTCACGTGCGGAAACCGTAGCCACATGCACGTTCGGCGTCCTCGGTCTGATTCGCAGAGCTTCCTCGCACCGGCTGCGCAGGAACTATCCGGGCGTGGCGCAGGCGCTGGAGAAGATCAGGACGATGGCCTGCGAAGGCTTGAGTTCCAAACAGGCGCTGTCATGCATGAATTGTTCGCGCCGTCTTGCGGAGATGCGCTTCCGCCTTGCGACGGGACAGTCGGCGCTGGAAGCGATCCACGCCCGCCGCCTTGAGCGCGCCTGCGAACTGCTAGCGGCCACGGACTCGTCGGTCGAAGCGATTGCGAACATGTGCGGCTACGACAGCGCAGTCTTTCTGCAGAAGCTCTTCCGACGGAAACTGGGCGTCACGCCGAGCGCATGGCGCTTGCGCAGCCAGGCGAAATGATACGCCCATCGAATGCATTGCTGTCAACGATGCAGTAGGAACTGTTTTCATTGTTACTTGTCATAGTGGCGCGCCCCTTTCGATTCGAAGCATGCCCCCTTCAAACGCGCGATGGGCCACGCGGCTGATGAGAATCAGGTTATATCGAACCAGTTGTAGCCGGTGTTGCCGCAGACTTCGACGACGGCAACGCGGATCTCGCGGTTCCAGTCCGGGCGGCGGGAAAGCGCCTTCCTGTAGGCGAGCGCCTGCGTGACCGTCTCCGCGTCGGGCTCGCCGCGTCCGAGGACCTTCCCCTTCTCCGCCGCCGCGTTCGTGAAGTACTTGAACTCCACGAGCATCGCGGGCTTACCGAAGCCCGGCTTCGGGATTGCGAGGAAGTCGCACCGCCCCTCGGACGAATTGTACTCGGTCTCGAAGGAGTAGAAGGCGGTAAGCGCGTCGAGACAGCGCGAGGTGAAAGTCGTGCGGAAGAAGTTCTCGTTCATCTTGTCGAACGCCTGGGCGGGAATGCGCGCCTTCACGTAGTGCTGCCAGTAGGCGTCGAAAAGCGCCTTCCATGTACCGTCGCCCATCGCGAGTGATTCCGCTGCGCCGACGAAGGCATTGCGCGCCTCGCTCACATTGGTGAACTCCGAAAGCTCGTCATAGTAGTCGACGAACATGTTCCTAATCGTCAGGTTCGGGATGTTGAGTCTGAACGGACTCTCGAACGTAAGGAGTCCAAGATAGTACAGCGCGTAAGGGAAGAACTCCTCCGTAAAGAACTTCGCGCGTCCGAACTTCGAGGAGAGCTCGTTTCTGAACGCTTTCTCCCCTTCGCCGCGCTCGATGTAGGCCCGCAGCTTCGCAAGCGCGTTCTGCGGCGTCTGCGCAAGGCGGCGGAACCATCCGATGTCCGTCCTGACGTTCGCGTCGATGACATCCACCGGCGGATTGCGCCCTAAGACAAGGCCGCGAAGATACCAGTTGCAGATCGTCGAGTTGTACAGCGGCTCCGCGCCAGGAAGGAACTGGTAGCCGTCGTAAAACGCCTTGAGGTCCGCGAGGACTGCGGGCTTGATCGCGGGATCGAGTTCGTATTCCGCGAATATCTCGTCGACATACTGCCTCACCTGGGACTCGGTGAACCCTGCCATTCCGAGCTTGTCAGCGTCAAGGCTCACCACCGTCCCCACGTTGAATCCGCTGGAGAGGTCGTCGAGCGTGATCGGGAGGACGCCCGTGAAGTACGTGCGCCCCACGGTTCCGTCCGCAAGCCCCGCCTTGAACGACTTGAAGAAGGCCTTGAAGAACGACTCCCTCGTGATGTCGCCCTTCGCGTCGTGTCCGCAGACGGCGTTGTACTCAAGGTCGCGCCCCGAGACGACCAGTTCGTTCGTGAAGTTGTCGTATTCGTCGATGATGACGTAGAGCGGGGGGAGGTGATTCGCCCGTATCACATCACGGACCTTGTCGATGCATTGCGCCGGCGCAGTGGCCGTCTTGACGTCGCTCCAGTCGGCAAGGTCCTTGTATTTGACGGTCAAGTAGC
>SUWC01000012.1 GCA_015061665.1 Lentisphaerota bacterium
GACGGGATGACGGCACTCGCATTCGCGGCAAAACATACTCCAAAAACCCTCTGAAGCCCGCAAAAACGCGCAAGGCCCTCCGAGGGCTCGGTAGCGTTTCCCAAAGGTGGGGATATTCCAGCATTCCCCGCGCTTGCCATTTTGAAGCGGAGTATGGTATAATTGCATTGTCTTGCGGGGAACTGCATGACAAGTTGATCTTTTCCATACTCCCGGGTGCTGGATGGCCCGGGACCGGCGGCACGCGAAAGCGGAGTCCGCCAAGGGCGGGTGGCAACATCCGCCGACGTACGCAACAGCGTATTGTAGCTTCTAGAGAAAACCGCTAATTTTCACTGCATGAGGCGAGATACGATTGCTGCGCTGCGTTGGTAATCCACGCGGCGCGCTTTCTATTCATATTTCATGCAAGGCTCTTAGCGGTGCCTCTCTAGAGATACGAATCAGGGAGTGCGCCGCTTCAATTGTATTTGGAGGGCGGCATTCCCGACACGGATAGGAACGCCGCCCTCGTCCTTTTCCGTGGGGCAGAAGTAGGGCAGAATATGTACGCCACTCTCTCGTCGCGCCGAGGGTGTCAGCGTGCGAACAACAGGCGCGGAAGAAAGAGAGATGAAAATGAGGAAAGCCCAGCGGACAAGGATCGCGACAAAGAGAAGTTTTCCGGCTGTTCCGTATTTGATGAGAACAACTATCGCAAAGAAGGTTCCGTCATATAGGCATCCGTCTGATTCGAGGTTTAATGGATGGTGGCCTGTAATGGGAGAATGTTGCACTAAATGTGTTGATCGTGTATTGGACGAACACATGCTGGATCGTTATATAGATGAGCGTCTAAACGAAGTTGATAGCTTGTCGATGCTCCGTACGCTTACACTTAAAAAGAAAATTAAGACTGCCTGCAATGAACGTGGGGCGTCGGTGTATAGGTATTATCGGTCACGCTCAGGAGCACAATGCCGAGTTGGCGTGGAAATGGTTTTGATGACGGTTATTGATGCGAACTGATTGGAGGGAGCAAGGATGCGTAGCACATTTGCAAATGAAACCGCCCAACTGTGTAAGTCATTCGAGGCATTGGCGAAGTGTGAAGACAATCGCTACAGTCTTCATGCGATTTGCATAGGTCGTTCTCCTGAGAATGGCGAGATTTCGTATGCCGCGCATAGTATGTCCATACGTCCAGAAGAGGATTGGATTGCCTATCTCAACGAAGTTGGAACAGGGTATGTCGGAGATAAGAAACCAATCATCTCTGATGATTTCGATGTGAGGCCGTATGACGGAACGCCACTGGACGAGAATGAAGCATTCGTCATCACAGGAAAAGATGGGCGAGTGAAGAAATGTTTCAGAGACTTTTGCGACGTGTGGGCAACGGAAAGCGTCGAGCGTGGTGCCGACAGCATTGATCCGAATGCAATCGCAATTTGCGATGATAGCAAGTGCTGCATATTCTTGAGTCTCAGAAAACCGTTTTCCATTCTGAAGCACAAATTCTGGTATGCTGATTCTAGTTATAAAAAAATATCCGACAAGATACTAACGCTTTCCACGAAGATTGATGCTGTAATTGTCGGTGACAAGCTCTATTTCATGACAATCGCCGGTGCACAGGCGTTTGTCTCGGAATCAATCTGTAAGAAGGTGGCTAAGGAAAAGGCAGAGGAAGTCGCAAAACTTGAGTATATTTCAGGTGCTGAAACCTTGGCGGCAATTTCGCTTACAGGACTCAATCCTCGACGTTACCTAGGGTATAATGCCGTAAGAGTTGCCGACCTTGGGAATCAAACGAAACGGCGGGATGTCGCGAAGACCTTTGGGATCACGTACTCCAAAGGAAAGTTTGATTTGACCGACAAAAGTGATGCGGAAAAGTTCATCAAAGTAATCTGCAATCGGGGCATGGTCGACCCGTTTACCGAGGGCCCTGTGGAGGTCTCAAGCGCGAAAGCATGGGAAGGATGATGTAAAATGAATGCCATTACAAGCTTCTTTCTGATGTTTCTTGCCTATACACCTCTCTGGCTACTGGTCGCCATCAGGGATGTTAACTCGATTGTTACTGGTGATAGGCAAAACCTTGTCGCCGAATGGACGGGATTGGGGGTGATTACGGTGTTCTGGGTGATTGGTTATATTTGGGTATGCTTGGTGTCTCGAAGGGATTTCGTCTCTTGGGCGGAACCATTTGACTTGTGCAAGATTGTGTCCTGCAAGGAGCAAAAGACCGTCACTGTAGGTTTCGTCGTCAAGAACGTCATGCCGATGTTCGTTTTTAATCCAACTACTGCCGAGGGGCTGGCCTTGACACTGTCTTATTTTCTTGTCATCGCTTCCATTTCGGTGCGACATCGCCATTTTCCGCCGAATGTGGTTGTGGAATGGCTTGGATGGACATTCTATGAATGTACTCTCGAATCGATCAAAGGAAGTGCCTCCAGAACTGAAACGGTGTTGTCGAGAGAATATCTTGGCGGTGCTAACCAATCTCGCAAGTTGATGAAACTCAACAATGAGACGTTTGTTGCTATAACGCGTGAGGAGGGTAAGTGAGATGAAAAAGAGAATAGCATTGTTCCTTGCCGCTGCGATGGCGATGTTGGCTATGGATTTGTACGCCTATTCCACGGTGTACTTAGATAAAATGGGAGGGAGCGGTGGTACTGATTCCGTGATAGTTGGAAGTCAATACAGCACACTGCCGTCAATTACTGTGCCTACGCGTAGAGGGTACACGTTTACGGGTTATTACGGTACTTTCAGAGGTGGCGATCTCTACCTTCCAGGTGTTCCGGAGACATTGCGTTATTATGATGAACAAGGTAATTGCGTTCATGTTTGGATGGCAACTCCAAAATGGGATTCAGAACCCTACACATTGTACGCGAGGTGGGAAAAATCGCCGGCAACAAAATGCATTGTGACGCTTAACAAGAATGGCGGCAGTGGCGGCACGTCTAGTGTCGAGGTAAAATACGGCAATGCAATGCCGTCTATTACCGTGCCGAGTCGTAGAGGTTACTCATTTGACGGATATCTGGGGGCCGGTGGTGTACGGTATTACTATTCAAATGGCACAAGTGCTCTTAATTGGGACAAGAAAGAGGAGACGGCGACGTTGGTCGCAGAATGGACGGCGAATCAATATATCGTGACACTTAATCCGCAAGGCGGTAGCGGTGGAACGTCGAGCGTGACGGCGACATACGGCAGCTCGATGCCATCCATTGTTGTGCCGACGCGCTCGGGTTATGCGTTCTGCGGCTATTGGTCTAGTACTGGCCACTGGCAGTATTATGCCTCTTCTGGCAAAGGTTCTGTGTGGGACTGCGATTACAGTGCCACACTATATGCAAAATGGGGATACGAAGTGACTCTCGATCAACAGGGCGGGTATGGGGGAACGCAGCGGGTGCCTGCGCTGTATGACTCTGCGATGCCGTCCATTACTGTGCCGACGCGCGCGGGATTTGTGTTCGACGGGTATTGGACAGGTGTGAACGGAAGCGGGACGCAGTACTACACCGCATCTGGCGCAAGTGCTCATACATGGGATAAGAAGAGCGCTACGACGCTGTATGCGCATTGGGGTTATGCAGTGACTCTCGATCAGCAGGGCGGAAAGGGTGGCACTACGAACGTGATATTTTACGGTAGCGCAATGCCGTCTGTTGAAGTGCCGACGCGCATTGGTCATACGTTCTGCGGTTACTGGGATGGCAATAATGGTACTGGGACGCAGTACTACGCCGCGTCAGGAGAGAGTGTGCGAGCATGGGACAAGGCATGTGGGACTACTTTGTATGCGAAATGGCAGGTGAACCAGTACACGGTGACGTTCGACGCGAATGGCGGAACGGGCGGCATGCGTGTGACGCAGGACTACGGCACTGCACTGTCCGCGCCGACAGTGACTCGCGAACATTCTATTTTTATAGGATGGGAACCGCATTTCACTGGTGCTGTTCCAGCCGCAGATACTGTTTATGTGGCGCAATGGCGTTACTACTTGGATGCAGTTGTGAACAGCGAAGGCACGATAAGCATTAAAGGCGTTAATTTCTGGCCGGACGATTTAGGTCAAGATGGCAGATGTGAAATCCCCTCGGTTATAGAAGGGCGCGCAGTTACATGTGTTGCGCGCGAGGCCTTTAAAGATTGTGTAAATATTCGGAGCATAACAGTTCCTAACAGTGTGACAAACATTGGGATGAGTGCATTCTCCGGATGCAGCGGGCTTGAGGAGATTACACTGCCGTTCGTGGGGGAGCGCCGAGGCAACTCGAATAGTAACACTTCGCTCTTTGGCAGCATTTTCGGCGAGAGTTCGTACACTGGCGGTGTCGCAACGCATCAATCTGAATCTGCGTACGTTGGCCCCACATACTACATCCCTGCAAAATTGAGGGAAGTTACGATTACAGATGAAACGGTATTGGGGAGCTGTGCATTTTACAATTGTACCAATCTTACGAGCGTGACAATCCTTAACGGTGTGAAAAAAATCAATAGCCTTGCGTTCTGCAACTGCATCGGGCTTACAAGCATGACGATACCTGACAGCGTGACGAGCATCGATGGTAATCCGTTCTCTAGATGCGGCAGTCTTGAGTCGTTTGTTGTTGCCCCAGATAGTACGAAATATAAAACAATAGATGGCTTATTGCTTTTGTATAACGATGTACTTGTATGTGATCTTCGCAGAGAGACAAGTGTTGCTATCCCCTACGGCGTAACGAGGATCGGGGATAATGCGTACTATGATTGCATCGGACTTACGAGCGTGACGATGCCTGACAGTGTCACGAGCATCGGGAATGGGGCGTTCCGTGGTTGCAGCGGTCTTACGAGCGTGACGATACCCGACGGCGTGACGAGCATCGGGAATGGGGCGTTCCGTGGTTGCAGCGGTCTTACGAGCGTGACGATACCCGACGGCGTGACGAGCATCGGGGAGCGTGCGTTCTACGATTGCAGCGGTCTTACGAGCGTGACGATACCCGACGGCGTGACGAGCATCGGGTCATATGCGTTCTCCGGCTGCAGCGGGCTGACGAGCGTGACAATTGGCAACAGCGTGACGAGCATCGGGTCTTGTGCGTTCTCCGGCTGCAGCGGTCTCACGAGCGTGACGATACCCGACAGCGTGACTAGCATTGGGTCTGATGCCTTCAGCTACTGCAGAGCACTTACGAGCGTGACGATACCAGACAGTGTTACAAGTATAGGGTCGGCCGCGTTCGACGGCTGCAGCGGACTTGAAGAGATCACGTTGCCGTTTGTCGGCTCGATGCGTGGCAATACGGGGAGTTTAAGCGCACTCTTTGGATATATCTTCGGAACGTGGTCATACACAGGCGGAACGGCGACAAGGCAGTACTATTCTTCGTCCGGCTACGGGACGTACTACATTCCGTCGAATCTCAAGAAGGTTGTGGTGACAGACGAAACGACTTTGGGATATGGTGCGTTCTACAACTGCAGCCGTCTCACGAGCGTGACGATACCCGACAGCGTGACGAGCATCGGGTCTTGTGCGTTCTCCGGCTGCAGCGGGCTCACGAGCGTGACGATACCCGACGGCGTGACTAGCATTGGGTCTGATGCCTTCATCTACTGCAGAGCACTTACGAGCGTGACGATACCTGACAGCGTGACGAGCATCGGGGCAGGCGCGTTCTCTGGCTGCATCGGACTTGAAGAGATCACGTTGCCGTTTGTCGGCTCGATGCGTGGCAATACGGGGAGTTCAAGCGCACTCTTTGGATATATCTTCGGAACGGTGTCATACACAGGCTACGGGACGTTCTACATTCCGCCGAATCTCAAGAAGGTTGTGGTGACAGACGAAACGACTCTGGGATATGGTGCGTTCAGCAATTGTAGTGGACTGACGAGCGTGACGATACCGAACAGCGTGACGAGTATCGGGGATTATGCGTTCTCCGGTTGCAGTGGGTTAACGAGTGTGTATGTATCGATAGGGGATGCCGATCGCATCAAGGGACTTATGAGGAGGAGCCCGGGCATAGATGTGGACAGGGTTAGTTTTGTAGAGGTGCCGCGAGTTGTCTTTGTAACAAATGCCGAAGAAGTGAACGTGAGAAGTCGCTATGTGATGTTCGGTGATGCGGTTGGAGAACTTCCTGTGCTGCTGCGAACGGGTTATGTGTTTGCGGGCTGGTGGACGTCTCCAGACGGCGGCACGCAGATTTCCGCCACTACGGTTGTGACTGGCAACATGACGTGCTACGCGCACTGGATTAACCTTTTCCCAGAGATAGGCGTTGGTGTCGACGTATCGGAGGCCTTGACGGGCATGGCGGATGTTCGTTTGGGCAAGAATATAAAGACAGTTGAGCAGTACAATGCGTTTCGCAGCTGGGCAGAGTCGAACGACATTGCCTACAAGACGGCGAAGGGGTCTTCGCGCACATGGTTCTCGTATGCGGTTGGCGCGGATGGACTTGTGGAGAAAGCGTTCGAGAAGGATGACGTGACGATAGATTTTCCAGCGGTGGTATCCAATGGCGCGCTTTCGTTTGAAGTGAATGTGGATGGCCTTAGTTTGGGGGCGTCAGCGACGGCTCAGAACCTTGCTACGGTCTTTGATGTGCAGGGGGCGTCTTCACTAGCGGACGATTCGTTCTCGTCGGAAAATGTAGATGTTGCGCTTGGCGTTTCCTCGGATGGCAAGCTGTTGGTGCGCGCAACGCCCAAAGCGGCGAACGGGACATTCTTTATTCGCGTTCGAATGCATCCCGAGGATGGAGGCGAACAGGTTGGTGGAGACCCAGTCTCGGCGATAGTGACTGTGACGTTTGACGCCAACGGAGGTAAAGGTGGTGCGTCACGGTCGGTTGTGGTTGGCGATCCTGTTGGAACGCTGCCGATTGTCTCGCGCGACAACTATATGTTCGACAACTGGTGGACTTCCGCTACTGGAGGCTCGCCGGTGAGTGCGGCAACGATAGTGACGGGCGATGTGACATTCTATGCGCATTGGATGGTAGACACGTACACGATTATGTACGAGCCCGGTGCGAATGGAAATGGAGCGCAGCAAGTGGCGACAAAGACGTACGATGTCCCTCTGTCGTTGAGGGGCGCGTTGTTCTCCCGTGAAGGCTACACGCATACGGGTTGGAGTGTGAGTGAAGGTGGGGCGAAGGCTTATGACCTTGGCGCGTCCTACACAGATAACGCGGCGGTCACGCTCTATCCCTTCTGGACTGTAAATACGTACACGGTAACTTACAATCCGGGAACGAACGGTAGCGGTTCCCGGCAGACGGGAACAAAGACGCACGGGGTTGCATTCGTGCTGAAGGGTGCGATATTCACGCGCGAGGGATATACGCAGACAGGGTGGTCGACGAGCGACGGTGGTTCTGAAGCATACGGGCTCGGCGCGTCCTACACGGCAAATGCCGCCGTGACGATCTATCCCTTCTGGACTGTAAATACATACTCGGTAACGTACAAGCCAGGAACAAACGGAAGTGGAACCCAGCAGACGGGAACGAAGACGCATGGGGTTGCACTTGCGCTAAATGGCGAGATATTTACCCGCGACGGCTACACGCAGACTGGGTGGTCGACAAGCGATGGTGGTGATAAGGCATACAACCTTGGCGCGTCCTATACAGAGAACACGGCGCTCACGCTCTATCCCTTCTGGACGTTGAAAACATACACCATTACGTACAAGTCTGGCGCTAACGGAAGCGGATCGCAGCAGACTGCCACTAAGACACATGGCGAGGCTTTGACATTGAAGAGCGCATTGTTCACGCGCGACGGCTACACTCAGACTGGCTGGGCTACGAGTGATGGCGGTGCTAAGGCGTACAACATAGGCGCGTCATATACGGCAAACGCAGAGCTTACGCTATATCCTGTCTGGACGGCAAAAACGTACACGGTGACATACAAGCCGGGCGCGAATGGAAGCGGATCACAGCTGACGGCTAAGAAGACGCATGACGTATCTCTGACACTGAAAAGTGCGACATTTACGCGTGATGGGTACACGCAGACTGGGTGGTCGAAGAGTGACGGCGGCGCGAAGGCATACAACATCGGTGCGTCATATACAGCGAACGCGGCTATTACTCTCTATCCTTTCTGGACAGCGAATACGTACATGGTGACCTACAATCCTGGCGCAAGCGGAAGCGGAGCACAGCAGACGGCGGCGAAAACGCATGACGTGGCTATGTCACTCAAGAGTGCGACATTTACACGTGATGGGTACACGCAGGTGGGCTGGTCGACGAGCGATGGCGGAGAGAAGGCGTATGAGCTTGGCGCATACTATACAGCGAATGCGGCGATTACGCTCTATCCCTTCTGGACGTTGAAAACATACACCATTACATACAAGCCCGGCGCTAACGGAAGCGGATCGCAGCAAACTGCCACTAAGACACATGGCGTTGCGCTGGTGTTAAGGGATGCGATATTTGCGCGCGAAGGTTACACGCAGACTGGATGGTCGAAGAGTGACGGCGGAGCGAAGGCGTATGACCTTGGTATATCTTACACGTCTAATGCAGCTCTTGTCCTCTATCCTTTCTGGACGGCCCACACGTATGTTGTGACGTACCATCCCGGAGCGAACGGGACCGGGGACCAACAGACTGTGACGAAGACACACGATGTCCCCCTTGTGCTGAATGGCCCGAAATACACCAGGGATGGGTTTGTGCATCGTGGCTGGGCGACGAGTGATGGCGGCGAGGAGGCATACTACCTCAGCGAGTCCTACACGGCTAATGCGGCTGTAACACTCTATCCCTACTGGGAGGCTATTAAATATATCGTGACGTACAAGCCTGGAGCGAATGGAACGGGGTCTCAGCAGTCGGCAACGAAGACGGGCGGTGTGGCCTTGAAGCTGAAGGATGCGATATTTACACGGGACGGGTACACGCAGACTGGGTGGTCAACGAGCGACGGCGGAGCGAAAGTGTACGACCTTGGTGCGTCCTACACGGCGAATAAGGCGGTTTCGTTCTATCCTTATTGGTCGGTTAATACATACACGATTACATATAAACCCGGAGCAAGCGGAAGCGGCGCACAACAGGTGGTGACAAAGACGCATGCAGTGACTCTGGCGCTGAAGGACGCGATATTTACACGCTCCGGATATACGCAGACGGGCTGGTCGACGAGCGATGGCGGGGCAAAGGCATACGACCTCGGCGCATCCTACACAGCAAACGCGGCCGTTATACTCTATCCGTACTGGATAGCGAATACATATACGGTGACGTACAAGCCAGGCGCAAACGGAACCGGAACGCAGCAGACGGCGACGAAGACTCATGATGAAACACTTGTACTGAAGAATACTGCATTCACGCGTGATAGGTATATGCAAACAGGCTGGTCGACGAGCGACGGCGGAGCTAAAGTGTACGAACTTGGTGCATCCTATACGGCGAACAAGTCGATTACGCTCTATCCGTTTTGGACGGCTGATCCGCATGGTAAGGTTCAGCTCTGGGCTGGCGGCCCATATTGGGCCACTACAAATATCGGCGCAGATAAGCCTGAAGAGTACGGCTATTACTTCTGGTGGGGCGATACAGTTGGCTACAGGTGGGTTAACAATAAGTGGGTGGCGAACGATGGTTCGTCTGCCAGTTTCTCTTTTGCTCGATATAATACGCCGACATGCAAAACAAAGGAGAAGTTGCGGAATGAGGGCTGGCTAACGGCAGACTATGTTCTTGCGCCAGAACATGACGCGGCGCATGTGCAATGGGGGGGCACTTGGCGTATGCCAACATTTGCGGAACTGAGCAGCCTTAATAGTAAATGCACATGGCTATTTACTACCAAAAATGGTGTCAGTGGGTTTCTCATTTCGGGAAAAGGCGCTTATTCGTCCAACAGCATTTTTCTCCCTTGTGCTCGCTTTGGTTTTCGCAATAGGCTTGATGATTCATATTATATGTGGAGTTATATATGGTCATCAACACCGAGCTCTGAAAACAAGGATTATATGTATTATTATGCATATGCGCTTTCTTATAATTCATCAGGTAACCATGAGATAGATGATGAAGAAGGCCGAAGTAATGGATTTCCCATTCGCCCTGTGCAAAGTTGTGACGAATAACAGAGGCAGCGTCTCATGAGCGCGAGAAATGGTTTTCATAATCATAAATTGGGCTGAAGGATTCTCAACCCGAGCGTAAGCGCCGCGCGTCCGCGTTGGTCTGTGGTTTTGCTATCAACGGGGTGCCTTGTGCTGGGTGCTACACAAGGAGACGCACACCCCTGTAGCCACCGCTTCGCGGCTCGCCTTCGGCGCGGGGGATATGTCTCGGTGCGTCCAGGTGTGTTCCCATCTGACGCGGCAAGATGCCGCGTCTCCATGGGGAGTGGCGCGTCCGTGTTGGTCTGTGGTTCGATGAAACAGGAACGAAGCGGGTCAGAGCTGGCGGGGAGTGTCGATTCGCATAAGGCAATGGCGAACGGAAAGTATCTCGATTACATGCTTCTTGAGCGGTTCGTCTTCGATTTTGCCTTGTGGTCTTCGCGGGCGCGGCGCTCGTGGATTTCCTTCTCGAAATCTTCAATGGACACAACTTCGCCGCGATCGGCCTCGCCCTCGGCGGCGAGAAGATCCGCGTACGCCTCCATCTTCTCGATCTTCTCGCGGATTTCCTCAAACGCCGCAAGATCCATGAACACATACGAGGCGCGTCCGTTCTGCGTGAGCAGAAGGGGGCGACCGCTCTTGCGCGCACGCGCGGCGCAGTCCGAGAGGTTGTTGCGGAATTCGGACATTGGAACGATGTCTTCGCTGGGTTTGAGGTTGATCATGGGAGACTCCTGTTGTTGGTTTGTTAAGAATATTGTACAAAATATTGTTGAATCGGTCAATGCGGTGGAATTCAATGCCGAGCATAAGCGAGGCATGTCCGTGTTGGTCTGTGGTTCAAATAACCACGGACTTTCACGGACGGGCTTCGCTAACGCTTGCCCAGATTGGGAATGGCGCAAGCGTAAGCGCCGCGCGTCCGTGTTGGTCTGTGGTTCAGAACGTGGTGCTGGCGCGCATGAATTCTGGAAGGTTGCGGTGGATTATGCCGTTGCGCTGCTGGATGGGATCGTTGCGCGTGAGGATGTACTTGGGGTAGTTGCCGCGAAATGGCAAGTTAAGGGGGTGAAATTCGAAAGGTTGTTGAAAAATACCCCCTTAACCCGAGAATTTGCACCTTGGCGGATTTGTGGATGCGCTTTTGCGTTGGTCAGTGGTTTATCAGATGGTTTCCAGCGACTTGGGGTCGAGGAGGAACGTCATGATGCCCATGAAGGTTATGCCGTTGTCGTCGCGCCAAGGCTTTTCGAGAAGATTTCCGGTGATTACCAGCTTGCGAAAGCTGTCTTTTACGTGGCGAAGGGAAAATGTTTCCTGCGCGTGTTTCTCCGGGTCTGGAATCGCATACGCGGACTGGATGTAGATGCGCTCGTCGGCCTGATTGACGACAAAGTCGATTTCGTGTTGGCGAATCTCGTGTTTTCCGGCTGCACGGGTCTCAAGCTGGACTACGCCGACATCGACCGAGTATCCGCGGCGAAGCAGTTCGTTGTAGATGACGTTTTCCATGAGGTGCGTTGGTTCGTTTTGCCGGAAGTTCACGCGGGCGTTGCGGAGTCCGGTATCGGTGGCGTAGTATTTACATGGAGATTCAAGATACCGTCGTCCCTTTACGTCGTACCGCTTCGTCTCGCAGACAAGAAAGGCGTTTTTGAGGAAGCCGAGGTACTTGCCTATGGTCGTGTGATTGGTGTTGAGCTTGGCAACCGTGTTCATTGTGTCGCTAATTTTGCAGGGATTGGTAAGGCCGCCGATCCCGCTCATGACAACGTCAAGCAGACGCTCTACCGTTTCGGGGCTTTTGATGCTGTTGCGCTCGATGATGTCCTTAAGATAGATTGTCCGGTAAAGGTCGTCAAGATAGGCTTTCCGCTCTGCGTCGGACTTGGACAGTACGCACTTGGGAAGACCGCCGAATGTCAGATACTCGTCGAATATGGCCTGAGATTCCCGCCCCTTGCGGAGAGGCATGAATTCGGAGAGGGAAAGTGGCGTGACCTGAATGGACTGGCCTCGTCCGCGAAATACCGTGGCGACATCGGAAATGAGGAGCTTCGAGTTGGAGCCGGTGACGTATACATCGACGCGCCTCATGGTCCGCAGCTCGCTGAGGACGCTGTAGAATGTGACGTACGCGCTTTCGCGGTCGTCGGGATGAATGAGGCTCAGGTCTGTGCCGGGAGGGAGAACCTTCTGGCAGTTCTGGATTTCGTCGATGAGAACGTATGTCCATCGTCCGTCCTTTTTGATGCGGCTTTTGATGTGCGAGAGAAGCGTGATGGGGTTCTGCAAAGGCTTGGAACTTGTGTTTTCAAGGTCTATTTCGATGATATGGTCTTTTCGGACGCCGCTTTTGAGGAGATGTCTCTTGAAGAGGTTGAAAAGGAGATAGCTCTTGCCGCACCGCCGGATTCCGGTGATGATCTTGACGAAATCGTTGTGCTTTGCGTCGATTATACGTCCCAGCAGCAGGTCGCGTCTAATGGTCATGGTGTATTCTCCGTTTGCAATTATATGGATTTGTCCATAAATTCGAAAGCGAGAAGATTATATCACATGTTGTGTTTGTGCTCAAGGGCGCCGCTTGCCGTTTTGTGGAATTTTTGCGAAGCAAAGTCGCAAGAGGCCGCGCGCCGCACGTCCGCGTTGGTCTGTGGTTTAAAACAGATCGGAATGGGAGCCGGTGCGGGTCAATTCAAGAACGAGGATGTCTTCGTGTATCTGGTAGATACGGACGACATACTTCATTTAGCCAGGTCCTTCCAGAGTTTGTCGAGGTCGGAGTACGAAGGATGGTTGGGATCGTGTGCAATGCGGTCGCCTTCCTCCATGGCCGCTATGGTCTCGGCATTCGGAACATGGGGGCCCTCTATGATGAAGGGAATGCGGTTCTCCCGAACCACGGTCTTGATGTACACCGTGATTACCGAAGATGCCGAAAGCCCTACATTGTCGCAGAACTCAACAAAGCGCTTCTTGGTGGGCGCATCCAGTGAGAATGTCATGTTGGCCATGGTATTTTTGCACTCCTTTGAATTGAAAATACGTATATCTTACACTAAATTGAGTGGCTTCGTCAAGGGTGAAAGGAATCACGGACTTACACGGACGGGGCTCACTAACGCTCGCCATGACTTGGAATGGCACAAGCGTAAGCGCCGCGCGTCTGAGTTTGTCCGTGGTTTGTCAGAGAGTTTCCAGCGACTTGGGATCGAGGAGGAAATCGACAAGGCCGATATATGCGATGCCGTCGTTGTCATACGTCCTGGTCTGGAAGGGGTCGTTCGTTATCACCACCTTCCTGAAGGAATCGCCGGTGTGTCGTAGCGAGAAGGTTTCCTGCTCCCGCTTCTCGGCGGTGGGGATGGAATAGGCGGACTGGATGTACATCTGTCTCGGCCCACGATTGACAACGAAGTCGATTTCATACTGCCGCATTTGATGGATGCCATTTTTGCGGGCATCAAACATGACCACGCCGACATCAACGGAATAGCCACGCCTGACGAGTTCGCAGTAGACGGCATTTTCCATGAGATGCGTGAATTCCGGTTGGCGGAAGTTGGTGCGCGCGTTCCTGAGCCCCGTGTCAGTGGCGTAGTATTTCACGGGGTAGTCGAGGTGGCGCCGTCCCCTGACGTCAAACCGCTCCGCCTTGCTGATCAGAAAGGCGTCGGCAAGGTGGTCAAGGTACTGGACGACGGTGTTCCTGCTCGCATCGATTCCAGCGACGGTCTTTGCGGCATTGGCGAGCTTGGTCGGATTCGTGAGCGTCGCGGTATCGCTCATCACGACGTCAATCACTTTCTCAAGGAGCAGATCGTTCCTGATGCGGTATCTCTCTACAATGTCACGGAGGTAGATCGTGGCGTAAAGATTCTTAAGGTACGCCTCTTTTTCCGCAGACGATTGGGCGAGGACGCAGTCAGGGAGTCCTCCGTAGAGCAGATATTCTTCGATTACCTTAAATGGGTTTCGCTCGGAGGCGCGAAGAGGCATGAACTCGGCAAAGGACAACGGTGCAACCTGTATCACGTGCCCTCTGCCCCTGAACTCCGTCGCGACATCGGAGGCGAGCAGCCTGGAATTGGATCCAGTCACATAGACGTCGACATTTGGGGTCGTTCTCAACCCGTTCAGGACCCGATAAAAATCAACAAACATCCTCTCGCGGTCGTCAGGGTGGATTCTGGAAATGTCGAGTCCTTCTGGAAGAGCTTTGCCGCAGTATTGTATCTCGTCAATGAGCACATAGTTCATCTTCCCGTCGGACACAAGCTTGGATCGGATGTAGCGGTCGAGCTTGATTGGATTGACGAGGTCTGCAGTTACGGGATGTTCAAGGTCTATCTCAATGATGTGGTCGGGCGGCACTCCATTTTCCAGAAGACGGGTCTTGAATATGTTGAAAAGAAGATAGCTTTTGCCGCAACGCCTGATGCCAGTCAGGACCTTGACAAAGCCATTGTGTCTAGCTTCGACGAGGCGGTTGAGAAGGTCATCTCTTTGGATTGTCATCGCGCACCCCTTATTTACATGTTTGTGGACTTTTCCATTAAGATGTCAATAGAATACCAAAAATCGTATCGAGCATCAAGGGGTACAGACGGTGAGAAGACAGGGTGAATGCGTCAGCCTTGGTCCGCCCTGGTTCCCATTACCCACGTTCCCCATAATTTTGATATAATATCTATTTATGGGACTAAGCTTCGTCCAGAGACATGCGTACAGCTGGGGGGCCGGTTTTGCCGGCCTTCTCTGGCCGTTTTTCCCCGGCAGGCGCAGGATTGCCGTGGAGAACCTGCTTAAGTGCGGGGTCGCTAAGGACGAGGCGGAGGCCAGGCGCATTGCGAAGGCGAGCTGGAAGCACCTTGCCGGGCACATCGCCGAGGCGCTCTGCGTACCGGGCGTGATAACGGGCGAAAACTGGCGCGACCATATCGACGTGGCGTCCGCGAACCAGGAGGCGGTCAGGCTGCTCCTTGAGGAGAAGGACGTCCCGATCATCCTCGTCAGCGCGCATCACGGCGTATGGGAGGCGGCGACCAACCTGCTTTCCTTTGCGCGTCCGATGATCGCCATAGCGCGCACGATGAACTCGAAGCTCGTCGGCTCGTGGATGCGCAAGCACCATTTCCGCGGAAAGATCACTGTCATCGACAAGAACCACGGCTTTACGACGGAGATCATGCGCCAGTGGCGCGAGACGTGCGCGGCGATGACGATTCTCGTCGACCAGCATACGAAGAAGGGCGCGAAGCTCAAGTTCTTCGGGCGCACCGCCTACACGTTCACGAGCGCCACGCGCCTTGCCATGCGCACTGGCGCGCCCATGGTCGTAGGCTCGTTCGTCCGCGTCGCGCCCTATATGTACAGGCTTGTCGGAGACGCGCCGCTTAGGCTCGGCAAGGACGACGATCGCGACGAGGCGACGCAGCTCGTAAACGACCGGCTAGAGAAGGCGATACGCGAGTATCCAGAGCAGTATCTGTGGTTCCACAGGAGGTGGCGCTATGACTGAATGGTATTCCCAGCTGGCGGAATTCCTGGGGCGCGATCCGTTCTATGCGCTCCTGGAGCACCTCGGGACGTTTGCGGGCGCGATGTCTGGCGTGCGCCTTGCGTCCGTGAAGCGATTCGACTGGTTCGGCGCATACGTCATTGGACTTGTCACTGCGCTCGGAGGGGGAACGCTGCGCGACATAATGCTCGGCATGGAGCCGTTCTGGCTTTCGAGCATCGCGTATTTCCTGGATACGCTCCTCGCCGTGCTGCTCGTGTGGATATTCGGGCGCAGGTTCATCACCGAGCAGATTACGTGGTTCGTGTTCGACACGCTCTCCATTTCCTTCTTCATGGTCGTCGGCCTTGAGAAGGCGCTCCACGTAAACAGCGGCGTATATCAGATGGCCTGCGTGGACGGGCATGCATGGTGGTGCGCGATTGTCATGGGCGTCGTTACGGCCGTGTTCGGCGGCGTGCTGCGCGACATCTGCATCAACGAGGTGCCGCTCATCTTCCGCAAGGAACTGTACGCCCTCGCCTGCGCAACGGGAGGCATATTCTACTTCCTCCTGTTCTGGTGCGGCGTCGACGCGCGCATCTGCGGCACGGTCTGCTGCGTCACGATCTTTATCGTCCGCGCGCTTGCGATACGCTACCACCTCGGCGTTCCGGTGCTGAACGGACATCGCCTTCTGGCGCATCACCACCATCATCGTCATCAACCTAAAGTTTCCAACCAGAAAGAAAAGAAGCAATGAGCGAATTCAGACTCTCAGATCCGTTTGGCACAGCGCCAAGCAAGCCGCCGTTCACGCAGAGCGTCTCGACGGGCGTTCCGTGGCACAACCTTCCCATCGTTCGCAACTACACGCTCGGTCAGCTTCTCGACCAGACGATCGCCCGTTGCGGCGAAAACGACGCCGTCGTCTATTCCGACCGCGACTACCGCCTTACCTGGTACGAGTTCGGCGAGGAAGTCGACCGCGTTGCGAAGGGCCTCATGTCCCTCGGCGTCAAGCGCGGCGAGAAGGTCGCTCTTTGGGCGACGAACGTCCCCCACTGGGTCGTGCTCATGTTCGCGACGGCGAAGATAGGCGCGATCCTGCTTCCGCTCAACATCAACTACAAGTCGCAGGAAATCGACTTCGCGCTGAAGCAGTCCGAGGCGGAGAACATCTTCATCATCGAAGGCTACCGCGACTGCAACTACGTCAAGGTCCTGCAGGAGCTCATTCCCGAGCTCTCCACCATGCCGCGCGGCGAGCTGCGCTCCCAGCGCTACCCGCACCTGAAGCGCGTGTTCTTCCTTGGCGGACAGAAGTTCCGCGGAATGTATTCGCTTAACGAGGTCCGTGCGCTCGCATGCCACACGACGACGCAGCGCTATCTTGAGCGTCAGGCCGAGGTCAGCCCTCACGATGTCGTCAACATGCAGTACACGAGCGGCACGACGGGCTTCCCCAAGGGCGTGCAGCTCACGCACTACAACATCGCTAACGACGGCTTCTGGATCGGCGCGTGCCAGAACCTCTCGTCCAAGGACAAGGTCTGCATCCCCGTGCCGCTGTTCCACTGCTTCGGCTGCGTGCTCGGGGTCATGAGCTGCGTCAACCACGGCGCGACGATGGTCTTCCTCGAGAAGTTCGACCCCATGCTCGTCATGTCGTCGATCGAGAAGGAGAAGTGCACTGCGACCTACGGCGTGCCCACTATGTACATCGCCATGCTCGACCACCCGGCGTTCGAGAACTACGACTTCAGCTCGCTCAGGACGGGCATCATGTCCGGCTCGGCGTGTCCGACCCACCGCATGCGCCAGGCCGAGTCGCGCATGTACATGCGCGAGATCACGAATCCGTACGGGCTCACGGAGTCGGGCCCCGTGATGACGATGACGCGCTATTTCGAGAAGTCGCTGGAGCGCAAGTGCACGACCATCGGCCAGGCTCTCCCAGGCGTCGAGGTCGCGATCATCAATCCCGACACGGGCGACATCGCGCCGCTCGGCGAGGACGGGGAGATCTGCTGCCGCGGCTACGGCAACATGAAGGGCTACTACAACATGCCCGAGGCGACCGAGAAGTGCATCGACCGCGACGGATGGCTCCACTCCGGCGACATCGGGCATATGGACAAGGACGGCTACTACTACATCACTGGGCGCCTCAAGGACATCATCATCCGCGGAGGCGAGAACATCAGCCCGAAGGAAGTCGAGGACTTCCTCGGCACGATGCCGGGCGTAAAGGACGTCGCAGTCGTCGCGTGTCCGTCGAAGAAGTACGGCGAGCAGCCGGTCGCGTTCGTAATCCCTGCGGACGGCGTCACGCTGACCGAAGCCGACGTCCAGGCGTTCTGCAAGGACAAGATATCGTGGTTCAAGATTCCGAAGTACGTTGACTTCCTCGACGCCTTCCCGATGACCGCATCGCAGAAGATACAGAAGTACAAGCTTCGCGAAATGGCCAAGGAGCGCTGGCCCAACGCCTGATGGAACGCGTCTCGATCTGCGTCGACTGGGACGATCCCTCGCCCGAGGAGCTAAAGGGCTACTTCGCCGAAATCTTCGTCTCGCTCGACGAGCGTCCGCGTCCGCTCCTGCTCTCCGTCGCTACGAAGAACGACACGGGGACGCGGTTTACCGTCTCGATGCGGGAAGGAGAACCTGTGTTCACTGCGAGCGACGGGCGCAGCGTGAAGGCGAGCTTCCGCGGACGCTGGATCGCGCTTCACCCGTCCCCGCTCGAGTTTTCGTTCTACGGAAAGACGCGCCTTGTGCTAGAGCCTGCGCAGGGAGGGAACCGGGTGAAGGTGCGCAAGGCTACGTTTCTTGAGAGACTTTTAGACTGATGGAGGCCTTATGATAGACGTTATAGTCGGATTCCTTGATTCGCAGGCGTTTGCGCAGATTGTCCCCGTGTGGGGGCTCGTCCTTGTCTTTCTTTTCATGGCCGTCGAGTCGAGCTTCATACCATTCCCCAGCGAGGTCGTGATGATTCCGGCGGGGTTCCTTGCCGCGCGCGGCGAACTCGTCTCGTCGTCCCCGGTCGTCGCGCTTCTTCTTTCCATCGCCATCGGCGTCGCGGGCTCGCTTGCCGGGGCCTATGCGAACTACTATCTTTCGCTTTGGCTCGGCAAGCCGTTTCTGCTCAAGTACGGCAAGTGGTTCTTCGTGAAGCCGCAGCCGCTTGAAAGGGCGTGCGAGGTCTTCAACAAGTACGGCGCGGCGACGACGTTCGTCTGCAGGCTTGTGCCTGTCATACGCCAGCTGATTTCCATCCCGGCCGGAATCGCGCGCATGCCGCTTGCCGCGTTTACGCTTTTCACTGCGCTTGGGGCCGGGATATGGACGGCCATCCTTGCCGTCATCGGATACGGACTTGGCAGGAGTTCGGAGGGGATGACGTACGCAGAGCTCGTCGTCAAGGGTAAGGAAATGGCGTCGTCGCATCTTCCGCTCGTCATCGTCTGCGCGCTTGTCCTTGCCGTAGGATATCTCGCCGTTTCGAAGCTCGTAGTCGCCGGGCGGAAGCAGCCTCCTTCAGCGTAGCATGTGTTCTTGTCGCGGCGCGGTGGCTGCAGCGCCCCAAATCGTCCGTGTTGTGGTATAATATTAGGCGTCATGAATATCGTAATTCTTCTTGGTGCGCCCGGTTCGGGCAAAGGTACGGTAGCGGGTCGCCTCGCTTCCGAGAACGCTAACCTCAAGCATGTCTCCTCCGGCGATCTGCTTCGCGGTGCTGTTGCGAAGGGCACTCCGGCAGGCGTAGAGGCGAAGGGATACATGGAGTCGGGCAATCTTGTCCCCGACGCGCTCATCGCGCAGATGATCAAGGACGTCGTCGCCGAGACGACCGGCGACGTCACGATGCTGCTCGACGGCTTCCCGCGCAATCTCGCCCAGGCGAAGATCCTCGAGGAAATGGGCGCTCCCATCCGCAGCGCAGTCCTTATCGACGTTCCTGATGAAATCATACAAGACCGCATCTCCGGGCGCCGCACGTGCCCGAAGTGCAAGGCCGGCTATCATGTCCGCAACCTTCCGCCCAAGGTGGAGGGGATATGCGACGTCTGCGGCGAGAAGCTCACCATCCGCAAGGACGACAATCCCGAAACGGTGAAGGACCGTCTTGTCGTCTACCATCGCGAGACCGAGCCGCTCATCGAGTTCTACAAGGCGAAGAACCTGCTCAAGGTCGTCGACGGCACGGCCGCTCTCGATCTCGTCGCCAAGGCTTTCTCCGGGAACATGTAGTCCGATGAAAGTCGACATAAAGACAAAGGCCGAGATCGACAGGATGCGCGAGGCCTGCCGCATGAGCGCGGAAATCCGCGACATCTGCGCGGCGGCCGTCGCGCCCGGCGTCACGACCGGCGAGATAGACGACCTGGTCGTGGAGTACTGCGAGAAGCACAAGGTAAAAGCCAGCTTCTACAAGTATGCCGGATTTCCCGGCCACATCTGCGTATCCATCAACGACGAGGTGATTCACGGCATTCCGAGCCGCCACCGCGTCATCATGCCGGGCGATCTCGTGAAGACCGATGTCGGAATCTTCAAGAACGGCTTCCACGGCGACACGTCGCGGACAGTAGCGCTGTGCGTATCCGATCCGGAGGTCCTTCGCCTCGTCGAGACGACTAAGAAGTGCCTCGCTGCGGGAATCGCCACGGCGGGCCCTGGCGTGCATCTCGGCGACGTCGGCCATGCCATCCAGAAGGTGGCCGAGGATGCAGGATTCGGCGTCGTGCGCGACTGGATCGGGCATGGCGTCGGAAGGACCGTCCATGAAGATCCCGAGGTGCCGAACTACGGCGAGCCAGGCAAGAAACTTGTCCTTCGCCCCGGAATGACCATCGCAATCGAGCCGATGATCACGATGACGAAGAAGGGCGAGCGCACGTATGTCGGCGACGACCGCTGGACGGTATACACAAACGACAACTGCCTCAGCGCACATTTTGAGCACACCGTCGCGATAACGGACGACGGATGCGAAGTCTTGACTTTGCCGGCGGACTATCCCTGAAGTCCTTAAGCCCGAAGGCGCTTAGGTCGAATGGCGACTGATTGCTTGGGGATGGATGGTCCGTCGGCAGCTTTTGGAGGAACAACGCGGTGACGATACACTTCCATGCGAACGTGATGAATCCTCGCGCGAGGGAGGCGCTGGCCTCTCTCGCCTCCAGGGCGCTCTCGCTTGGACTTGACGTCGTGGGCGAAGGGGCGAAGGCGGACTTGATGATCGCCCTCGGAGGCGACGGAACGATACTCCGCGCTGTGCGCAGCCACCCTGAGCTGCCCGTTCTCGGCTTCAACCTCGGGAGCCTCGGCTATCTGGCCACCGTCGGCGAAAGCGAGTTCGACAGCGCTCTTCAGTCCCTTGCTAAGGGCGACTTCAAGCTTTCGGGCCGCGCCATGCTTGAGGCGCGCCACGCGAACTCGCCCGAAAAGGCTTTTCTCGCGCTCAACGAAATCGTCGTCATGCGCGAAATGACGGGGCACGCCGCCGCAATCGATCTAGAGGCGGATGGAAAGCACGTAACGCGCTATCTTGCGGACGGACTTGTCGTCGCGACGCCGACTGGCTCAACTGCCTATTCGCTTGCGGCCGGCGGTCCGATATTGATGCCAGACTCGGCGAGTCTTGCCGTCACGCCGATGAACCCGCACGCGCTCGGCGTAAGGCCGCTCGTGGTGAGCGACAGCGTATGCCTTCGCGTCACCTCGCGCAGGCGCGTGAACGGAAGGGCGGAGAAGATCGGCGTCTATGCCGACGGTGAAGGCGTCTTCATGCTGGACGGCGACGAGTCGGCTGTAATCACCTTGAGTTCACAGCGGGCGCGTTTCGTGGAGCTGGAGGGATACGACCCATACGGCGTCCTTGGACGCAAGCTCGGATGGTGCGGCGTAAACAAGGAATGGGAGTCAAGACAGGAGAACTGCGATGGACATAGATGAACTGAACGCCTACGTGGAGAGCGGACAGATCGACGAGCTCATCCGCGTTTCCGAGGCGAGGCAGTGCAAGGCGCTGTCGAAGATCGCCGACACGATAACCGACGACGGCCGCAAGAGGATAGTCCTTCTTGCCGGCGGTTCGTCATCCGGCAAGACCACTACGGCGCATCGCCTTGCTACTCAGCTTCGCGTCAACGAAGTGGAGGCGATGCACCTCTCGACGGATGACTACTTCGTTGGCGATGCGCGCAATCCGCGCGACGAGAACGGAGAGCTGGACTACGAGTCTGTCGAGTGCGTCGACATCGGGCGGCTGACTTCCGACATAGCCGCCCTGATGCGCGGCGAGTCGGTCCATCTTCGCCAGTTCAACTTCGCCGCACACGACGGCTTTGACTCGCCCAGCACCACGAGCCTTCCCGAAGGCGGCATCGTCATCCTCGAGGGGATACATGCGCTGAATCCGAGGCTTTCGGCCGAGATTGCCGAGGAGGCGAAATTCCGCCTCTACATCGAGCCGACGACTCAGCCCGTGGTTTTCGCCACGACGAAGCTCCTGCCGGTCGACGCGCGCTTCCTGAGGCGAATCGTGCGCGACAATCGCTACCGCAAGATGTCCCCTGCGGACACTTTCCGCATGTGGCCGAAGGTCGTAGCGGGCGAGGAGAAGTGGATAATGCCGTTCAGGAAGTATGCTGACGCCGAGTTTGACTCAGGGCTTATCTACGAACTAACTGTTCTGAAGCCATTTGTTGCCGGCCTTCTGCAGATGTATCTCCTGCAGAACCCGCAATGCGACAAGGCGCGGACATTGCTTTCGCTTCTAGCCGGCGTTTGCGAAACCGATCCGCTGAAGGTCCCGGGAGATTCGATCCTCCGCGAGACCATTGGCGGAAGCCAGCTGGACTACTGACCGCGCGCTGTGACCGAGAGAAGGGCGCTCAGATCTTGAGCGCCTTCTTTATCTTTGCGACCTTGTCGAGCTTCTCCCACGGGAACTTGTCGCGTCCGAAGTGTCCGTACGCGGCAGTTTCCTCGTAGCGCCAGCCATGGGGCTTGAGGAGCTTGAGGTCCTTTATGAGTTCATAAGGGCGGAAGTCGAATATCTTGCCGGAGGCGAGCATCTTCTCGAGCTTGGCGTTCGTAACGCCTGGCTTGGCGGTGCCGAACGTCTTTACGCAGAAGCTGACCGGACGGTCGACTCCGATTGCGTACGCGACCTGGATCTGGCAGCGGTCCGCCGCTCCTGCAGCAACGATGTTCTTCGCCGCGTAGCGCGCATAGTATGCAGCCGAGCGGTCGACCTTCGAGGGGTCCTTGCCCGAAAACGCGCCGCCGCCGTGTGCGGCCATTCCGCCGTACGTGTCGACGATGATCTTGCGTCCCGTAAGGCCCGAGTCGCCGCATGGTCCGCCTATGACGAACTTGCCCGTTGGGTTGATCAGGAACTTCGTATCCTTGTCGACTAGGCCTGTCTTGGACAGGAATTCGCGCGAAAGCTTCTCGAGGATTGCGTAGTGCTTCTTGTCCGCGCCTTCCTCGGTCGTCTGGTGCGACAGGACGACGGTGTCTATGCGGACGGGTTTCTTGTCCTCGTACACGACGGAGAGCTGGCTCTTTGCGTCGGGGCGCAGCCATGGGAGCTTGCCGGAGTGGCGCAGGCCCGCGAACATCTTGAGGAGCTCGTGCGAGTATACGATGGAGACCGGCAGGAAGCTCGGCGTTTCGTTCGTAGCGTAGCCGAACATCATGCCCTGATCGCCTGCGCCCTGCTTCTTCTTGGACTTCCTGTTAACGCCCTGCGCGATGTCGGGGGATTGTCCGTGGAGGAAGTTGTAGTGCCTTAGCGTCTTGAAGTCGAAGTTCTCGTCGGAACGGTCGTATCCGATGTCGCTGACGACGCGGCGGACGATCTTCTCGACGTTGAGTTTCTTGAATTTGTCGCATGTGATTTCGCCTAGGTTGACGACGACATTGGGTCCGACGGCCGTCTCGCAGGCGACGTGCGCGGACTTGTCGAGCTTAAGGCACTGGTCGAGTATCGCGTCTGAAATTCTGTCCGCGACCTTGTCGGGATGTCCTTCGGAAACTGATTCGGAGGTGAAAATGTGCGTGTGCTTGCTGTTCTTCATTTTAGATATAGTTGTCTTTTGGTCTATGGCTTTTGCCGTCAGTCAAGTGGAATTCTCCAACCGGACTGAGCTTCGAAATTCTGTGCCGCCGGAGCGGGCTTAGCGTCGGCCTTGGGCTTCGCAGTGGCGTTGACGCCTGCCTTGGACCCGGTGCTGGGCTTTGGCTTTGCCTTAGGACTTGCCTTTTTAACTGGCTTTGCCTCGGGCTCCTCGTCATCGTAGTCGAAGTAGTTGATTGCTCCTCCTTCGATTAGCTCGTCGGATTTTTCGAGCTTGTCCGATTCCTTCGCGATTGCGGCGTCGATTTCGCTCAGGTCGTCTTCGTCCTCTTCTGGCATCTCTTCCTGCACTGCGGGCTTGGCGACGTCTGCGATCCTGATGGGGCGCTGAACCTTGGCGGGCTTCGGGGGAAGGAGGTTGCCGTTGGCGTCGTAGAGTTCGGGGTAGAGCCTGCGGCGCTGGATCTCAATCTCCTGGAGGCGGAGGGCTTCCTTTTCGCGTGCCAGGGCCTCGCGTTCATCCTTGAGCTTCTGCTGGGCGCGGGCCATCATCTCGGCGTCTGCCTTACGCTTGGCCTCTGCCGCGAGGTCTGCCTTGGAGGGCTGCGCGGGCTGCGGCGGCTGCGCGGGCTGCTGGACGGCCTGGATGCGGGCCTCTGCTGCTGCGGCCGCGTTCTTCACGGCCTGCTCGGCTAGCTTCATCTGCTGCTCGGCTAGGCGGGTCTGCTGATCGACCATCTGTTTCTGGAACGCCGCCATCGACTCGGTCATCGCCTTGATTGCGGTATCCGCGCCAGCAACGGAGGCGGGGACGGCAGGTTGCGCCGCGCGGTCTTCCATGGCATACTTGACAAGTCTGTCGTTAAGCTCCTGGTTGCGTCTCGACACGTCCATGACAAGCGCGACGAAGACGCCGATCACGACGGCCATGAGAATAGCGAAGAAGATGCAGAGCTGGACCATGCGCTTGCGCGCCTTTGCCTGCTCTGCGTCTACGTACTGCTGAAAGGCCTTGAGGACGGGAAAGTCGTCCAAGCCGTCCTGCCCGCCGTAGACACTGACTGCGCCGCCCGTCATTTCAGGCGGCACGTCTGGTATGCTTTGATTGTTGCTCATGGATACTATTATACCAAAAACCGCGGCAGCATGTCGCGCGGAATGGCGCTATGCGCTAGGTGCGCTTGATGTCCGCGCCAAGCGCCGACAGTTCGTTTTCGACGGCGACGTAGCCTCGGTCGATGATTTCCGCGTTCAGTATGCGCGATTCGCCCTTGGCCGCGAGAGCCGCTATGACGAGCGAGACTCCGGCGCGGATGTCGGGCGACGCGCACTTCGTGCCGTAGAGCTGGGATGGACCAGTCACCACGACGCGGTGCGGATCGCACTGGACGATCTTGGCGCCCATCTGGCGGAGGTAGTCCACGAAGTAGAGCCGCGACTCGAACATCTTCTCGAAGAACAGGCACGTTCCGCGCGTCTGCGTCGCAAGCACGATGAGGATGGACACGAGGTCGGAGGGAAACGCCGGCCATGTGCCGTCGGAGACTGACGGTATGGCGTCGCCGAGGTCGTAGCGCATCTTGAGCTTCTTGCGAGGGACGTAGCGCAGCGTCTTCGCCTTTGCGTCGATCGTCCACGTTACGCCAAAGCGCCTGAACGCGCTCTCCAGGATCTCGAACGGCTCCGGATCGATGCCCGTGAGCGTCAGCTCCCCGCCCGTGACGGCTGCTGCGGCGATGTAGCTGCCCGCTTCGATGTAGTCGCAGCCGACGCGCGCTTCGCATCCGCCGAGCTTTTCAACGCCGTCGATCACGAGCAGGTTTGTGCCAGCGCCCGATATTTTCGCTCCCATCGAATTGAGCATTGCGGCGAGGTCGACGATGTGTGGCTCGCAGGCGGCGTTGTAGATCGTGGTGCGCCCCTTGGCCGTGACGCTCGCCATGAGGATGTTCTCCGTCGCCGTGACGCTGGCCTCGTCCAGAAGTATCTTCGCGCCCTTGAGCTCGCCGCAGAAGCGAAGCGTCTTGCGCCCTGCGGCGGACTTTGCGCCGAGGGCCTTGAATCCTGCGAAGTGGGTGTCGAGCCTGCGGTGCCCGATGGCGTCTCCGCCGGGAGGCGGCAGCGACGCGCGGCCTGCGCGCGCGAGAAGGGGGCCTGCGAAGAGAAAGCTCGTCCGGAGCTTCGCGGCGAAGTCTGGCGGGATGGACGCGCTCTTCAGGCGCGGTGCGTGGATTGAAACGACGCCTGACTTCGCGTCTCGCTCCACGGTGGCGCCGAAGCGCTTTGCGAGCTGGAGCATTACTTCGACGTCGGAAATGGCGGGGACGTTGGAAATCGTTACCCTCTCGTTCGTGAGAAGCGCGGCGGCTATCATGGGCAATGCGGCGTTTTTGTTTCCGCTTACGGCATGCACGCCGGATATTGTCCTTCCGCCCTTGATTAGGAGACTGCTCATCTTGTTGTCACTGCGCTATCTTGTCCAGGTTCTTCGTCTCCGCAAACACAATAAGCTTGTCGTCGCCCTGCAGAACGTCCGTCGCCTTCGGGATAACGGCTTTCCTCGGCTTCACCGGGTCGGGGTCCGCGCGCCTTATGCAAAGGACCGTTATGCCGGTCTGCTTGCGCATGTCGGCCTCTGCGAGCGTCTTTCCCCGGAATTCCTCCGGCACGTCTATTTCGGCGATGGAAAAGCCCTCAGAGACCTCCAGCAGGTCGATTATGTCGTGGTTGGCGATCGAGCGCGCAAGACGGTGGGCGCTGTCGCGGTCGGGGTAGATCACGGTGTCCGCCCCGATTCTGCGCAGTATCTTGCCGTGCAGCTCGCTCGTCGCCTTCGCGACTACGCCGGGGATGCCGATTTCCTTGCAGTTGGCCGTCGCCATCATGGATGCTTCGATGTTGCTGCCGATCGCGACTACGGCTATGTCGCACTCGCCGAAGCCGGCCTCCTCGAGGATGTGCGCCTGGGTCGCGTCGCCCTGCACGGCCGTGGCGAACTCGCTTGCCGCCTGCATGGCGGGGCGGTTGCGGTCCATGAGGATGACCTCGTGTCCGGCGTTGGAAAGCGACTCTGCAAGGGAAAGTCCGAAGCGGCCTGCTCCTATGATTCCGATTCGCTTCACTGCTCGATCTCCATGCGCTTCGCCTCGCGGATAAGGCCCTGCGAATACGGATGCTTCGGCGCCTCGAAGAACGCGGCGGGATCGTCGGACGTCTCGATGACGCAGCCGTCCTTCATCACCGCGAGCTTGGTGACCATCTGCGAAAGGACGCCGAGGTCGTGGGTGATGAGCAGGACTGCCGAGTTCGCCCTGTGCAGCTCCTTCATGAGCTTCAGGACCTGGGCCTGGATGGTGACGTCGAGCGCCGTCGTCGGCTCGTCCGCTATGACGAGGTCTGGCCCGAGCATCAGCCCCATCGCGATCATGACGCGCTGCTGCATGCCGCCGGACAGTTCGTGGGGATAGGCGAGCGCGCGGGACGCGGGATCGGGAATGCCGACCTTGCCGAGCCATTCGATGGCCATGTCATGGGCGACCTTCTTGGAGACCTTCTCGTGAAGGAGGACCGTCTCGACGAGCTGGTCGCCTATGCGGTGGAGCGGGGAGAGCGAACCCATGGGGTCCTGGAACACCACGCCGATCTTCTTGCCGCGCACCTCCCTTAGGCGCTGCAGGGGCATCGCGAGGACGTCTTCGCCGTCCAGCAGGATGCGCCCGCCGGGGTAGAACGCCGGCGGACTCGGCAGAAGGCGCGCGACGCTCATGGCGACGGAGCTCTTGCCGCTGCCGGACTCGCCGGCAATGCCTAGGACCTCGCCGCGATCCAGCGTCAGGGACACGTTCTTCGCGGCAGCATTCTCCTCGCCGTCGTCATTGCGGAAGGAGACGGACAGATTTTCTATGTTCAGCAACATGCCACTATTTTACCATAAATGTGCTTGTGGGTAAATTGCCGCAGGTACGTTTTCGCAAACTAACGATAAAACGATAAAAGCGCGTTTACTTCCGGAGGCGGGGCTTTTAATGCGCTGCCCGTACAGAGCTAAAGAGGCTGCTTAACTGAACAACGAATTTTTGGTATAATTGTAGCAAAAATAGGTTACGCAAGATATGATACTTTATCATGGCAGCAACACTGAAGTAAAGGAGCCACAGATTTTGGCGCCTAGCCGTGCTCTTGATTTTGGACCAGGGTTCTATACGACTTTGAATCGTAATCAGGCTGTAGATTTTGCCGGGAAGGTAGTCCTGAGAAGAGGTGGCAGCCCGGTTGTGAACACATATGAAATTGACGCGCAGATCGCGTTTGAGTTCTGTGATGTACTGAAATTTGATGCTCCGAATGAGACGTGGCTTGATTTTGTCTGTTCTTGCCGCGACGGTTTCAATTCTGCGGAGGGGCGAGACATGGTCTTTGGGCCTGTGGCGAATGACGATGTTTACAGGACGTTGACCCTCTACAGGGAAGGCGAAATCACCAGGGAAGAAACGCTTGCTCGGCTGAAAATCAAGCAGTTGTACAACCAGCTTGTCTTCGTCACCCCAAAGGCGTTGAAATTCATCCGATTCAGGGGATCGGAGGTAATATGATGACGGAAAACCAATATGTCGCCTTTTTGGGCATTCTGCTATTGCCGTCGCTTGTGGCGGAAATAGCGAAACGACTCAATGTATCCGAGGTCGAGGCGACTGATCGTCTGTATCGTTCGGAGTTCTACGAAAAGCTTGCAGACGAGAGGCTGAAGCTGTGGCATTATAGTCCCGTCATGCTCGGCGATATGTTTGTAGAGGCGGAGCGTACGGGGGTCATACCATATCCCGAGGAGGCCTGAGAATGAGCGAAGCCGGCAAATTCCTGATCTACTGCATTGAGATGTACCGCCGCGCAAAGCACATCTCAGGCCGGGCTGCGTACGAACTCTTCCGCTCTACTGGTGCGGACGACTATGTGCGCCGATGCTATGGCGCGCTGCACACTACCGGCGAGCAGTACATTCTTGAGGACATCGAGGGATTCATTAAGAGCCGCCGATAATGGAGCCGAGCTTCCAACCGCGTTACACGCCCGCTACGGGGTGGCGGGCCATGCCCCCAAGGGCGGCGACTTCGCGTCCGTCCTCTCGTGCGGCGGTCATAACCATCCCTACCCGTGTGGGTAGTGCGCCCCGCACGGTTAAATGATATTATACTATAAAGTATCAAAGGGAGCGAAAGAACCCGGCCTGGTTTGACATACGGCATGTCCGCATGGTATAATGCAAGTATAGGGCAAGCGTGATGCACAGCCGTCATGCACGCTTATTGCACCCCAGGGCTGATTCTGGCCGTTCTGCGCTGGTATTTAACAAACAAAAGGAGAATACGTAATGAGTATTGCGACATTCAAGCAGTCCAAGCGCCTTACGGCGCCAATCTGCAAATTCGCCCTATCGCTTTGCGCGGCGCTAGGCATCGCATCCGTGACGCAGGCGGCGGACAATGTTTGGGAAGGTGATGACGACGGCTATTGGAGTACAGACGCCAACTGGTCGAATCCCTCTGGCGACTATTGGGTCATAAACGGCAATGCTACCTCAAAAGCCGTTAAGTTCAAAAGCAACCCCACTCTTGGATACACTCTTGCCATTGTAACCGACGGTGTTACGTTCTCAGGCGACAGCGCATCGGACGGCTTGGTTCAAACCGCCGGTGACGTCCGCTTGGGGGCGTGGGCAAATGGCGCGCTGACAATCTCCAGTGGTACCCATGTGCTGAATGAGCTTGCCGTCTCATCCGCATGGTGGGACAATACAGGGCCTGTTGATGGTACGCTTACTGTTTCAGGTGGAAGCCTTACGGTCAATACCACGACATGGGTTGGAAGCGGAAATGCCGCCAATGCCGCTGGTTCCGACGGCACCATCAATGTAAGCGGCGGCAGTGTGACATTTGTTGGAACCCCGACCCTTGGCTGCGTTGCCGGTGCTACTGGAACGCTAAACATCAACGATGGGACCGCAACGGCCTCAACCATAGTTCAGGGTGCTGGAACTGGCTACGTCACCTTCAACGGAGGCACGCTGTCGGCTGCCGGTGCTGGGACGCTCATAGACGCTGGGCTTACCGTTACCCTCAATGCCGGCGGGGGCACGATCGCAACGGATTATGACGTGACAGTCGTTCCGGCCATGACCGGCGCCGGCTCGCTCACCAAGACTGGCTCAGGCATCCTCACTCTTTCGGCCATGCCCACGTTCTCAGGCACAATAACGGTTGCTGCGGACGCAGGCAGCGTCATCCTCCCCTCTGGTGCAACTATCGCTGCTGGCACATATACCGCCACAAGGACGGTTGAAAATGGAGTCGAGTACTATTCCAATCCTCCTCTGACGATTACCCAGGACGACATTGCTGGCGATTCTATCGTTCTGGCCAACGATACAACTCTCAACGTAACCGCGAATGCTAATTTCGGGAATCTCACGGTTAGCGGTCCCTATACGCTGACACTGGCCGGTTCTTCCGCGATCACCGCGACGTCGCTCAACATCGCAGCAGGAACAACAGTGCAGCTCGCATCTGGCACAACGCTTGCGGACGGGCGCATCGTCACTACCTCCGTTACTGGTGCGGGCGTCATCGGCTACACCGGCGTCAACCCCGATTCCAGCGTCGGATACGACAATTCCGCGGCTTGGACCGGCACTGTCTGGATCCAGGGGCTGACCGGACTGGCGGATTGGACTACGGCCAGCTACGGCAACGCAAGTTCGACTCTCCGCCTTTCAGGAGTGCAGGCGTATTTCGCAAAAGGCACGACGAACACCGTCGCCTTCGAGCTTGAGGACGGATCTTACGGCTATGGCCTCGATCTCAACAACGGCTACGGCAACGGCGCGGCGTACAACACAATCATGACCCTCAAGGGCGGCGGAACGTTCAAGACCACCAGCGCGGGAAAGAACGAAGTCGTGCGCATCGTCGACTACAGCGGCTTCACCGGGACTTTCAACCTTACGCAGAAGATTGTCGTGCTCGGAGATTCGGACGGATCGGTCTCCGAAGACTACAGGTCTCGGCAAAACTCTTCGACCACATACCCTGGCGTCGGCACCGTCGTGATTCCCGAAGGGAAGACGCTTTCCATCGCGTCTGACAAGACATGGTCGCTCTCGACCGGTTTCGCCGGGGCAGGCACTCTCAGGTACACCTATCCCTGGCAGGTCGGGACGGGCAGCCTTTCCAACGGCGACTACTGGACCGGCACGGTCGAGCTTGCCGCATGCGTGAACAATGGAACGGGTTCGGTAGCTGTCTATCCTGGACGCATGGGCGGCGCGAATTCCAAGATCGTGTTCAAGGGACTCGCTCCCGGATCGTCTAAGGGGTATTTCCTAAATGGATCGACTTCTGCGACCATCCAGCTCGACGGCGACGTGACAATCTCGGACGGCACTTCCGACGCTACATACTCCCTTGGCGTCCTCACCGGAACCGGCAGCTTCACCGGCGCCACATCACTTGGAACCGCCTGCACGTTTGCCTTCTCGGCAGTCTCCAACTATACGGGGACGATCTCGGCGAACAGCAAGTCACTCGTCACCATCGGCACATACGTAAGCGACACTGATGTCGCCGTTGGAACCAAGCTCGTCAGCGTGGATTCGAACAACGCATACGTCACGTTGAATTCTGTCACTGTCACGGGCGGTGAACCACAGAAGGTCGCGACCGCCGCACAGTCTGGCGACGACGGCTTTGGTGTGTATGTCACCGCTTTCCAGCGCGACGTCTACTGGGTCGGCGGCGCAAACGGCAACTGGGGGACGGCTTCCAACTGGGCATTGGCCGATGGAACCGTGCTCGAAGCAAGTCCCAGCGACTCCACGCAGTACGCCGGCGACAACGTGATCTTCACGAACGACGCAGCCGTTGTGGCAGACAGCCGCCCCGTGATAACTAAGATGACCCTCAACGCCGACGTCACGCTGTCGACGACCGATGCCTTCGCCGCCAACACGTATTCCGGCAAGAACTACCTCTTTGTCGAAACTATCGAGGGAGAAGGGACTCTTACCTTGTCAAACGCAGTTATTGCGGCCATTGGCAGTGGCCGTCCGTTCAAGATCTACACGCCTGTCTGCGTTGCAGATGGAACGAGAAATTCTTTTGGCTGTTCCACTTTCGTGAACTACCTGTATGGCAATTTGTCTGGTAGCGGCTACCTCGAAGTGCGCAACGGCAATTACGGAGGACTCTATCTCTATGGAGACAACTCAGAGTTCTCTGGCGAGTTCGATTCTTCGGAGACGACCCGCTGCACTTCGGCGTTCTATGCTGGAAATGCGACAAGTTCGAAGGCGATATGGAAGCTGCGCGGAACAGATCAGACCATAAACCACGTTGCTTTCATCACCGACAGCAGCACATATTACTTCGGTGCACTCCTAGACGGTACCTTGCTGCAGAGCGTCTACAACAGGCCTACTCTTGAGGTCGGCGCAAGGGATGATGTTGCCAGCAAGGCGGACTTGCGCGGGCGCGGCAGAGATACGAAGGGTAATGACTATTACTTCAATATCACCAAGGTCGGAACAAACGTGTTCACGGTTGTAAACGGCAATTCCTCTTTCAAGAACAACATCGGGAATGTTCTCATCGAAGGTGGAACCCTCGCGCTTCCAGGCGTGCCCAATTATGCGACCTACATAACGTTTGCCGGTGAAGGCGCTACTCTGCAGCCGACCGCCGAAGGGCTCGACTTCTCCGGGCTGATAAAGAACTCGACCTCGGCGATAATCATAGACGACTCCCTCGGCGGTTCCGCTACATGGAATACGGCGCTTGATTCGAGCAACAAGGGCGGTCTGATAAAGGACGGATACGGCACGCTCACGCTGACGAAGGTGCCGCAGTACTCTGGTGCCACCATTGTGAAGGACGGCAAGCTCGTCGTTCCGTTCGGAACCGCTATGAGTACGCTTGAGCTCGGCGACAATGCTACAGTCGAAGTGGATATGACTGATGCGGCTGCGAATGCTACAGCGTTCAGTGTCGGAAAGATTGTTGGCGACAAGACGAAGGTTTCGCTTGTGAACAACACTTCAGGTGTCGAGTTCACTCTTGTCGAGACCGCGAATGGCTTTGTCTACGTTAACGGCTCCAAGAGCTACACATGGGTTGGCCAGACAGGAGACAGCAACTGGTCTACAGCTGCCAACTGGGGACAGGAAACCGACATCCCGACTTCAGCCGACACGGTTACGATTCCAGGAAGCAAGGAAGTCTACATTGACACGGCTGCCGCAGCGCTTGCAATCACTGCCAACGGCGACCTCACGATCATCGGTCCGTCCAATGCAAAAACTACGCTCGCAGCGACATCCCTTGTCGTAGAGGGAAATCTTACCGTCAGCAACAATGTTGAGCTTGCTATCGGTGCCATGAACGTAAGCGGCAAGATTACGATGACGCAGAGCAACATCGATTCCGATTCGTATGCCGATAATCTTGGAGATGCAAACGTCGGCAATATGGACATAAAGAACGGATTCTCCGGTTCTGGCATCCTGATCAACAATGGCACGCTTGAACTGACAGGAAACGAGTCATTCATCGGCTCCATAGGCGGTGGACAGAGCGTCACGAAGAAGGGCGATGACACATACATGCTCATCGGCAACAACACCTTCACCGGTGGACTTGCCATTGAGAAGGGCACGTTGATGTTGGGAACGCCTCGTGATGTAGATAATGTAATTTACGATTTCGATGCCTCTGATAGAAATAACTTCACCTTCTCAAGCGAAGCTGATGATGCCTATCCTACCGAATGGAAGAGCTCTGTTGGAGATAGAGTGTTCAAATACTCTAGTACGGCATCGGCGACTCTTCCGCTTATTACAACAGCGTATTTCGGAGGAAATTCGTCTTTGTATCTTGGTTCGAATAGTAGCTACACGCAATTTTATCTCGATTCTGCGGGATACGTCCCGAAGACGCTCTTTGTTGTGTATCGCGAAGTCGAGATGACTGATTATGCGACGCTTTGGGGTGAGTCGTCCCACAATGGCTACTGCATTGGTCGCAGGAATGGTTCTGGAAACAACTTCTGGGTGAAACGCCAGAACTCAAAGACAGATGGTCAAACATGGGGACTTTACCAGAATGGAGTTGCAACTGCTACCGCTTATGTAGGCTCTGATCAGGTTTTCTGCGCAGCCAATGCTGATCGGTGTGCAAGAACGGACAAGGTTCAGGTTTTGTCGGTTGGCAACGATACGGGCCGAGCTTTTAGGGGCGCATATGGTGAAGTGATAGGATATTCTGACGATATTAATCACGCAGAGCGTAAGGCTATTGAGGCGTATCTCATGGCGAAGTGGAATGTCGGCTCGGCAACGTACAATGTCATTCCTGCTAATGCCGACGTGACGATGAAGTCGGGGGCGACGCTCGACATGGGCGGGCTGACGCAGACGGTCAAGTCGTTCACCGGCGCGGGAACGGTCGCGAACGGCAGCCTGAAGACGACGGGCGACTTCGTCATCACCGGCAATGCGACGATCGAGGCGGTTGCGGGACAGACCTACATCCTGCCCGCCAACCATGGCGCCACCGTGACGTTCACTGGTACGGCGAAGGGTTGGTCCGTCAAGGTTCCGGACGGCGCTCGTACGGTTGCGCAGTTTGCGGTTGCAAAGTCCTTCACCGTTGGTCGTGAAGAGGACGGCGAGTTTGACGTGACGGTCATAGGCGCCCCTGCAAAGTGGACGATTAGCATCAAGGATACCGACGACTACAAGGTCTACAAGTACGGGCATATCCCGTTCTTGATCAAGCTTCGCTGATTGCCTCCAAGAGCCGCGCGGATTTCCCGCGCGGCTCTTCTTTTACTGCTCTTCGCGCGAGAGTTGCTAATCAGACAAAGTTTCTATAACGCGGCTGGAAGCCGCGTCTCCATAGTGGGCATTTGTTGTGTCGTAGTTTGAAATTTCAGGAGGTTTGTAACCTTTTGCCGAGTTGTGTGTATACAACATGAAAACGCCTCCAGTGTCACTTCATCATTTACATGCCTCCCATGCATTTGATATAATGTAATATGTAGAGGCGAATGATATGTCATCCACGAGAGGCTATCTATTATCGAAAAAGATCGGGAAACATGAAGAAACTTGTAATAACTACGGGAGCAGGGGTTGCCCTGTGCTTGCTGGCATGCATGGCGCGCGCGGACGCTCTGCCCGGGGTCTATACATACAAGCTAGTCCTGCGCGACGACCAGGGCTTCGTCCTGCGCGGGACGGAAACCCCGCTCCCCGATGAGCGGGTATCGTCCAACTACAAAATTGCGGTGTTAAATTCCAAGGGAGACCCCGTCAGCTCGCACCTCAACGACGTGGCGTCCCTCGGCTCCGACAGAACGACCGGGTGCAACTGCACGCTCTCCGTCTCCGTCGGCGAAGGGACGGGCTACGCGACCGTCGGCGAACAGCTGACGCTCGTCGTCACGACGAAATACGACGGCACGGAAAGATTCCGTTCCTCGAAGGTGCTGCCCCCCGTAGGCGGGTCACTCGGCTTCGCCAAGGCGCCTGTCGGCGTCTTCTTCGGCGAAGAGGGCGATGCGGACAACGGCTGGGATTCCTGGCTGAGGGCCGTCAATTCCTATCTGCCGTCCGGCACCTCTCTCGGCGGTTCTGACGACGACTATGACGCCGACGGGCTCTCCAACATCCGGGAATACCAGCTCGGAACCGATCCGGCGGGCGGTGCGCTGGGCCTGAAGGACAAGCCCGAGTTCACGATCACGGAGCAGGACGGCGCCTACAAGGTGAGCTTCAACTACGACTGGTCGCACGTCTATTCAATCCGCATGGTGGAAGGCGCCACGGTAGTCGGCGTCGACGGACAGGACCTCCCGCTATACGAGAACGCCGAAAGCCTCGGCAGCGACACCGCGTGGGGAACATATTTCTACAACAACGACTATGAAAGCGGAGCGAAGACTTTCTTCGTCAAGAAGCCGGAGAAGGCGAGCTACCTGATCGGCCTTGCGGTCGACGGACGCCTCCAGGAGTACATCCAGGTCGGCGACACGTCGCTAGAGGTCTCGCCCGGGTTCCCACTCGAATACGAGAGCGAGGAGAAGGCGACTGCGGCAAAGGCGATGGCCGCGATCGTGCCGACCGAACAAGTTGCCGCGGTGCTTACGGGCGAGGGCATGGTGGACGCATACAAGGCGATGTTCACGGCCGAGGCTGTGCAGAAGGACGACAAGTGGCTCCTTTCGGCCGAGCTGACGCCCGAGGCGTGGACGAACCTCATGGAGAACGCGACTGCCGCGACGCGTCAGCTGCCCGTCGGTGATATCGCCATGCTTGAGTCCGAGACTACGACGAACGCCGTGGTCACTGGCTGCACGCCAGGCTTCTACTATTCGCTCTCCTCAAGCGCGGATCTAATGAACATCGCTCCTGACGCGGAAGGGGAGAACCTCGGAGTTCTCTGCGGTGCGGACGGCGTGGTGGAGTTTCCGAAGATCGCCAAGCCCGGAGACGAGGCAGGTTTCTACAAGGTTGTAATATCAGTTGCAAGCGGAGAATAAACATGAAAAAACAGGTAGCCAAAATCGTCCTATTTAACTTTACACTTTACATTTTACATTTTACACTCTTCTCAGCGCCGGCTATGCCCTACGGAACATACCTCGTGCAGGGGGCGTTCAGGGGCGACTACAACACGGTGATGCGCGATTTCGGCGACGCGAAGATACGCGCGCAGCGCGCGGACGGCACGGTCATAGCAGAGTCGGCGATCAAGTCCGCGAACGCGGAGGGCGTCAACTTCGTCCTTTCGATACCCGTCGCCTCGGCTTCCACGCCCAAGTCCTGCAAGGTAGGCGAGTCGCTCGACTGCGTGCTCACTACGAGCGAGGGGGCTCTTGACGTGCCCAACTCGCTCACGGTGGATACGCCTGTCAGGGTCGGCAAGGTGACGTTCAACTGCACGGAGGTGAAGAGCTACACTAATCCGAAGGACGGCACGGTCGTGGACATCCCGACGGCATACATCGACGAGGTGCAGTGGTATCTCGAGACGTACATGGACGGCGGCGTGTACGATCCGTGGGCAGACTACGACAACGACGGCATCAGCAACTACGCCGAGTTCCTGGCTGGTACGATTCCGTTCGACGAATCTGACCGCCTCCGCATCAAGGATTTCGGCATGAAGGACGGGAAGTTCGCGCTCACGTTCGAGCATGTTGGCGGGCATGTCTATTCCGTGTCCTCCGCCGATACGCTCGCGAAGCCCGCGTGGGGCAGGAGGCGCGTGCGCAAGACCGCCGACGGCGCGGAGATGGACCAGGTGATGGCCGAGTCCAACGACGGAGCTGAGGGCGAAACCGTGATCTACATCACGCCGCTCGGTGGCGCGGCAAGCGAGTTCTTCCGCCTCGACCCGAAGTAAGGTTGAAAAGTTGAAAAGTTGAAAGGTTGAAAGTTATGAGAAAACTGATAATTTGCCTAACTTTGCATTTTACATTTTTCATTTTACATTCTCAAGCCGCGCCGCATATCGATGAGACGTTGGTGTTGCAGCCAGGGTGGAACTCGGTCTACATCGAATCGACGCCGGAGAATCCGTCCTGCAGCGACTTCTTCGCCGACGTTCCCCAGGTCCTGTCGGTCGCGGCATACCGAAGCGATGCAGACGCCGACACTGCGCAGTACTACGCGAACGGAGAAGAGATT
This sequence comes from Lentisphaerota bacterium, assembly GCA_015061665.1. Classification (GTDB taxonomy): domain Bacteria; phylum Verrucomicrobiota; class Kiritimatiellia; order RFP12; family UBA1067; genus UBA1067. The sequence goes on from SUWC01000012.1 coordinate 37,460, forward strand.
GTGCAGGCTCCGGTCCAGTACCTGCAGTGGAACCGCGACGGCGCATCGACCTCGACGCTCAAAACGATTGTCGGCGGCGGCACTTACGTCATCTACGCGACCGAAGAGGCGCAGATACAGTTCCGCGGCGTACCTGCCGCGCCGAAGATGACATGGCGCAAGGTCTCCTCCTCCGAGACGAACGAGTACTTCAACCTCGTCGGCGTTTCTTCCGTCGGCGACAAGATCACCTTCCAGGACTACTTCGGCGAGGGCCCGTTCGGCATCGCAAAGTCGGGCCGTATGATCTGCTCGATGGGCGGCAATGACATAAACGGCCCGGAAATGAGGGCCGTTGCCGGTTCGTTCGGCAAGGAGGCGACGCTCAAAAGCGGCATGGCGTACGCGCTGACTGCGACGGAGGCGGGGTCCTGGCCTGGCGTGGTCGGCGTGCTGGGAAGCTGCATATTCTTCGGACCTGAATCCAACTACGCGTCGATCAGGGTGCAGAACTGCGGCACGACAAACCATGTGTTCAAATTCTCGATCTCGGCATCTGCGGACGAGACGGAGCTCGTTCCTCCCATATCCCGCCGTCTGCCGCGCATCGACGCCATCAGCGTGCCGGGATACACGAATGTGACGGATGGGGCATGGACGGTCGAGCTTGCCGCTGGCGAGCACACGGATCAGGTGTTCAGCCTCGACCGTTCGCTGCTCGAGGCGGGGAAGGAGTACGGCGCGATCCTGACGATCGAGGACCTCGGCCCCAGCAAGATGCGCGTCAGGCTGCCCGTCGTCGCGTCGCCTGTGCAGACCGACACCGCAGCCTATCCGACCGGACTCTGGGTTGGTGAAATCGCGCTTTCGCTCGTTTCCGGAATCGACGACGCGACGCCCGTACCGGCTGGCGGAAAACTGAAGATGAACGTCATGATGCACGTTGATGAAAACAAGAAGTGTACGCTTCTCCAGCGCGTCGCGTTCGGCGCCGATGCGGACGGCAAGCCGCGTCTCTTCAAGGAGCTTGAGAGCGCGGAGACGGCCGGGGTCGCAAACGCGAAGCGCTTCTCGACTGTCATGATGAGCGTCGATACGCCTCATGTCGAATCAGCCGGAGGCTCGGCGTTTGGCGATACGGCGGAATTTGCGTGGACGGTCGCCCCGGATGCGCGGGACAATCCGTTCCGCCACGCCTGGCATCCCGACCACGACGGCAAGAAGGCGGATTACAGCGGCGCGGCGCCGTCGGGCGACAATCCGTCGAACTACGCCAACCCCGTCAAGCCCGAGCTCTGGAGCATCAACAACCACCTCACCTTCTCCTGGCACGAGGGCGGCAGCGGGGCGAACCCCGTGAACTTCGAGTACAACGCCGACGAGGCGACGGCGGGCATCGTCATCTGGGACGTGTCGGGTCTGGCCGCGAAAGGTCCGATCAGAAGCGTCGGCACTTTCGTTCTGAAACGCGTCCTCAAGGCGAAGGAGCTGGAATAGTGAAATTTGAAAGGAAAACGAATATGAAGAAGCCAAGCAGGTTGCCTTTGTTGTCTCTTCTGTCCCTCTTGTCCCTTGCGTCCTTTGCGAGTGTGCCGCAGAGGCTTGCCTATCGCGGCGTGCTGGACTGGACGGACCGCGAAGATGTGGCTACGTCGCGCGAGATGACGTTCCGCCTCTACGACTCCAATGAGCCCGGCACCGCGCTCTGGGCGCGGATGATGCGCGTGAAGGTGGAGACGAACGGCGTATTCTATGCTGAACTGAGCGATGCGAGCGGGATTGATCCGGACGACATCGGCTTTCCGCTGGTCGATGCGCTGGCCGCGATCAAGGGTACGCCGGAGATCGGCCTGACACTGGCGGGGTTCCCCGAACTTTCGCCGCGCCAGAAGCTCGGCACCTCGCCGCGCGCGGCGCGTGCGGCGCGTGCGAAGGCGGCGGACGTCGTCTATGCGCCGACAGGGGCCTACGCCGAGGGCGTGAACATCAACGCCGCCGTCGTGGATCAGGTCACGGTGCAGAACGGAGCGTCGAAGGTGGCGCTTCCCGAAAGATGCAATCTGGTGAAACTCGGCACGGGTCAGGTGCGCGAACTCGGCGGCGGCGATTCCGCAATCACCGTGCGCGACGTGACGTCGATCCGTCCGGCCAATCCTTCGTGCTTTTCGCAGGACAGCTTCAAGTACACGACCGGTTCCGCGCCGTGCGACATGATCCTCACCTACGAAAACAACGACGGCGTGTTCAACGTCATCGTCCCTGCGGGCGGCAAGATCGTGAGCGGGAACGCGGCCGACGACGTCTGTACCGTCGGCGGAACCGCGTTCGGAAACCCCTGACCGCGATTGATGTCTGAATCTCGAAGTTGAAAGGCAAAAGTATGAAGAAACATTCGATGGCAATTGCGCTGGCCCTGCTGGCGGTGACCGGGGCGCGCGGCGCGAACGAGATGAACTCCTTCAATCTCTACGGCACGCGCGAGCTTGAGGGCGGCCGCATCTATACGCTGGACCAAGACTTCACGATCGAGGCCGCCGGCGGCGAAAACGCCCTCACGCTGAAGTCCGGCAGCGGCGCGAAAGGAAAAATAGTCGTCATCGACATCAAAGCCGGCAAGACGCTCAGGGTGAGGGGCGGCGACGCGAACGGCAGGACCGGCGCGGGCGCTGGCATCATGGTGCCGGCCGACATGTCGCTCTACATCACCGGGCAGGGCAGACTGATCGCCGTCGGCGGCAATGCGGCCAATGGAGGAAACGGCGAGAATGGCGGCGGCGCATACCGCTACGATGAAGATTCCACGCACAAGAACGGAGCCGGCGGAGACGGCGGAGACGGCGGCGGCGGCGGCGCGGCCGGCATCGGCGGCAAGGGCGGCGACGGCGCGACAGGCGGAAAAGGCGGCGCCAGAGGGGAATGGAGACCGGAAGAAGACCATAAGTTTGCGGCGAACGGAGACAATGGCAGTTCGCCTTCCGGCGGTTCGGCAGGCGGCTCGTGCGGAACCATCTATATTCTCGGCGATGTCGCCGTGGAAGCGGGCCACGGCGTGAATGGCCAGGCGGGAAGCGCGGGCTCCCGCGGCAACTATGCGTTTCGCGACGGCAACGGGGACGACTATCTGTCTGGCGGCGGCGGCGGCGGCGGTGCGGGTGGCGGCGGCGGCGCGGCGATGTCCATAGGCGCCGGCGGCGGCGGCGGCGGCGCGGGTGGCGGCGGCGGCAGCGGTTCGTATATCCACGTTGACGACCATGACGACCCCGACAACAGCAACCTGATTGACAACGGCTCGATCAACTACAATCTTGCGGATGGCGGCACCGGCGGCAACGGCGGCGGCGGTTCGGCGCCCGCCGGTCTGGCGGGCGGCGGCGGATCCAAGAGCAACGGCACCCAAGGCAGAACCTGGAACAACTATGACGACGTCGCCACGTCGACGGCTGGCCATGGCGCGGACGGCATCGTGGGATACGGCGCCGGATCCGCCGGCAGCGTTTACATGCTGCCGACGGCCGGACTTCTCACCTCGACGCCCTGTCAATGCAACACCTACGAGTCCTGGCCCTATCCCGACTTCCTGAACGTGACCGTCACGCTCGATCTCGGGCTCAAGAACGCGAACGGCGGGAATGTGACAACAACGTTCCTGCAGCCGTTCGCCAACAACATGAAGTCCATCGGCGACACCGAGATCAACGGCGTGAATCCGCGCATCAAGCGCCCCGGATACCGCTTCGCCGGGTTCTGGACAAGCGACGGGACGTGCCTGTACGATTCCGACTACAGGCCGACGATGAAGATTTCGCGCTTTACCGACGACTTCACGCTCTACGCCCGCTGGGAGGTCGATCCGAGCATTCTCTCGGTGACGTCCTCCGACGACGGAGCGAGCGCGCTCGACGTTTACGGCAACGACAAGATCACGCTGCGCGACGCGGTCAGCGCGCTTGTCGCCAATCCCAGACTCGTCGGCGAAGATGGACGCCGCCGCATCACTTTCGAGAAGCTCGACGAGACAAACAGGGTCGTGAGGCTTTCCAGACAGATTGAGGTTCCCTCCGGCGTCAAGTCCTTCGAGATCGACGGACTCGTCACCCTCGAACCCGGCGAAAAGGGCGTCTCGATCGTCGCGGGGTCGAACAAACCGGCATTCTGCTTCAACGCAAAAGCGTCGGACGACAAGGGTATGTTCTCGCTCACCAGTCTGACCTTTGAGGGCGCCGGCGTTTCCGATAGCTGGCATGGGGGCGCAATCCGCGTGCAGGGAGGGGCGGTCGTCGCCGTCGATCGCTGCGCATTCACCGGCAACACAAAGCCCGATGCCTACAACGGCGGCGCGATTTTCGTCTATGACGACGGTTCCTCGCTGTTCGTGTCGTCTTCGACATTCTACAACAACAAGGTGGCGCACCACGGCGGCGCCGTGTATGTGCACGGCGGCTATGCGCTGTTCGTCAACACCACGTTCAGCTGCAATACCGCCGACGACCTTGGCGGCGCCATAATAGAGGACGGCGGCGGCGAGATCGATCTCTTGAACTGCACGTTTGCGGGCAACAAGGCGAGGACCGGATGCTCGATCTACAGCGCCGGTTCCAATGCGAAGATCAACGCCGTCAACTGCATCTTCGCCGACGGGGATGCCGTGAACATGCTCGGCGGCGGCGAGTTTACCCCCCGCTGGTGCTCGATGGACGCGGATCCCGCCAAGGTGTTCGCGGGATTCGGCGCGCCGGTCGCGCAGACTGTGGCGGGCATCAGGCACGTCGTCCATCCGCCGATGGGTGGCGTGACGGGCAATGAGGACGCCGCGGAGATATACTACGACCAGAAGTACGAGAATGTCCGCGCCGTCGGGCGTGACGGCACGGAGGAGACGCTGATCGGCACTGGATCCAAGGCGACGATCCCGCTCGTCTTCGACCAGGTCGCCGGCGTGCGCTCGGGCCCCGTGCGCGGCGCCTGCCGCCTCGCGTCCGGCACCGAGCCCGTGACGGTCGAACTTGACGGCGTTCTCCGCGACAGAAGCGGCATCCCGATGGCCGATGCGACGGTCGAAACCGGCGTCACGACATACTACGACAGCGGCGAGACGGTGACGACAAACCTCGTCATCAAGACTGCCGACGAAGGCGTCTTCGGGCTCTCCGTTCCGGTGAGCGGCTCGGACGGCACCATGCTCAACGTGACCGGCGTCAAGGTGGACAAGCTCGGGCCCGGCACCATGTCGGTCACGATGGCCCCCTATGCGCTAACGGCCGCTTCGGTGGATGTCATCGCGTCCAACGACTACCTGCCGCTTGAAGGCGGGAACATCACGATCGGCAACCTCGCCGCGAGGTCGGTTTCCGTGACAAACTCCTTCGACGCGAGCAACGCCGCCTCGTTCACGGCGGGCTCGCTCAAGGGCATCCGGAACATCGCCCTCGAACGGGTCGATATCGCCGGCGGCAGACTCGACTGGCTCAGCGGCGCCCGGCCGGGTCCGCAGACCTCCGAAGCGTTCGCCAATCTCTCGACGATGACCGTCGGCGGCGGCGCGTCGGTGAGCCAGATCGGCATAATCTCCACATCCGACAGCACGGGCCGTTCATGGCAGGCCGAGAACGCCGGCTTTTTCCAGCTTCAGGCGACGTGCGCGACCGCAGGGAACGGCGAAGTCCAGCTGGAGCTTCTCGACGAAAGCGACAACCGGATCCTCGAAGTGACGCCGAAGGGGAAGGTCAGCCGCAAGAGCAACGAAGAGCGCCGCCTTCTCTGGACGGTTCCCGTCCGCAAGAATCAGAAAGTGCGTCTGACGCTGTACAGCATCGGTGGCAATTATTTCGAACTTGCGTCCGTCAAGGCGCAGTTCATCTACTTCGGCGTGACTGAGTAAAGAGGAAAGGACCAAGTTTATGAAGAATACTTTTTTGACGATCCTGGCGGCGGTTGCCTCGCTTTTCGCGCTGCAGGCTTCTGCGGTGGAGACGATGCAGATCGCAAGCGCGGCAGACTGGGCGAAGTTCGCCAACCGCGTGAACAACGGCGAGCAGCTCGAAGCGAGAATGACCGCCGACGTGACGCTCACGCAGGACTCCCCGCGTGTCGGCGATTCCGAGAGTCATCCCTTTACCGGCTACTTCCACGGCGACGGCCACAAGCTGACGCTGAACTGGAATTTGTCCGGCGTCGACCACCTCGCGCCGTTCGCATGGGTTTCCGGTGCGTTTATCTATGAACTTCACACGGCAGGTTCAATTACCACGGACGGGCAGTTTGCTTCCGGGTTGATTGGTGAAGTGCGCAGCAATGGCGCGTCGATCAATCGATGCCGCTCGTCCGTCAGGATCGTAAACACCCTCGCCGGCGATGCGACAACCGCCGGTTTCATCGGAAGGACTTACTGGACGTCCCAGTACGTCTTCTTCTACGATTGCCTTTTCGACGGTTCCCTGATTTGCGAGCGCGGAACCAATATCGGCGGATTCGTCGGATTTAATTTTGCTGATACAACTCTTGGCATTACGCGTTCTCTGTTCGCCCCGAAAGCGGTCGGCGTGTCTTCGGCAGAAGGCTCCTCGACCTTTTCCAGAGGGGAAGTCTCCCTTGAAGACCTTGAAGACTGCTATTATATGTCATCGATCGGTGCGGCGCAGGGTGTCGACGCATCGTCGATGAGCGCCGAAGACCTCGTTGCGGCGCTCGGCGAAAAGTGGTCTGTCTCGAACGGCAAGGTCGTGCCTGCGATATTCGCCTCGTCGGGGACCGACCCCGATCCCGACCCCGATCCCGACCCCGATCCTGATCCCGACGATCCTGTGGCGCAGTACACATTCACCTTCGTTTCCGGTGGCGAGACGCTCGGCACGGTTTCGGCGCGGAAGCCGCCGCTGCCGCTCCGCAACGGGTCCGGCCGCTTCGCCGGCTACTACACGGAGGCGACAGGCGGCACGCAGGTGTACAACGAGAAGATCGAACTCGTGGAGGGCGTTCTGGAGGGTCTCTCGTCCGGGGCGACGCTCTACGCCCGCTGGGAGCCTGTCGAGACCGCCTTCGGGGGATTCGTCTATCGCGGGCAGCTGAACACGCTTTCCGGACGGCCGGCCGCAAGCGACAACGGCGAAACCTACACGAAGACGATACATTTCCGCGTGTACGACAGCGATTCGTCGACGCGCCCGCTGTGGCAGAGCGGCGCCAAGACGGTCACAGTCAACGCCGACGGCAGTTTCGTGTATGCATTCGGCGACGACGCGCTCACCGGGCTTCTCGCGACGGGGCGCGTGTCGCACGTCGGCGTGGCGCTCGGGAGCAACGCCGACACAGCGGTGGAGCTGAAGCCCAGATCCGCGATTAGTTCGGTCGCCGCCGTCAACCGGGCGCTTGCGGCGGAAGGTGCGGCGGTGGACGTCCGCATCGGGAACCTCGTCACCGACAACGCGCTGGTGGCGGCCGACGCGTCGTTCTCGCACCTCGAGATCGCCGGCACGGTGAACGTGCCCGCCCAGTCGGTCACCGTCTCGCCGCTGACGCTCGGCACGGGCGATCATACGCGGCTTCTGCGCGGCGGCGGCGTGAGCGTTTTCGCCGAGGAGAGTCCGACGGTGCTGAAGGCGGACACCGGGGCGGTCATGAAGGGCCAGTATCTCAACGTTACCGCGCCGTACAACGGCATCGTGCTGTTCGCGACGAAGAAGTCGGGCGATCGCGACCTGCGCTGTCCGTCGGTCGTCCAGTTCTGCCGCGCCGGCGAAAAGCTCTATGCGCCGACGTCGGATTTGGACGGGCTTCAGGTGCTATTCTTCCCGTTCATCGGAAAGGAGGGCCAGTAAAATGTGGAAATGTGAAAATGTGAAAGTATCCAATACCAATACCAATTGGAAATTGGCAACATTGGGATTGGCAACATTGGCAACACTGGCAACATTCACCACTGCGTTTGCGGAGCCCAAGGATTCGGATCTCCTGCTCGGCGAAGTGGATCTCCCAGTTTTCATCTATGACGACGGCGGGACGGCAAGCCACATACAGCCGGCGGCGGTCTATCCGATCTCGACGGCCAGGGCTCCGGTTGAACCTGGCGAACTGGTGACGGCGACGGTCGGTGATACGACGCTGAGCCTTAGCGCGTGGACCATCGGGCGGACGCTCTCGGAGCAGTCGTCCGACGTCAGAATCGGCGATTTCTGCACCGACATGCCGTACGACATCGAAGACATCGACTGGGAAGCGACGATGGAGGCCAACAGGCCGGTCGTCAACAACGGGCAGATCCTGTTCGACACCGGCACGACGAACATGTACGAGTGCCTCATTTTCGCCGCCAACGGCGCGACGGAGGTGACGTGGGTGGCCAAGAACGGCGAAACCGTCACGCGCACCTACAATGTCGGCGGTTCGTCGACGGCGCGTCCCTTCAGGCTTTTCGCGACGCGCGCGGACGAAGCCAACACCGCCGCGTTCGTCGATCTCAGCGGCAAGTTCGTGAGGTTCTTCGGCGACAGGAAGCTTCTTGAAAGCCGGTACGCCGAGACTTCGCCCGGCGTTTCCAACGTCGTCTACGGTCTCGACTACGATCCGGCTCGGACGAAGATGCTCACGGTGCGCTACACGGTGGACGAGGCGTCCGGCGCGATCGACTGTCCGCAGGGCCAGTTCATCCTCGCCTACTATGAAACGGAGACGAAGGACAAGATGGTGACGCACATCGTGGTCGAGATATGTCCGCCTATCGTGAACACGCTCAACGCGGAGGTCGGCGACTGCCTTCAGCCCGTGGACAGCGGAGCCGACTCCGGCAGGCTCTATGCCGTCGTCGCGAAAGGAATCGGGCGCGACGACAACGACCCGTATTCTCCGTATCTCGAGAAGTATTCCGCGCAGGAGGGAGACGAGCTGTCCGATCCGGACCACGGCAAGATATTCGCCGTGACGCCGACCGACGTGACGACAAGCGCGTCCGGCATCGCCGAGCCGTGGAAGGCCGACGTGTTCTGGCAGACGGAAGACGCGATGAAGACGAAGTGGAACTTCGAGCACGACTGGTATCTCGTCAGCTGGCCGGAGAAGCCCGTGCGCGTCGTCGTCGCGCCGAACGGACAGCCGGCGGGCTGCGTCATGACCATACCGACCAACTACGTCGCTTCGACGGCCGGCTTCAGGCTGCCCGGCACCGTCGTGGCGGACTACGACTCGACCAAGGGAGAGATGGCGTTCAGGGGCGCCGACGGCGACGAGATCGTCGTCAAGATACAGAACCAGAGCGGATGCGGCTGCCCGGCCTACATACCCGTCGAGCTGACGAGCTACGACAACCCGCTTGTGGCGTCGCCGTGGATCTACGAATGGCCTGTCGGCAAGGAGATCACGCCCCGGATCGGTCCCGAGGCCGGCCCGGCGGCGCGCGAGATGTCCGACCGCGTCGACGACAGCCTCGAGGGCTACATCTACGAGCCCGAATCGCGCGGACGCAACTGGAACCCGCGTCTCTACCACCGTCCCGGCGGCTCGGCCGTCATTTCCGCCGACGCGCCGACCATGGACGACGTGGAAGACATGGCGTCCGGCGAGACCGACAGATTCGCGTCGCTCAAGTCGTCGATCTACGGCGTGAACCAGAGCGGGCACAAGATCCAGGTCTGGTGGCGCGCGAACTTCCAGACACCGCAGATGAGCGCACCGGTGAACTACCCGGCGCTCGTGCAGAACTACAATGTGACATGGAACGCGACGATGGCGCAGGAACTCTTCCCGCAGATCGTGTTCTCGTCCGAGCAGGGCTCTGCGGACAAGACGATGACGGCGTGGGGGGCGCGTTCGCTCCTGCTCGTCGAAAAGAACTCGTCCGCGTCCGTCGATCTCGGCGGCAAGGTGCTTTCGCCCGAAGCGCCGTCCGCGAGCGTCGGCTTCTCGTGCTACGTTTCCACCGAAAGGACAGGGGACGGCGTCGAGGCGGCTGAACCCGGCCGCATCGCCTGCTGGCGTTTCGGCGATGCCTGCCAGATCGACGCGATGCTGCAGAAGGACGGCACGAACTTCTTCGTGAACGTCGAGACGAAGAGCGGCGGCGCAGTGGTCGGCAGCGAGTCCTTCCCGGTTCCGCCCGGGGAATGGATCGACATTGCGGCCGCCATACCTGATTCGGCGCGCGGGCTCGGCATCGACGCGACATACGGCTCTGCCGGCGATTCCGCGACTTTCGTCGCGCTCGACAACATCCAGATCTGGTACGGCGCGGCCACGAACGTCACCGACTTCGTCTATGGCTTCGACTTCGGCGACGACGATCTCGCCACGAACCCGACGAACGGGACGATCCGCACGGCGGTCGATGCGTTTGGCAACACGCTGACCTGCCGCAACTGCTCCGTGGCCGCAGCGGGCGCGCCCGAGGCGTTCGAGCTGAAGCTCAAGGAAGAGGATGGTGTTTCGCCGGAGATCTACTACGAGAACGACCCGGCTGCGACCGGCTACAACCCGAACGAGGAACATGCGTTCATCGACCTCAACGGGGACTTCACGGTGTGGGCGCTCAGAAACGACCTCAATACGGATGAAACCTCGCAGCCGCTCGTGCTGGTGATGTACGCAGAGAACGGCAAGGGCAGGATGCAGGCCTATACGCTGGCGAGGACCTCCATCTACTATCCCGAGTTCGGCAACGGCGCCCTCGTCGGCAACATGCTTCTTCCTCCCGCGCCGGTCGGACGCCTCGCCGGAAGCAAGACGTCCATCGACGCGACGACGTCCGCCTTCGGCTTCAAGGACAACGCCGTCGCCTACAAGGACCGCAAGAACGGGCTCTGGGCGCGGCGCGACGGCGTGACGTTCGCGCAGTACGGCTATCCGATGCAGGAGGGATTCTACTTCCCGTCGCTCGACGAGCAGCCCGCCGTCGGCACGCCCATCGCGTGGCTCGCGTGCGAAGGCATCGAGAGCCCGACAATGGACGACGTCACCAACATCACGGCCGCCGCGAACTGGAAATGGAACGTGGGCTGGCCGATGAACGTGCCGGAGATGAAGATCGGCCAGGTGCTCACCAAGGCCGCGCTCGGGCTTCCCGAGGTTTGGAACGCCGCATCGATGGCGGTCTGCTACCCGAACCCCTCGCCGGCCGACGTCGAAGCCGGCAATTCCGACGGTCTGCCGATTGTCGAACTGGTCGATCCTACCGTCGTGCAGAGATCGGAGAAGACGCTCGACGTGAACTCGAATTTCCCGGACGAGTGGGGCTTCATCCTCGGCTCTTCCGGAACGACGTTCCTCCGCAAGGGCAAGTACTTCTTCACGGGCCTGCCGCCGTCCATCTCCGATCGCTTCTACGTGACGGTCGAGGACGGACAGGCGACGATGAACCTGATTGGCCAGTACGTCGAGAAGGAAGCGGGCGGCTCGTATCTCGAGCTCAACGTCCTCACGGAAGCCGAGCGCAACGCCATCAAGGCGCTCTGCACGCTCGACCCGACGCAGAAGGCGGCGGAGGTCGCCGCGTGGAACGCAGCGGCGGATTCGCTTGCGGCGGCGGAGGTCGTTCCGTCGCCCCGGACGAACTTCGGCGCGCCTGTCAAGAGCAAGGGCTGCAAGGAAATGATGCTCGCCTTCCCGTCTTTGGCGCTCTACAACGCCTGGGTGGACAAGGTGAACAACGACGAATCCGACCAGATGGCCGACCGCTTCCCCGTCGAGGCCTTCACGTTCACCGAAATCGGATCCGTGTTCCAGGTGGTCGCCGGCAAGCCGCAGGACGTGCCGAACACGGCGTTCGCCACATGGACGCCGAAAAGGTTGCGGATCGAGACGGTGAAGGAAGGCCGCCTCGCGTGCGCCCAGTCGCGCTTCGACGAGGATCCGGGAGTCGGCGCGTTCATGGGGACGACCTGGGACGAAGTGACGGGCGGAAAGGAAAAATGGCCGGCGGTTTTCGTCGAGGGCTGCTTCACATGGGAAACCGAGGAGTATCCCGCCGCTAACACCTATCTGCCGCGCGACCACTACGCGCTTATAGCGACAGGCGTCGGCGCGGGCTATGTGACGCTCATCGAGAACGACAATCCCGACCCGACCCAGGTCTCCGAGGGCCTGCCCGTGCAGATGCATGTCATCAAGGTCGTGCCCGAGCTTTATACGGACGGCATCGCGGTGCTGAGCGACCCGCTGAACAAGCTTTCCGAGAAACTCACGCTCCTCTACCGCACGCCGCTCGGTTCCGCCGCCGGCAACTACGAATTCCAGTGGGCCTACACGACGCCTTCGGCTGAAGGCATCGTGCCGGAGAAGGGCACATCCTACTGGAAGGACAAGGCGCTCGCCTCGGGGCTCGTCTCCGTGCAGCTCGGCGAGAACGGAGCCAACCTCCAGGACTACGTCAACACGTACTACACGCTCCGCTACCGCCCGCTCGCAGGCACTGCCGCGCGGGAAGTCCTTGCCGCGTTCCATCCGGACTGGACGGACGAGGATTTCTGGAGCCCGTGGATGGACGAACAGCTCGCGGAAGGGTGGCTGCAGCGCGTATTCAACGCGATCACGCCGTTCGCGCAGCGCGTGGAGGACTTCTACTCGACGCCGAGCGACATGTGGTACACGATGCTCGAGCAGATCGGGCGTCCATACCAGGGCGACGTCGCGCTCAACAACGACAACCTCACGCAGATCGGACTTCTGGAGCTCTACCAGACCGTATTCAACCGCGCAGAGTCGCTGCTCGTCGCGGCCGGCGGAAACAACATCGACATGTCGAAGCAGCTCATGATGGCGCAGACGCGCATGGGCGAGTTCTACACGCTTCTCGGTTCCGAGGCGTACTCCGACGCGAAGAATCCGCTCATCTCCCCTGGAACGGACGGACAGCAGTTCGCCTCCGGCACGTTCTCGTTCGCCAACCAGGTGCCGTCGCTTCTCGACGAGGAACTCGCGCTCCTGCGCGGGCGCACCAAGTCCACGCAGTTCCCGCGCATGACCGAGGCTCCGCTCTACAACCGTCTCGCGTGGAACATGACGAAGGGCGTCACGGAGGGCGAGCCGGCGTACGTCGCTAACTACGGCATCCGCGCCCGCGACGGAATCCTCGACGTCAACTGCGCGGCGGCGCAATATCCGCAGGGCCACGGCGACGCCTGGGGCCACTACCTCTCGGCGCTGACGGGCTACTACAGGCTTCTCAGGAATCCGTGGTTCGACTGGACGGCGGCGATGGGCGAGATGCTGATGGACCAGAAGCTCATGAACGTCGACTACCAGGACGAGCAGAAGTTCGCCGACGCGGCCGTGAAACTCGTGCAGACGGGAACGGACGCGATGGATCTGACGCTGCGCAAGGCGTACAAGGAGAACGGCGGCGATGCGGCGGCGGCCTACTTCGACGCGAACGGGGAGCAGGCGTTCGGCTACGGCGAATGGGCTACGCGCACCGGCATGTCAGCCGTGTACAACTGGATGACGGTGAACGCGCTGCTGCCCACGAACGAAGCGCCGTACAAGGCCTTCACGGACAGGGGCGTCATGAAGATCGACCGCACGACGGCGACGCAGCTTCCCGCTCTTGCGTCCTCGGTCCGCCTGGTCGAGCGCAGGCTCAACGCATGCGAGATGGGCTCTAACCCGCTGGGACTTTCCGAGAACGCGATTCCGTTCGACATCGACCCGGACAGGCTAGCGGAGAAGGAGTCGCACTTCGAGCAGGTGCTCGAACGTGCAGAGAAGGCGCTCGCCAACTGCTACACGGTGCTCGACTACGCGAACGTCTATGGATCGTGCCTCGCGCAGATATCGAGGAACGAGGAGTCCGCCATCGCGGACGCCGCGGCGCAGGAGCAGGCGTTCAACAACCAGCTGATCGCGATCTACGGCACCCCCTACACCGGCGACATCGGGCCGGGCGGCACGTATCCGCAGGGCTACGACGGACCGGACCTCTACAACTACAACTACATGGACCTCACGCAGTACGGCATGCTTGAGGACATGCAGACCCTCTTCACCAACACGTACAAGCTCGTCGAGGGCCAGGGCTTCACCGAGTGGAAGTACATGGCCAAGAGGGACTGGACCGGCAACGAAATAAAGGACACGTTCGAGGAGATTCCGATCAACTTCATCGTGAGCGAGGGCGGCATCCGCGTGAAGCCGCTGACCGTCACGGGCAAGCGCCGGATGGAAGGCTCCCTGCAGGCCGCCTACCGCAACTACATCGCCGCCTATCTCAAGGTCAAGTCCGTGATGGACGACTACAACACCAAGTTCGAGGCGCTGACGGAAGGGGCCGTCGTCGTTCAGATGACGAGGGACGAGGCGTGGAAAGGTTTCGCCGAAATGATCGGCACGGAGCTTCTCCTGAAGGGAATCGCCTTCGACAACAGCGAGATTGAAAGGAACATCGACATCGGTCAGCTCTACATCGATCTCATGATGACCGACTCGAGCCTTCTGTCCTCCGGCATCCCCGGCATCCAGGGCACGGGCATGTCCGTCACGATCGATCCAAGAGCCATCGTGAACGCGGCCAAGACGCCTGGTGAATCGGCGAGCCTCTGGAGCATCGGACAGTTCCTCGCTTCGCAGTACATCTCGCGCAACCTGAACACGGACTACAGCGGACTGGTCGATGTCGCGAAGATGATCAAAGACACCGTGAACGAGTACAAGGGCATGTACGCGGAGTGGAAGGAGCAGATTGCGGGGCTGTGCCTGCAGGTCAACCTCGCGGCATTGTCCATCCAGCCCGCTTTCGGCGAACTTGCCGCGGCGGAGGCTGCGTACCGCGCCGAGCTCGAGAGGGGCGAACAGCTCCAGGAGCAGCGCGCGCTGTGGCGCCAGCAGGTCTCGAACAGCGCGACCGAGAGCCGCTACCTCGACATGTACAACCGCATGCAGCGCAATATCGCGCTCACGAAGTACACGACGGCGTTCGACACCGCGCAGCGCTATGTCTGGGAGCTCGCGAAGGTCTACGACTACGAGACGGGGCTCCTTTCGAGCGATCCGCAGGCCGGCAGCCGGTTCCTGTCCGACATCATCGCCACGCGTTCGCTCGGCCAGCCCGGCGTCTCCATCTCGTCCGCGACGACCGACGGCGGACTCTACGACATCGTAAACCGCATGAAGGCGAACTGGGACGTCCTGAAGCCGCGCCTCGGCATCAACAATCCCGACAAGCCCGCGAAGTGGTTCTCGCTCCGTCGCGAACTCTTCCGCATCAAGGACGGCGCGGAGGGCGACGCGGCCTGGAGGAAGGTGCTCGTGAACCACCGCGTTGACAACATCCTGGAGAACACCGACTTCATGCGCCACTGCCAGCCGCCGGCGAGCGTGAATTCGGTCGTCTGCCGCGAGCCGGGATACATATTCGAGTTCTCGACGTCGATCAACCACGCGGAGAACTTCTTCGGGAAGGCGTTGCAGTTCGGCGACGGACAGTTCTCGAGCTCGGACTACGCGACGAAGATCGACGCGGTGGGCGTGGATCTCGTGGGACTCGACCAGCTCGAGGGAGGCGCGGGCGTGGAGCCAAACATCTACCTCGTGCCCGTCGGCCTCGACTACATGCGTTCGCCTGCGGGAACGGACCGTGCGCTCCTCTGCTGGAACGTGGTCGACCAGGTGCTGCCGCTCCCGTACACCGTCGGCAGCGACGAGCTTGACGCTACGGACTGGATCTCGACGTTCTCCGGCCTAGACGGAACGAGCGATTCGACCGCGAAGATCCGCCGCCACTCCACTCTGCGCGCGGGCGCGGACTTCAAGTCCACGCGCCTCGTCGGACGCAGCGCCTGGAACGACAAGTGGATCGTCGTCATCCCCGCGTCGGCAATCGACGCAGACTACGACAGGGCGATGAAGATTGTCGAGTCCGGCGTGAAGGACGTGAAGATCGGCGTCAGGGCCTACTCGCGTCAGGGGAACTGATTTTCAATTTGCAAAAGGAATAAAGCTATGACAGCTTCCACAAGAAACAGTATTTGCCACGGGGGTAAATATTGTTTGACAGCCGCTTTTGCGGCGGTTTTCGTGTCGTTTGGCGCGGCGGCCGCGAACTTCCCGGTCGGAACCCATCTCATCAAGGGGACGCTCAAGGACTGGCAGAACAAGGTGCTGACCTCGTCGGCCGAGGTGACCATCCAGGCTGTCGCGACGAACGGCACGGTCATCGCCTCGACGAAGGTGGCGAATCCGACGGAGGATGGCTACAACTTCCTCCTGCAGATTCCGCTTTCCTCGACGGCGACCGACTCGACGGCGGCAGTCGGCGACACGCTCAACTGCGTCCTCGTCCAGGATTCGGGGCTTTCCCTCGCAGCCAGTCCGCTCGCCGTCGGCGAGGCGAATGCCGTCTCTACGGTCGCTCTTGCGTACGTCAACATGAAGGACTACACTTCGACCAATGGTACGGGCACGACGGCGAGCGTCCCTGCGGAGTACGTCGACACGATCGCCCCCTGGATGGAGGCATACGAGATCGAGGGCGACTACG
>SUWC01000112.1 GCA_015061665.1 Lentisphaerota bacterium
GATAAATCTCGACGATGCGGATGGACGTTGGCGATTCCTTCTTCTGCATCGGGAAGATGCACACGACACCCGGCTCCTTGGCGACCGATTCCGCGCCCACCGCGCCAGCCGCCTCCAGGTAGGCGTCTAGCCATTCCGGGAGTATTTCAAGCTCTGCGATGCGAACCTGCATGTTCTCGGCTCCTTTTGAATTGTCCGCCCGATCGGGCGCATTGAGCGACATGCACCCCGACACCGCCGCCAAGGGCAATATGCACAATGCCGCGAACTTGTTCCCCAGAATCAGCCACTTGGCATTCATCGTTCAAATCTGTCCTTCCTTTTTCGCGGTGTTCACTTGCTCCTCAAGGTTGATTGCGCGTTGTCGCCTCGGTATAGGCCGTGTCGTCAACGGGTTCGCACCATTCGTTGGACTGCTCGGCGCCGGGCACTTCAAGCGCAATGTGCTGGAACCAGCAGTTCGGCGCGGCTCCGTGCCAGTGCTTGACATTAGCCGGGATGTTCACCGTATCGCCCTTCTTCAGGCGACGCGCCGGCTTGCCCCACTCCTGGTAGAAGCCCTCGCCCGCCGTGACGATGAGCATCTGCCCACCGCCCGTCTTCGCATGGTGGATGTGCCAGTTGTTGCGGCACCCCGGCTCGAACGTCACGCCGAACGCCGGCACCTGGTCGAGCGTGAGCTTGTGGAGGTAGCTGTTGCCGATGAAGTACTTCGCATACGCCGTGTTCGGCTCGCCGACGGGAATCGGCGACCAGTCGCGCGGAAGATCTGCGGGGTTGCGCGGCAGCTGCACGCGGCGCACGATTTCCGCCGCCTGCGCGTCCGTCACGCCGTTCACTTTTCCAATGGCGATGTGCGCCTTCATCTGCGGCTCCGTCTCGGGACGCGCCGCAAGCGCGGCGATCGTGACGATCTCGCGCGTCCGCCAGTCGACGTTGTCGCGCGTGAATATGTCGCCGAAGAGATGCGTCTTGAGGTATTCGTCGAGCTGCGGATGGAAGTCGAAGAGCGCGCCCTTGACCGGCCCGCCGCAGAGCTTCGTCTGGTTCGCCGTCCCGATTTCCAGCGCCTTGCCGCCGAGCGAGCCGCGCGGCATATTAGCAGTAGGACCTTCGCTCCATTTCCCGTTCCCCGTTCCCGATTCCCCGTTCCCCTCATTCCACACCTTCATAAGTGTCGCGGCGGCGTTTAGGGCCCTCGGGAAGCCGCAGTAGGCGTAGAGCTGTCCGACGAGTTCCTTTGCCTCGTTGAGCGTAAGCCCCGCGCCGAAACCCGCCTTGAACGCCGCGCCGAGCTTGTCCTGCTCGCCCCGCGCCGTCCACGCGCCGATGTCGATGATCGCATTTTCCTTTGCCGTCAGCTCGGCGGCGTTTGCCGTGATTGCCATTGCCATTGCGATTCCTCCTGTTACAAGTTTATTCATGCGTTCTCCTTGTCATTGCCGACGATTCAGCGTATGAAGTGCATCGGCTGCCAGGGTTCGTCGGCGGAGCGGGGGATTGCGTCGCCGCTCGTGAGGTTCTTGAGGAGCCATGCCATGTTGTGCCCGAGGGTGCGCATGGTCTGCATCCCTTCGGTGTCGCGTTCGCACTCGCCCTCCTCGCGTCCGAACGTCACGTTCCAGTACTGAGACGTGACGACAGGACAGCTCAGCATCTCGAACGGCATGTTCATGCACTGGTACGCCGCAGTCGATCCTCCGCGGCGGCAAACCGCGACGGACGCGGCGGGCTTCGTCTTGACGAACTCCGTGCCCGCGAAGCAGATGCGCTGCCAAAGCGCAAGGAACGCGCCCGCCGGCTGCCCGTAGTAGACCGGCGAGCCGACGACGATTCCGTCCGCACCCTTCAGCTTCTCGATTATGGTGTTGGCCGCATCGTCACCGAACACGCACTTGCCGAGATTTTTCGCCTTGCACTGATAGCAGGCAACGCATCCGCGGACGGGCTTGTTTCCGACCCAGGCCGTCTCCGTTTCGACACCTTCCGACGCAAGCGTGTCGGCGACTTCCTTCAGCGCGCGGGCAGTGTTGCCGTTTGCACGTGGACTTCCGTTGATGAGCAGTACTTTCATTTTGTTCCTTTCCTGTCGTTTTGTCTCACGCAAGACCATTTCGACTTGGCCTTCCCGCTAGAACGGCGTTCAAGTCCGTACGGCTGGCAATGCTCCTTTTACCTCGTGCGCGCGGTAGGCCTCTTCGAGGAACTTGATGTCGTCGGACGAAAGAGCCAGATCCACCGAGCGGACAGCATCGTCGAAGTGCGCGGCGTTTGTCGCGCCGACTATCGGCGCCGTCACGCCTTTCGCCAAATGCCAGGCAAGTGCGACTTCGGACATCGTGACGCCAAGCCGCGACGCAAGCTCCGCCACGCGCTTGACAATCACCATGTCGCCTTCCTTCGTCGAGTCGTACTTGGCGTGAAGGACCTTGTCGGTCTGGGCGCGCTTCGACGGACTGTCCCATTCGGGGCGCGTGAGGTGTCCTCCCGCCAGCGGCGAATACGGAATCAGCGAGACGCCGTACTGCCTCGCGACGGGTATGAGGTCGCGTTCGTCTTCGCGGTAGAGGAGGTTGTAGTGGTTCTGGAGCGTGGAGAAAAGCGTCAGGCCGTTGCGCTCCGCCGCAATCTGCATGTTGTGGAACTGGTAGCCGTACATGGCGGAGGCTCCGATGGCGCGGACCTTGCCGGATTTTACCAGCTTGTCTAGCGCCGCCATCGTTTCTTCAATCGGCGTCGAGTAGTCGAAACGGTGGATCTGGTACAGGTCCAGGTAATCCGTCCCGAGCCGCTTGAGCGTCCCTTCGATCTCGCGTGCGATCGCATCCTTGGAGAGATGCCCGTCGTTGAAGTAGACCTTGGACGCGAGAACGACCTTGTCGCGCGCAACGCCAAGCGACTTCAGGGCGGCGCCGAGGTATTCCTCGCTCGTGCCGTGCGAGTAGCAGTTGGCGGTGTCGAAGAAGTTGACGCCGAGATCGAGAGCATGCGCGATCATCTTCGTCGACTCCTCCAGGGGGAGCGTCCACGGCTGGAAGTCGTCGGACGCCTTGCCGTACGACATGCAGCCGACGCAGATGCGGCTGACTTCGATGTCTGTTTTTCCGAGTTTAGCGTATTTCATGACATTGTTCCTTTCTTGTCGTTTCTTGTGTTGTGACAGCTCGTTTCGCCGCAAAGAACGCAAAGGATCAGCATTGCCGGACAACCTTCGCCGGAACGCCGGCGACGACGGTGCGCGGTGGGACGTCCTTCGTCACTACCGCGCCTGCGCCGACGATCGCGCCTGCGCCGATCGTCACGCCCGGACATATCGTCACGCGTGCGCCCAGCCACACCTTGTCGCAGATGACGACCGGCTTCGCGAACATCCCGCCGCGCTTGTCGGGGTCGGGGTCGTGGTTCAAGGTCGCAATGATCGTCTGCGGGCCAATCAGCACATCGTCGCCAATGGTGATGCCGCCCTGGTCCTGGAACTGGCAACCGGCATTGATGAAGACACGCTTCCCGATCTTCGTGTTTTTGCCACAGTCCGTGTGGAACGGCGGGAAGAGGGCAAACGACTCGTCGATCTCGCTGGCCGTCAGCTTCGCCATAAGCGCACGCACTTCCTCTGGCGTATGGTACGCGCCGTTGAGCTCCGCCGTGATCTTCAGCGCCTCCTGCGAAAATGCGTGAAACGCCTGGTGGAGTGCGCTCCCAGCGGGAATGTACTTCGTCTCGGCCATCGTCTTTCTGAATTCTTCGACCGTCATCGTCAATCTATCTCCGCGTTGAGTTTGAAGAATCGGCATTTGGCGCGCTCCATGTCGGAGAGCGCGGCGTAGTCCCTCCAGTCGCTTTCGGCCGCGGGAAGCGCCGTGGCCGCGAGTTTCGTGATGGTGACGCTCGACGGAAGATTCGTCTCGACGCCCACTTCCGGTTTACCGCCGTTCATCTTGATCGTTGCATTCAAGACAACCTTCTCAAACGTCACGGACGCCGAGCCAGAACCGACCGCCGCCGCCAGTCCGGCCGTAGAGACGAGCTTCCCGATCCTCGTGTAGGAATAACCGCCTGCAGAACCGTAGAACAGCACGAGGCAATTCGACCCGTACAGCATTAGGTCACCCGCCTCGATCGTGTTGTAGTGTTGTGCGGAGGTCGGCAACGAGACGCCATAGGCGTACTTTTCGTTGCCGTTGAGCTCGGCCATGGAGATCGTTAGCGGGAGCTTTTCGAGAAAGGCGCGGCCTGTTTCGGTGTTCGCGACTTTCGCGGCAAAGCGGCTTTCCCCTACGGACACGACTATCGCCGTGTCCGCGAGCGCCGCACCAATCATCCCGGCAGAAGTGATTGCGGCCATTGTAAGTTTCGAGATGGAATTCATGGTTCTATCTTACTTGAGGTGCTTCCTGTAGAACGTCTCGATGCGGTCGAATGGAATTGCGCCCTTGCCTCCGCCGTCATAGAGGTCGCAGTGCGACGCGCCGGGAACGATGACGAGTTCCTTGTTGTCTCCCTTTAGCATCTTGAAGGCATCTTCTCCGAAATAGCGGCTATGCGCCTTCTCGCCGTGCAACACCATCACCGCATTCTCGATCTCGCCCGCGTAGGCGAGTAGCTTCGCGTTGATGAACGAAAGAAACGATGTCTTGTTCCAGCCGCCGTTCGAGTTGAGCGAGCGCACGTGGTAGCCGCGCGGCGTCTTGTAGTAGGCGTAGTAGTCCTTCACGAACTGCGGTGCATCGTCTGGCAGCTTGTCTGGAACACCGCCGCCAAGCTCGTATGTTCCGGACTTGAAGTCCTTTATGCGCTGCGCGTTCATCGCCTCCTTCTTCGCCTTGCGCGCCGCAGGCGAATCCTCCTTGTCGAAATAGCCGTTCGCCGTCACGCGCGTCATGTCATACATCGTCGAGGCAACCGTCGCCTTGACACGCGTATCGACCGCCGCCGCGTTGATGGCGAGTCCGCCCCATCCGCAGATGCCGAGGATACCGATCTTGTCGGCGTCAACGTCATCGCGCGAGATGAGATAGTCAACCGCCGCCTGGAAGTCTTCCGTGTTGATGTCGGGCGAGGCCACATAGCGCGGCTCACCTCCCGATTCACCCGTGAAGGACGGATCGAAGGCGATGGTCAGGAAGCCGCGCTCCGCGAGCGTCTGCGCATAGAGGCCGCTCGACTGCTCCTTCACCGCGCCAAACGGCCCCGAGACCGCAATCGCCGGAAGTTTCGGCGTGCGCGGGGCGACCGCCCTACCGTTCCCCATTCCCCGTTCCCCGTTCCCCACCTTCGGCTTGTACACATCGGCGGCCAGTGTGATGCCAAAGCGGTTCTTGAACGTCACCTTGGAGTGCTCCACTTTACCTGACTTTGAGAACGTCTTGTCCCAGACCTGCGTGAGCGGAAGGGATGCATCTGTCGCGTCTGCAGTGCAGACGCCGCCCGCGACCAGAGTCGCCATCGCGATTTCTTTCATCATCTTCATTCTCCTTGTTTATCGCGCCGTAGCCCGAAGGGCGTAGGCGGATTGTTTATTGTTGACCTATTGAGGTGAAAAAGAAAACGCGGACAGTATAAACTGTTCTGCATGAAATAACAAATACCGATTTCTTATCAAACGCCATAATTTACACTTATGCCTGATTATGTTATATTATGCGACATGGATTTACGGATACTCAGATACTTTCTCGCCGTGGCGGACGAGGGGAACATCACCCGTGCCGCCGAGCGGCTGCACGTTTCGCAGCCTGCGCTCTCCACCCAGCTCGCCGCGCTGGAGGACGAGCTCGGACACAAGCTCTTTGAACGCAGCGCGCGCGGAATCGCCTTGACCGAGAAAGGCTTGGCTCTCAGGCAGCGTGCCGATGACCTCGTGGACCTTGCCGAGCGGGTGGAGGCCGAGATCAAGGCCTCTGACACGGACGAAATCGTCGGCACGGTCTCCATCGGCGCAGGCGAGACGCCCGCATTCCGCTTCGTGGCCCGCGCGGCAGAAGAACTTCACCGCAAGAACCCGAAACTTTGTTTCTCCGTCTCATCGGGCAACGGCGAGGACATCGTCGCCCATCTGCGCGAGGGGACCTTCGACCTTGGCGTGCTCATCGGCCCCGGACGCTACGACGGCTTCGACTACCTGACGCTGCCCTACACGCACCATTGGGGACTTGCCGTCCGAAAGGATTCACCGCTCGCCGCGAAAAAGCGCCTCTCGCCGAAGGAGGCGAGAGGGATTCCGCTCATCTGTTCGCGCCAGGCGATGGTGAAGGAGTTTCTCGCCGGATGGTTCGGCTGTCCGTTCGGGAAGCTGGATGTGGTCGCCAACTACAACCTCATCTACAACGCGGCCGTTTTCGTCGAGGCGGGCCTCGGCGCGGCAGTCTGCATCGACGGGATGATCCCGCAGGAGTTCGCCGAGCGTGTCGTGTTCCGCCCGTTCGCGCCCACGCTCGTCAGCGACGTCTATCTCGCCTGGCGCAAGAACGCCGCGCTCTCTCCCGCTGCTACCGCCCTCGTCGATGCAGTCAGAAGGATGTCGGCAAAGTGATTCTCACACGTTGTATTTAACTATCTGGCTGTCAATGCGCAGACGCGTTATTATTGGATTCTTTCATTTAGAGCCACAAAGAGCAGGAGAGGCAGGAGAGGAGTGAGGCGGTTGGCCACAAAGAGCAGGAGAGGCAGGAGTAGTGGGACGAGGTCGCGCAAGCTTTCTTGACTCGAACTTGAACGAGCCGAAGTTTATCAGCATGCTATAGTCGATTTTCATAGCGGAAAGGTAGTTGATCGTCTGCGCGATGTGTGCATTCTGAAGCGAGGACACGGCTTTCAGCTCTATCACGATGCCATCAACAAGCATGTCAACAATGTAATCTCCAAGGACATAGCCGTCTTCATCGCATACCGTGATTGGCACTTGTGTCTGGACATTGAAACCGGCTTTTGAAAGCCTATGGGCAAGCCCGTTTTCATAGACTTTCTCAAGATATCCCGTCCCAAGATAGACATGCAGTTTATACGCGATCTGCCGTATCGCATCACACTTTGCATTTGATTCTTCTTCCGTCATTCTCATTCTCCCCTATCTCTCCTGTTTCTCCTGTTCTTTGTGGCATAGAATAATACCACCATTCTCCTGCTTCTCCTGTTCTTTGTGGCTGAAAACCTATCCTCGAAAACCTCCTGTTTCTCCTGCTCTTTGTGGCATAGAATAATACCACCACTCTCCTGCTTCTCCTGTTCTTTGTGGCTGAAATCAATCTTCTAATCTCCAGCCGAAGTCATTGTGGTAGATCATGTTGCGGGTCATGCCGCCATCAATGCAGATGTTCTCGCCCGTGATGAAGCCCGCCTTGTCGGAGGCAAGGTAGAGAACCATGTTGGCGATATCCATCGGATTGCCGACGCGCCCGGCAAAGTGCTGGGCGGCATCGGGTCCATCGTACCGCTTGAACGACGTGTCAATCCATCCCGGCGAAATCGAGTTGACGCGGACGCGTCCGGCAAAGCTGGCGGCGAGCGCGTGCGTGAGTGCGGCGATTCCGCCTTTGGCGGCCGTGTAGCTTTCCGACTGCGGCTGGCTCATTCGATCGCGGGAAGATGAGATGTTGATGATGGAC
>SUWC01000113.1 GCA_015061665.1 Lentisphaerota bacterium
AACGCCTGGGCGGGAATGCGCGCCTTCACGTAGTGCTGCCAGTAGGCGTCGAAGAGGGCCTTCCATGTGCCGCCCTTAAGCGCCAGGGCCTCCGCCGCGTCGCCGAAGGCATTGCGCGCCTCGCTCACATTGGTGAACTCCGAAAGCTCGTCGTAGTAGTCGACGAACATGTTCTTGACTGTCAGGTTCGGTATGTTCAGCCGAAACGGATTCTCAAAGGTAAGAATCCCCAGGTAGTAGAGCGCATACGGGAAGAACTCCTCCGTGAAGAACTTCGCGCGTCCAAACTTGGCGGACAGTGCGCCGCTGTCGGCGCGCTCGCCCTCGCCGCGCTCTATGTATGCGCGGAGCCTGTCAAGGGCGTTCTGCGGCGTCTGCGCGAGGCGGCGGAACCATCCGACGTCGGTGCGCACGTTCGAGTCGATGACGAACTTCGGCTGTTTGCCTTTGCAGGACACAAAATTGAACAGGTACCAGTTGCAGATGGTCGAGTTGTAGAGCGGCTCGGCGTCCGGAAGGAAGCGGTATCCGTCGTAGAACGCCTTGAGATCGGCCAGCACCTCCGCGCGGTTCGACCGGTCGAACCCGTACTCCGCGTAGATTTCGTCGACATACTTCTCGACCTGGGCCTGCGTGAATCCCGCGAGCCCAAGCAGGTCCTCGTTGAGGTTCACCACCGTCCCGACGTTGAATCCGCTGGAGAGGTCGTCGAGCGTGATCGGGAGGACGCCCGTAAAGTACGTGCGGCCCACGGTTCCGTCCGTAAGCCCCGCCTTGAACGACTTGAAGAAAGCCTTGAAGAACGACTCGCGCGTCACATCTCCAATCGCGTCGTGTCCGCAGACGGCGTTGTACTCCATGTCGCGTCCCGAGACGACCAGCTCGTTCGTGAAGTTGTCGTATTCGTCGATGATCACGTAGAGCGGGGGGAGGTGGTTTGCGGCCACTACATTGCGGACGGCGTCAATCAGGTCCGCCGGATTCTGCGCTCTTTGCGTCTGACTCCAGTCGGCCAGAACACGATATCTCACCGTGAAAAGCTCAACCGCCCTTTTGACATTCTCCCAGAAGTTCCGCTCTATCTCGGCGAGCGAACCGACCTGCACCGTGGAGAAGTCGAACTGCAAGACGAGGAACGAGTTCGCAAGCGGCGTCGGATTCCGCCCGATGTCGGTCTTCCCGAAGAGCTCGCCGAAGCGGTCCTTGAGATTGACGTCGTAGTAGTGCGCGAGCATGGAGCAAACGACGGACTTTCCGAAGCGTTTCGGGCGGAGGAACACTGGTGTATCCACGTTCTCCAGCGTACGGATGTACGCCGTGTTGTCCACGAGAAAGCACTCGCGGACAAGCTTGGCCCAGTTCATCACGCCATACGGTATCTTTCGCTTCGTCTCCATGCCCAATATTATACAACAACCGCCCGAAAACGGTCAAACGCCGCGCGCCGCCTTTGCCGCGTCATTCGGACATTTGGGCGAAATCTATGCGCGCGCCATGCCTGCAAGCGTGGCGTCAGATCCCTCCAGCCATCATTTTGCCTCCTTGTCATTCACCAGCAGCGCCCGTTTGAATCTGGCCGGACGTTTCCCGTCTGCAATTCCGTTCCCGAAAGCCAGCCAGTAGCGCGCCCTGGCGTTGTCGTCGTTGTCGCAGACGGCGAAAGCGAAGCCGAACGACTTCGGCGCGCGTTCGAGTCCCATCAATTTCCACGGAATTGCCGCGCGATATTCAGTCGTGTCGCCTTTTCGGACGACGCTTGAAAAATCGCCGTCGATGTATGCCGCCTTCGACATGCCCGGCCGCACCCATGCGAACAACGGCTGCCCTTCGCACAATCCGAACTCGCAGTCGTCGGAAAGATAGCCGGCGTTCTTCTTCGCGTTGTCCTTCGGATCGAACGCAAGCTGGATGACGTCGTTCATGTAACTTTCGTAGTCTTTCTTCGGCACGCAGTGGGTGTCATCGCGCACTGCGGCGAAATAGTAGAAGCTCTCATCGTCCCATCCAAGGAGGAACCGGCCCGAAAGGTCGTCCGCACCCGACCACTGGACTGTCGGATCCGGCGGCTGAACGTCAGTGCGCCTGCCACCGAGCGTGAAGCTTGCCGCATCCGCCG
This sequence comes from Lentisphaerota bacterium, assembly GCA_015061665.1. Lineage (GTDB taxonomy): Bacteria > Verrucomicrobiota > Kiritimatiellia > RFP12 > UBA1067 > UBA1067. The sequence goes on from SUWC01000113.1 coordinate 2,117, forward strand.
CGAAGTCATAAGTCTTCCAGTCGCCGGCAAAACGGCGTACGCGCACATCCTCGCGGGACAGCGGCGGACGGCGGGCGTAGGCCCGGGCTGCGGCACTGCGGAACGACGCTTCAAACGCAGCAGCCTGCGCAGGTTCGACTTCCAGATATACCGGCTCGCCTGACAACGTGAGTTTTGAAACATCAAGACGCCTTCCATCATACCCGAACGCCGAACGCGGCAGCGCGTCCAGCATACCGAGCGGCTCCGCTATCGGCTCGTCCGTCCAGTAGGCATAGTTCACGATGTCGGCGCATTTCCAAGACAACAGATAGACGCCATCCTTTTCAAGCATCTTTACATTTCCGCCGCCAGGCGCAGGCAGCCGTCGCGCAGCCTCGCATGCCGCTGCGACGGCAGGAAGCGGGCGCGAGCCGTCCGCCGGATTCGACCGCCAGAGACCGTAGTCGAAGGTGCCGTTCTCAGGCGCATTCGCAAGCGCATACCAGATAAGGTATTCGATGGACGGGTATGTCCGCGCCAAAAGATGCATGCGCGACAGATACCATCCAAACTTCTTCGCGCTTGCAGATTCGTACGGCGCGTCCATGTCCAGCGCCCATCCAAGCTCCCCTATCGACATCCTGCTTTTGCCGTACTTCCTGAGCAACGCTGTCTTGGTTCCCAGATCGCTCATAAATCCGCCCGTCTCAGGATCCGACACGACGCGTCCGTCTTCGGAAAGCTCTCTCGGCCAGGAATAGGGGTGGGCGGCAATCATGTCGACTGACGACGGAACTCTAGAAAGGACATGTTCGACAAATACGTTGCCCTCTCGCGTACCGGAAACATCAACAACGACGGGCTTGCCTGTTGGACGAACATACTTCGACGTCAGTTCAACCGCCTGCGCAAGGTAATCGCAAGCCTCGTAAAGGGACACACCCTTCTCGCGGGGAAGCACAAGATCGGGCTCGTTGATGACCTCGTACTGATCGACTGTGTTGGTTGTTGCATGCACAAGGTTCGCCAGATAGTTTGTCGCATTGTTGACGTCATCCGTCCACATTGTACGTCCTGGACCGAGCGCCCACTTTGGAGCATAATGCCCCCACGCAGTAGCCAGCCTGTGCAGACGGTCGGGACGTCCCAGCTCCACTTCTTCCGCCTTTCCGGAGAATGGACGCGGACCGTACTGTTCATCCCATCTCCAGAACTTCGTGTTTGTCCTAGTCCAGCGGAAGCCGACCCTCCGCAGAGCATCGATCGGGACGCCTGCACATATCTGGACACCAAAGAACTCGTTCCCGCCGAAACGCCGCGTCACGACAAACGGCGTCTCGCGACACGTCAGAACCGTTCCTCCGGACGTCCGCAGCCGCGTCTTCCACGGATAATACCCGGAATCCGCTGCACCAGGCATAACCAACGACGCCTGCCCGCTGGCAAGCGGCTTTACCGCCATGACGTCGCCGCTCTCGTTCACAACCTCGGCTACGAGCGATTCGTGCGACCCGGAAACTTCCACTCCCGCAGCCCTCACCTTCATTGCAGGCAGACCGTCCGAAGTGAAATGTATCTCGCCCGGCTCCTCGAGCGCCGCCGAGAACTGGATGGCGCACGGCTCGTACGGTGTCGCCGCACTTCCCTCTTCGATTTTGACTCCGTCAAGGCGAAGCCATTCGCCCGTGCCAGAATGCTTGACCTCAAGACAAAACGCGCGTCCGAAGTCGCCTTTTTTTCCAGTACGGAAAGTATAGCTCAACCGACGCCATTTCGGATTCAATTCGAAGCTCCGTCTCCCGAGCCACTTCCAGTCGACCGTTACGAGACATATCGCCAGCGCACCCCCGTCGCCCTTGGCGTCGAACGAAACGGTGTAGTTAGTCTCGGGCTTGAGCGCATCCCAGATGAACGGCGTGCGGACGGCATCGCGTCCGCACACCTCGAGCGCCCAATTCCCGATACCGCCATCCTGAACACGCGCGGGCACGGGAACGTCCGGATTCCAGCCGTACCAGCCTTCCGCCGTCGTCTCAAAGTCGGTTTCGCACGTCAGCAGGTTTTCGCCAGCGATCGCCGCCGATGCAAGGAAGGCTATCGCGACAGCCGATAAAACAATCTTCATCGCGCACCTGTTATCTGAATATCAGAACCAGTCCGTTCTGACGGCTCAGTTTGAGACCTGCCTGCGTCATCCGCAGCACCCAGCCCTTCGGAAGTTCAACAGATTCGTCCAGCGGCGGCACAGATGCCGGAACAGCGCCGGAAGCGAATCGCAAAAGCAATACGCTTTCAAGTGTCTCCAACCCATCAGGATCATATCCGGTAATCAGCGTCTTCGCACCTGCCGCAAACGAAACGTTTGACAGGTCGGCCACGCCAGGATTTCCGGCAAGCGCTGCCGCAAAGTCGCAGACAAGATTGCCCGCCGCAGCGGTGCCGTTCAGGATTTTTCCGCCGGACGCACCGAAGCTGACGCTTCCGAACGACTGGCTGTATCCGTTCATATCGTAGTTTCCTCCGTCGAGCGTCAGAGCCGTCGCCGCAGGGAAGGCGTTGTCGACGCCGCTCTTGACGCTGCCGCCCACAACCTTCAGCTTTGTCACGGAGTTCTCCGCGTTGAAGGTGTAGCTGCCCGTGCCTGCCTTTACAAGCTGTCCGCACTCGACAACATCAAGCTCAACAGTGGATTCACCGATGCACGTATAGCCACCGTGGTTGAACCGCGCCTTGGCGCTCGTGTATCCCCATCCGGGAGAAAGCACCTGGACGCCAGTCACCTTGCCTGTCGCCGGATTGAAGAGAACGCGCGCCGACGCGCCTTCGCCGTCGCCGATAATCGCCACAGTCGGAGGAGCGGCGAACGTCTTGGACAAGACTTCCGCAGGAACGGGTACGGACACTACGCCCTTTCCGTTTGGCGCGGAAATCGGCATGTCGGAGGCGATGTTGCGGCCATCCGTGTCGAACGTGCCGCCGCCGGCAAAGACCGTCACGCGGTCGATCGCCTCACTGCCAGACCCAAACGCACCGCTCGTATTGGTGGTCTTCAGCGTTCCTCCGTTGAAATTTACAAAGGCGCGCGAAGAAGCACTATCCGAGCGCTTATAGTTTGTATCGCGGACAATCTGCCATACCGTAGATGTGCCTCCGTTAAAGTTGAGCATGGCAGGGTTGGCCCATTCGTTTGCACTGCTGGAATAGTCTTTACTGATGCGACCCATATATACTATGTTTGCCTTGAACACGCTCTCGCCATCGACCGTGAGGACATAGTTGAGTCTGTTCCCGTCCGTATAGCGGTTGCAGCCCGCCCCCCATGTCGGGAACTGGCACGCGCCGTTGATTGTAAACTGTCCGCCCGACAGGTAAAGGCTCAATTGCGCATCCCATCTGCCGAGCACGAATTCACCTTCATGGCGGTATACACCGCTCGTCTGCTCGAACGTGACCTGACTCGGGTTAAACCCCCATGCAGCATCATTACCCGTCCCCGTTTCGACAAAAGATCCGCCCTCAAGTCGCAAATACCCAGACCCTTTCTTGAATACGCCCGCGCTGTTTGTCACCGTTCCACCAGATATGACAAGGCCGGAGTCCGCAGTCTCCTCGCCGCCCAAAGTGAGGCTGTCGACGGACAGCACACCGGGGCCGGAGAATTTCGCAACGGCGTTCGAAACAATCCAGGAATCAAGATGCACGAACGTCGATGAAGGCACCGAAAGCGCGGGCGATCCCGACGTCGTCAAAGAGCCGATGTCGACATCGGCACCCAGTTGCACGGTTCCGGAGCCCTTGATTTCCGCCGACGCGATATTGAGATTGCCGGAAAGCGCGAGGACGGTTCCTTCCGCCGGGTTTAAACATACCGGGGTGGAATCGGGGCCTGAAATCGTCGCCGATCCGGCGGAATCAACCGCCAAGTCTCCGGCATCTTCGGAGACCACAATCTCCGAAACATTCAGCGTCTCGCCGGAATTGAGGGATATCTCGGCATCCTGGCCCTGGCTCTGGTTGACAACGCCAACGGTTGTTGTCGACTTTTCGAGAGTCACATGCGTTCCTGCTCCGACTGCAGTCGTGATGCCGACAATTGCCGTCGAATCGTCAGGAATGACGCCGCCCTTGGCATCTATCGTGTGCGTAAAATCGCCAACCGACTTGACCTTGCCGCCGACAATCATGCCGGTCGCGCCGCCGACCGTGAGCCACGAAGGCGCCTTGCCGTCGGCTATGCCGGTCACCGTCAGTTCGGCACCCGTTCCAAGTGATATGTCAAGAGTCGAGCCACTGTTTACGGTGAATGCGGGAAGCGTGTACGAAACGCCGTCGGCAATGGAAAGTCCGCTCGCCGTGTTCGCCGCAAGCGTCAATGAATTGAATGAAGCGGCTGCATTTTCTATGCGGAGAGTTCCGCCGTTGAGCGTCAACGCAGAGCTCGCAATAGACCCTGAAGGACCGAGCGCAAGAGTGCCTGCGTTCACCGTTGTCGCGCCAGTATAGGTAGCCGCACAGTCGATGCGCCAAAGTCCGCTTCCTGTCTTGCGTATCGCCAACTTGCCGGAGCCGTTGTCTGCAAGGAGTCCGGAATACGTCCCTTCGCTTTCCGTGTCGTTGACAAGATACAGAGTCGAAGTGCCAGAGTCGGACGAAATCACGCAGTTGCCCGACATGACGAGCGGACCCGTACCGCCCTGCTCAAGATATCCGTCCGAAGCATAGCGTATCTGGATGCCGCGGTCGGTGGTTTCTCCCGATCCCGTATAGACGAAACGACCGCCGTTCGCCACGGAAACGCACGGCCCCCTGCCCATCGGCGAGATTTCGGAATTCGCAGCGCCGACAATAGGCGACTTGACGGTTGCATAGTTTTCAATGTAAGTGCATTCAGAGGTGTTCGTCACCGACGATGTCAGAATTGTCGTGCCATTGCCGACAAACCAGATACCCTTCCACGAGCCGCTTGTATATGATGTAGTCAACTTACCGACATCAAGTGTCAGGAACTTACCCTCTGCTACGCTGACGCGGCAATAATCCCAGTCACTATAGCCGAAGTCCAACCCCGCCGCGCCGGTAATCACAGTATCAGCGCCTATCTGAATCGCATCGCCGTAGCCCTGCATCCTGCGTAGGCGAAAGCCATGCGTATTAAGCTCGATCCGGCGCGACGTATCCGAAGCCGGGACTATCAGAGCATCAGCGTACGTATCATGCAATCCCTCGTGCTTGAATGTGCCGGTTTGGTTAAACACAAATACGGGTATACTGCCGCCGGTCGTAAGAGGGTTGAACCCGTTAGGCGTCCAACTGTCTGTATGCAGGACAATGTCGCCTTCTCCAGAAAAACGGAACTCAGGATAGAGCTGGCTATTTTCAGTCTGCTCATTGCCGAACGAACCTAGCAGAAGCGGATTCTCCTTCGAATTGTTGACGATGTCGATATACTGCCC
>SUWC01000013.1 GCA_015061665.1 Lentisphaerota bacterium
GCTGCAGCATGAAGTTGCAGCGACGCAGATACGGGACGAGCTTCTTCATCTCGGCGGCATTTCTGCTGCGCCTGTCGAAGAACGTGCCGAACCAGGGCCTGACCGGCGGCTCGGACTCGTCGCCCGGCTGGGAGATTACCACGTGCAGAATAGTCGCGTTGACGCCCTTCCTGAAGAACTTGTCGGCGTATGGCTTAAGCGACTCGAACGACCAGTCGTCATCCGCGAATTTCTTCCAGCTTCCGGCCGTGAAGCTCTCCGCGTAGATCTTGTTCTTTCCGCCAAGGCGCGCCGCGCCAAGCGCCGCCTTGACCTCCTTCGCGCGCTCGTTCTTCGGCTCTCCCGCCCAGAACTCGGCGGACACCTCATCCGCCGCCGCGCCGTATGTCACCGAATCGCCGTCCCATCCACCGCGCGAATGCGAATACGGCTCGCACCACGTGATGAGTCCGTTTTCATGCGCGCACCGCGTGAGCTCGCCCATGTACTCCTCGGCAATGATGTCTGATAGCTTTCGCGGGTCGCCCGCAGGCTTCACGACGCGTCCGCGCTCCCAGCTGTCGACGACAAGAGTGGTGAGCGTCGTACGCTCGGCAGGCGGTATACGGCGGAGTATATCGCCGACGAAGGCGTCGAAATGGCGCCGCACAGCCGCGCGATTCGTCTTGTCCACCTCATAGCCCGTGGCGGCGGGCGAGCAGGGTCCGTTCTCGGGATACGTTCCGTCGGGCGCGATCTGCGCGTCTTCCTTCGTGACCCACGGTCCTCCCGACTGCGACCAGCCGGGACAGTTGAAGATGCCCATCTCGATGCCGAGCTCGCCGGCGGTCTTGAACGCCGTCCTAAGGCAGCGCCACCATTTCTCGCTTCTGAACGTGCAGTCGCCGAACTGCTGCCCTTCCCACGGATTCTCGAACCGCGTGCGGTTGCGGATGTCCGTCGCGAGAAAGGCGCGCGTAATGCCGTTCTCCTTCATCCAATTAAGGTCCTTCTTCACCCCTTCCTCATCGACGCGCTCGTTCACCCAGTAGTAGTAGCAACCGATCTTCACGTCCGGCGGCGGATTCGCAAACCCCTCCCTAAGCGCCGCCTCGCACGACGATGCAGACTGTTTCACAGAGACTTTCGCCTCGCCGCTATCGTATGACTTGAAGAACGGACGGAACGGCTGTGCGGCACCCGGATGGCACTTTACTGGAACAAGCGTGAAGCCGCCGTGCAGCTTCTCGCCTGCAGCAAACACCTTTACGTCGCGCGGCCATTCGTACTTGTTGAACTTGTCGGCAAGCGCAGCATTGTGGCTGATGCGGATTCTCCCGCCGACGTTCTCGAGCGCCACATCGCCAATGCCTCCATCAGGGATGAGCACCACGCCTGTGCCATCGCCCCGCAAAGCGGCGAGCCAGCGGACATCGCGGCGGTTGCCGGGGAAATACAGGTCGTCCTTGGAGAGTTCCCACCAGCCGAATATGCTCTGCGCGTTGCTGAGCGTGTATGCCTCGAACGGGCCCTGCCCGACCCAGCGGACAGTCAAGAACGCTTCCGGCAGCGTGAACGATAGACCGGCCTCGACTGTGTGCCATTCCTGCGTCGCGGAAACGGCGTATGAAACATGGAGAGAGCCATCGGCACGCGGCTCTTCCTTGACATCCGCCGCGAATCCTGCGGGCTTTTCGAGAATCGAATATTTCTTCTTGTTTTTCTTCGGAAGATGCGCAGCAGACTTCGACATCATCTCGCGCCTGTCCCAACGCGGCTCGAAAACGAGAGGCGGCAGCGTCCCGTTCGGCGTGGTCGTTATGTCAACCTTGAGCGGCCAAGCTTCGGCGCAGACAATGCGATTCCCGCTCTTCTCTTCGACAAAAACGTAAAGCGCCGCAACATCTTCGGCAATCTCCGGAAGTTCAACCGTGAAGGATGAGCTGGCATGCGGCGGCACAGAACAGGGAATCGCTCCCTTCGCAATCTCATGGCCATCCAAAAAGTCGCATCTATCCTGCGCACATTGACTGGGGGAAGCGGCGTCCCGCCGCTTCGAGACAGAGGAATCTATATCTTTTGAACAAAGCGGCGAGACGCCGCTTCCCCCAGTTATCTGCCAGGTTATTTTCAGCTCTGAAAGGTCCGTGAAATCGTAACGGTTTTCAATCGTCAGCGTTTTCTTCCCGTCGAACGACATCTTGACCGGCGCGAAGACTGCGCGCGCCGCGTAGTAATCGACCTGCGGCGTGCGGTCCGCATACACGATGCCGTCGCAACCGTCGATGCCGTGCGTATCCCAGACGGTCTTTTCGTCTTTCCATGCGAGCCACTTGCGATCCTTTTCCTTCACCGCCGACGCCGGACGCGCAATGCCCTGGTCCTGGAACATCCAGATGCATCCACCCGCGCATTCGGGACGCTTCCACATCTCCTCCCACGTCTCGGCGAGCGTGCCGAAGTCCAGCCCGAGGGCATGCGCGAACTCTCCGGCGAAAAGCGGACGGTCCAGGCGAGGCGCAAGCGCGCGTATCTTCGCTGCGTCAACGTAGTGGAAGTCGTAGAGCATTGCGCTCGGCGGCGCACCGTCGTCCAGCATCTTCTGATAGACGCTCGAATACTGCGGATAGCACGTCGGGCGCGTCGGATCGAGCTGCGCCACCAGATCGCCGCATTTCATGCAGATGTCCGTGAGCGGATTCTCGTTGCCGACAGTCCATGCAATGACGCTCGGATGCAGCTTGTCGCGCGAAACGGTGAGACGTGCGCGCTCCTCCAAGACTTCGAGGTAATTCGCATCGCGAAGGTTCTTCGTGCCCATTCCAAACGGCACCTCGTCTATTGCGTAAAGCCCCAGTTCGTCGCATAGATCAAGGAACGCCTCGTTCGGCGGATAGTGCGCGAGACGGACGCAGTTGAAGTTTCCGTCCTTGATGAGCTGGGCGTCGCGCCGCAGCTCGTCGATTGTGATGGCGCGTCCGTGGCAGGGACAGAGATCGTGGTGGTTGACGCCGTGAAGCTTGATGGGGCGTCCGTTCAGTTTCAGCACCGCGCCGTCGCGCGAGATTTCGCGAAGTCCGACGCGCTTTTCCACGCGGTCGCGTCCGACTTCCGCAACGAGCGTGTAGATGTTCGGCGTCTCGCAGGTCCATAGCCGCGCGTTCTCGACAACGCCCTTCAGCGGCGCGGCACCTTCGAGGACGGTCTTGCTGTCTGCATCAACAAGCCGCAGGCGCACCGCGCTCGTGCCGTCCGACGCCGCAGCCGAAATCTCGACGGCGGCAGAACCTCTCTCCGCATCGACCTTGCAGGCAAGCGAAAGATCGGCGACGTTGAGGCGCGGACGCGAAATGAGCGTGACGCTGCGGAAAATGCCGTGAAGCACCCAGTCGTCGTTGCAGTCGAAGCCCCAGCCCTTCGGGTTCTTCAGCGTCTCCACGACGAGATCGTTCGGCGCGTCGCGCCTGACAAGCGCGGTGATGTCCAGTTCGTTGCGGTTGAACGACGAGCGGAACAAGCCGGCGTCCTTTCCGTTCACCGTTACCCGCGCGCCGAACATCACGCCGTCGAAGCGCAAAATGACGAGATCATCCGCAGGCCAGCCGGACGGAATCGCGAACGTGCGCGCGTAACGGCCGGACTCCTTCGCATCCGCTTCGCCGTAGCGCAGTGTCCCGACGCCCTGCAGTTCCCAGCACGAAGGAACCGGCATATCGCGTTCCACGCCACCTTGAAAACTGAAACGCCATGTACCATCAAGGGAAAGCTGCTCTTCGGAGAAGGTTGCAATCGGAAGCGCTGCTACAGATACCGCCAGCGCAACGGAAACGGACACCATTCTTTTCATTGGATTGTTCATTCTGTCTATACTCCTAAACGGATTTCTTTCCTGCCAGATCTGATTTGAGCATCACCTGCTCACAGCGAGCCTTTCACAAAACGGCTTTCGCCGGGAGGGATGACGACGGACGATTCTGTAGTCTGGCAGCGCGTCCAAGGATCGATAACGACAGCTGACTCTCCGCCGAGATCGACTTTGACCTCATGCTCGGTATCATTCGCGATAAATGCAAGTTTCTCTCCGCTCGGGAGGAGGCGCGAGATGTGCGGCAGATTAAGCCGACGCGCGGGCGGCATTCCTGCGAGTGTGCGTCCTTCGCTGTCAACGACATAGCCGTAGCGTATTCCCTCAGGAGTCGTCCAGGCTTCCGCCGTCTTCGTCATCCGCGCGGCGGCATCGCCCGTCGCAAAATCCCAGTCAAGTCCGTCCAGCGCCTTCGGCACTTTGGACGCGATGATCTTGACCGGCACATCGTCACCCGCGTAGAATAGCGCCTCTGGCGCAGGATCACCCTGGCGCAGCATCCACGAGCAGAAGGCGATATAGTCCCAGAACGGACGCGACCCCTCCCACCACGGATTGCTTCTGTTCAGACCGTATTCGCGCGGACCCGTCGGCACCTTCACGCCGCAGTCCTTCTTCGGCAGATGCGGAACGGCGCAGGCCGTCATTGCATTCACGCCGAAGGCGAATGCCAGGTCGCAGCGGCGGCGCAGCTCGGGAATGGTCATCTTGTACGGAGCGTCCGTCATCGCCTCCGCGCTCGCGATCTTCTTTCCATAGAGATGCGCGGCGCTCGACGTATCCTTCACATCGTACGCGCCATGCTTCTGGTAGCCCCAGAACTCGCCTTCAGGTATTGAGATGTATTTCTTCGAGAATACGGAATCCGCAATCATGAACATGCCTCCGCCCGTCTGCGCGGTGAACGACAATCCATCGTCGCAGCAGAGGCGGTCGAATGTTCCGTAGTAGCGCTCGGCGATCAGTTCCACACACGTCCTGCGGAAATCGGCAAGGACATCCTCCGCGTTCTCAGCGACGCAATAGCCCGCCATCAGCGGAAGATACGGCCTGAGATCGTAGCCGCGCCGCCGCGCAAATTCCTCCAGCATGTCGTCCGTCCAGTTCTGCGCACCAGCCTCGTGGCTGTCTAAGATTATGCCGGCGAGCGGAATCCCTTTCGATTTTAGCCTGTCTATGATGCGCTTCGTATACGACTTCCAGTGCAGTTCCGCCGCCGCGACGCTCATCTTGTCGCATTCAAGCCCCATAGCCTCGGGACGTCCGTGCTTTGTGCATCCGCCCGTCGGCACAGCGACAAAACGCAGCACCTTCCAACGTCCCGCAGGCAGTTCGCATTTGAGTCTGCGGTCAGACTCGTCGAATTTCTCCGTGACGTCGCGAACGTCTTTCATATCGACGCAGACCGGCGTGTCGCCGCGCGAAACGAAATCGACGACCGCCGCCGTCTTCGCCTGCCAGCGCGGAATCTTCGGAAGTGAATTTGTGACGGCCTTGAGCGTCTTTTCACGATAGCCGTACATTCCGCCCGGATGCTGCATCGTGCTGGCGAGCCCCTTTTCGTGTCCGGCATACTCCATATCGACGAACATTCCGTCTGCTTCCGGTAGTGGAATCGCGAGCACGGCGACTGTCTTCTGCCAGCCGCGGTCCTTCGCGACAGGGAGCGAGAGCGTCACCTTGCCGCCGTTCGTGTCGCGGTCGATTACGGCAAGCGTTTTCATGGCGTGCGCTGGATCGATCCACGGGCCGCCCGCGACATATCCATTGCCCACGGCCGTCTCGAATGTCAGCCCGAGACGCGCCGCCTCGGACGCGGCAAACTCGACGCCATCCCACCATTCGTCGCTCCACAGCTTTTCCGCGTTCGGGTTCTCTCCGTGATACTGGTCGTAGTACACCACCCCGCCGAAACCGACGCGCTTCATCGCCTCGGCGTCCGCCGTAATCCCCTCATGCGTCGTCTCGGTCTGTCCGAAGAACCACCACGCCTTCGGACGGCAGTCGTCGGGGATATGGCCTGCGCGCGGCGCCTCAGACGCCGCGAACGAAGCAGCCTCGGCGAAAGTGGCGACGCGCACGTCATTCTGCTCTTTTATCCATTGAAGATGTTTGCGCAGCTCATCCGGGTTCTCCCACGCGTCATAGCCACGCGCGATGCCGTGGATCATAAAGACCAGCCATTCTCCGTTCTTTTTGGCCTTTTCGACCATCTCGTTAATGCGCTCGGCGGTCATCTTGCCGCCCGCCCCCTTCTGATGCATCCTAAAAAAATGAAGGCCCGCTTCCTTCGCGATTCCGCGGACTTCAACCCCGTCTTCGCCGTTTTTCGCATTGTACGGCGCGGCGAAACTGCGACATTCAACGCCGGCATTCTCCTTGATGGCGACTTGGTTTTTTCGTATGTCATCAAGGATTGCCGTGCGATTCATTCGTGAATATTTCCCATGCGCCCATCCATGACTGGCGATTTCCATGCCGCACTCCGCCATTTCACGGACCTGCGTCCATGTCATTGTCGGCGTGTGGGATTCCGCTTTTGACCGCATCCCGTCCGGATTGCCGATCTTCGAGCCGATGATGAAGAATGTCGCCTTCAGCCCGGCTTCGCGAAACATCGGATAGGCAAGTTCATATTGGTCGAGAAGTCCGTCGTCGAACGTATAGGTGACAATGCACTTCGGCGTGGACGCCTTTCGGGAAGGTACCGTTTTTATGAATTCACCTTCGGAAAGTTCCATGACTTCGCAGCCCGGCAGGCGCAAGGAGGCAGTAGTGCCAGGCGGGACGAGTTCGATATAGTCTATTTCAGGAAGGACTGCGCCGCTGTTCGAAAGACGGATTTCGTTGACTCCTGGATTCAGCCTCACGCGGGAGACATCGGAATGGACTCCATTGACGGAGATTGAGGGCTTTGCACCGTCGCCAAGAGCTGCTATCGACAGCTCGTACTCTCCGCCCTCCTCGCTCCACACGCGGCTGAAGACAATATCATTGCCGCCGCGTCCGCCAGCGCCTGAAACAACCACGCCGCCAGACGCTTCTTTAGACTCCCTGTAGTAGGCCGTCTTGGCCTCCGCGGCATTGCAGAGTTCCTGGTAGAGCGGCAAATAGGCGGTCTCTGCCTCGTAGCGCCGCTTCTCGCGCCTGTGGCGCCCCGAAACCTTGCGGACTGCCGCGCCATGCGGGGGGAGCGAAACGGATATCGCATCGCCTTTCGCATCCGCTGGATCAAGATCAAGTTCTTCCATCGTGACAGACAGATCCTTCTTTTCGTCGCCGAGGTTGAGGAATAGCACCGCGCGCGTCGTGCCAAACGCTTCGCCGATGTCTCGCGCGAGGACGTATGCTTCGCCATCGCGCCTGACGACATTCCCCTGCGGCTCGGCGACATCCTGGTTGAGCGCAATCAGCTCCTTGTCTGCAAGAAGTTCGCGAAGGCGCGCATCGGCCTTCACCTTCTCAAGATCGCAGCCGATGAGAAGCGGGGACGACATGAAGCACCACGTTGCGAAGTGCGTGTGGTCTTCGACTTCCGTCATGCCGCGCCCGACCTCCAGCATGTCCATGTCGTTGTAGTGTCCGCGGCTGGCATATGCGCCGAGATACAAGTTCTGCCTGATGATGTCCTTGACAGAACTCCAGCGCGGACGTATATCGTGGCTGATGCGCCAGCTGTCCGCGAGTTCCGCCGCCCATGTGCCGGGGAAATCCCATCGGCATATGTTCATGCGCACACCGGGCTTCGCGGCGTCGATTGCACGACGTATGGCGGTATAGCGCTGGCGTTCGTCAAGCGCCAGCTTGTCGAAATTCTGCCTGGGGTCGCCACCGCAGAAATCCACCTTGATGAAATCAAAATCGTGTTCACGGAAATAGTAGTCTGCGTCTTCATCGTCATGAAGGTAGAAGCCGACTCCTATGCCGAATTTGTCCTTGTCCCAGAAACTGCCGCACGTGTTCGCGCCGCCGTCCGAGTATATGCCGGCCTTTAGGCCAAGCGAATGTATGCCGTCGACAATCCCCTTGAGTCCGTTCGGAAATCGCTCGGGATGCGTCTTTAGCCGTCCTGCCGGATCTCGTCCGCCGAAAAAGCCGTCGTCGACATTGACATGGTTGTAGCCGCTGTCCTTCAGTCCCAGTTCCACCAGTAGTCGCGCCTGCTTCAGAATCAGCTGCTCGTTGATGTTGACGCGATAGGTGTTCCAGCTCGACCACCCCATCAATGGCGGCTGCTCATCCGCCGCGAGCGCAGCAGCGGCAATTACAACAAGGCATGCGCATGAAAGAATCTTATTCATGGCTCCATTATACCAAACACTACTTCGTCATTGCATACCCAGTCGGGTACCATTCAAGACACACACATCGTGCGCCCGGGCGGCACGGACGACCATCTGATGCTGCTGACGCGCGCTGGACACGGACTCAGAGACGCAGTTCGACAGAACCCGAGACGCGGTCTCCAACCAGTCTGACGGGCCGCCCCTGCGGGCCGCCGCGCTCCGCCTTGAACAGCTTGTTGCCTATCGCAGGTATGACATGGTAAACGCCGACGCCAAGTTCGTACGGCATTGCGTACAGATAGTTGTCTGGTCCGTCCTTCGGAGAACCGACGCCCATGTAGAGTCCATCGCGCGGAATAAAGCAGATATGCGACGCGCTCGGAGAACCGACTTCTACATCCATCCACTTCGCCTCGAACCAGCCCTTGAACGGGCGGTCCCACGATACACCCGGCACGGCATCGTTGTACTCGTCCTTCCATACGCCCCATTTCGGACCGCGCATCCTGTTGCGCCAGATGCGATCCGGGCCTCTGCCATGCCATTTCTTCCCCAAAATATTCTGACAGGGGAAGTCGACGCCCAGCACATCAACCGCGTTCGTGCAGGAAATCGTCCAGGCGTATGTCACGCTCGCGTCGGCGTTCGTCGTGACCGTCCACTCGAACGACGCTTCGACAGGTTCGTAGCGGCTCCCCTTCGTCTCGCCGACAAGCCGCCAGGCGATGAGACGCGGCTCGGGGATTGTGAACTCGCCGCCGCCGCGACGCGGCGGCTCGTCTTGCATCACACCGTCTCCCTCGCCCCCAAAAATCGCGCGCACCGTCGCGCAGCTTCCGCCCTCTTCGCCGTTCGGACCGACGAGCCCGTCCGGCGCGAGGTTACCGCACGCGTCGTATCGTCCGAGATCGTCGCGCCACTGCGCCTCGTCCTTCAGCGCCCAGAGGAAGCCGCCGATGCAGTTCGGATAGCGCATCATGGTAGTCCAGAAGTCCTCGAGCCCGGCGCCAAGTCCGCCGTCGTAGAGCCCGTGCTGAAATTCCGTCGGCATGAAAAGCTCGCCCGCCTTCAGCTTCTTCACGAGCCGGTCGTAGTCGGGATAGTGCTTGGTATCGATGCCATCATGGAACGCCCACGGATGAAGCACGGCGCGCTTCTGGAGATCGATCTCCTTGAACATCGCGTCAAGCTCGGTGTTCCATCCGCCTTCGTTTCCGTTGGACCAGAAGATGACTGACGGATGGTTGTGGTCGCGCTCCAGAAACACCTTCAAGTATTCTCGTCCGAGTTCCGTCCGGATCGGTTTCTGCCAGCTGCAGAATTCATCTTCAACATAAATTCCGAGTTCGTCGCAGGCATCGAGGAACGCTTCGTCCGCAGTGAGGTGCGCAATCCTCACCGCGTTCATGCTGAGCGACTTGATGAGCCGGGCGTCCTCGTAGTTCATCTCGCGCGTCAGCGTACGTCCGGTTCTCGCATTGAACGTCTGGCGATTGACACCTTTTACGACAATCTTCTTCCCGTTGACATACACACCGTCGCGCGGCCTGACTTCGACGGTTCGGAATCCAAACCGCTTCGTGACGGAATCAACCACATTCCCGTTTTCGTCCTTCAGCTCGAAAACCCGCTCGTAGAGCTTCGGATGGTCGACATCCCACGTCTCGATGTTCGTCCATTTCTCATCAATCGTCTCCTCTCGACCGTCGCTCGCCCTCACGACCGCATGTAGCGTGCCGTCGGCACGCGCGTCGATGCGCACGCACTCGATATGCAGCTTCGGCACTGTGCGGAGCGAAACGGAGCGGAAGATGCCGCCGTAGTTCCAGAAATCGCATCGCCGCTCGCTTCTGTTCACGCTCGCATCTGAAGATTCCTTGCCGCAGTCGACTTCAAGCGTGTTTTCTCCGCCGTAATTCACGAGGTCGCTGATGTCGAACTCGAACGGAAACCACGCGCTGTGATGCGTCGGGAAAACCTTGCCGTTCACTTTAACGTTCGCCTCGGTCATCACGCCTTCGAAACGGAGCTTTACGCATCTCCCTCGCCACTCCGACGGGACAGTGAATTTGCGCAAATAGAGACCATGTTCGTCGGCGGGCTTTTCGTGTCCGTGCCACTTGTCGCCGAACTCGATGTTGTAGCCGTACTGCCACGTTCCGAATCCCTGCGTCTCCCAGCACGACGGAACCGTGATTGTCGTCTTCTCGCCCGCGCGCCGCCCGCCTGTCACCTCGAAAGACCATTCGCCATCAAGCGAAAGCGTTTCGCGCATGCCAGCGGACTTCTGCTCGTCTGCGACACGGAGGCGGATTGAAGCGGAGGGAATATTCGGTGCGGAGACGACAAGCTTCGCCTCGCCCTTCGCGCGCGCCGCGAGCGTCACGACGAGCGCGCCGTGAAACATCGTCATGCGCTGCTCGGTAAACACTTCAAGCGAAGTCGGATCGCCGTTGCAGACGCCCTTGAACGCAAGCGCGTCGCCTTCTACCGCAAACGAGAGAGGCAGCGCTGCGTCAGGACAGACCGTGCCGTCCTTGTCTACGACCTCGACCGTCACATACGCAAGGTCGCGCGTGCCGTCGGATTCCGCAAGCGCGATCGTCTCGCGGTCGGCGGTCAATCTGAGCGCCGCCGGTGCGCCGGCCGTCTTTACGGTTTCCGTCTTTGTCGTGCCGTCAGGATAGAACGCGACGGTCTTCAGCTCGCCAGGCGCGTACACGACCTTGCGCCAGCGGAGGCGGAAACGGTCCAGGCGCGATGCCGGATTCTTGCGGATGCGTCCCTGCGACACGCCGTTCACGAAAAGTTCGGCCTCTGGCGCGTCCGTATAGACATAGACGGGCGTGACCTTCCCCTCGCGCCCCGGCCAAGTCCAGTGAGGCAAAATGTGTAGCGTGCGGACGTCCTTCCTCCAGACGCTTCGGTAGAGCCAGGCGCGATCCTTAGGAATGCCGGCAAGATCGTAGATGCCGAAATAGCTCGACCGCGACGGCCAGTAGAGATTGTACGGTGAAGGCTCGCCGAGATAGTCGAAGCCGGTCCACACGAACTGACCGAGCGTCCACGTATAATCCTCCTGCGCCGCGAGGTCGTCGTCCGCAAGATTGCTCCAGTCGATCTCGTCCGTGTCGTAGGATGAGACCTGTCCGTCGTCGTACGGCGAATCGCGGTATCTTCTCACGTCATCCGGGAAACGGTAGAATCCGCGCGTCGAAATCGCGCTGGACGTCTCCGTGCCCAGAATCGTGCCGTTCCTGGCGAACGGACGCGTCGCCTCGTATTCGAAGATATGGTAGTTCGCGCCGGCGATGTCCTGCGCGGCAATGGTGCCGCGCTCTGCGGCACGTAGCGGGCGGTTGTTGCCGAGCGTGCACGGACGCGACGGATCGAGAGAGTGGATGAAATCCTGCATCTCCTTCACCATCGCCGGACCTTCAGGACAGACGGATTCGGAGATCTCGTTCCCGATGGAATACATGACGACGCACGGATGGTCCCGGCACACCTTCACAAGCTGTGCAAGATCTTTTTTCCACCATTCCCTGTACCAGAGATTGTAGCCGTTTTCGACCTTCCGGCGCTTCCATGCGTCGAAACTCTCCGCCATCACCCATACGCCTTCCTCGTCGCAGATGTCCAGCATTTCCGGATTCGGCTGGTTGTGGGCCGTGCGAATCGCATTTACTCCGATTTCCTTCAAGAGCCGCAGCTGGCGGCGGAAGGCCGCAGCGTTCCATTCCGCACCGATCGATCCGAGGTCGTGATGCAGGCAAACGCCTCTGAATTTGACCTTCTCTCCGTCGATGAAAAAGCCATCCGGCGTCGATTCTATCTTCGGCAGACGCTTGCGCCGGTCGGGACGGGCGAAAACGGCCGCCTCCGGATCGTCCGAATCCAGCACGAGGTAGACGGGACGGAAAAGCCCTGCGCCCGGATACCACCGCGACGACTCCAGACGGTTGTGGAGGCGGACCTCGAGCGCATACGTACCAGGCGAAACGTCCGGCAAATCGACTTTAAAACTCGTGTAGCCGTGCTTCCACTCGCCGACTTTTGCACCATCCCAGAACACCTCCGGCTCTGACATCGCACCGCTGAACACAACCGCTGCCCGTTGCGTACCTTGGGAAATCTCGATCTTCCGCCGATACGTGCCGTCGCCGAACCACGGCAGCGCGCCGGTGCGCCCCGTCTTTTCGCTCGCTTTCTTCTCGCCATCCTCGGCAATCGCCACAATCTGAATGTCGTTCGTCTTGTCGAACGGGCCTGAAATCGCCCAGTCGTGCGGGACGCAAACGTTCTTCCACGTTTCTCCGTCGCGCGAAAACTCCCAGCCGGACGAAAGCGGCGCCACGACGGTTGCCCGGCGCGGCGGAGTTGCCGCGAGAGCCGCGCAGAAGCGGAAGGGTTTGTCGGGATAATCGACGCGTCCGGCGAGGTCGCGAACCTTGACATAGCGCGCGGGATCGTCAGGACGGTCCAGAAGCGAATAGCGCGTCGCGGCAGGATCAGTCCAATCGCCGGCAATCAGCTCGTCGCGGCGGAAACGCGTCGGCAGGCCGCTGTCGTCAAGATCGACGCGGCAAGAGAACGTTTCGCGTCCGAGCGGACATTTCGCACCGCCCTCTGTCATGCGCATTCCGAGAAACACGGCGCACCACTCGCCGCCGGGCGTCTGCACGAGGTCGGCGTGTCCGAAGGCCTGGAGCGGTGAATTGCGTCCACGGTCTTTGGCGGTCAGGACAGGATTCCCCGCGACATGAGTGTACGGCCCTGTCACGCAATCGGAGACAAGGGCGATTTCCATGTGTCCCCATGCGGTTCCGCCCTGCGCATGCAAGAGCAGATACTTTCCGCCGATTTTGTAAAGGTGGGGACCTTCCGCGAAAGCGGCACCTTCGCCGAATCCGTCGGTAAGGACGTGCCTGTCTCCGAACAGACGCCCGGTTTCGAGGTCTATGCGCTGCATCCATATCTGGCAGTGTCCGCGCCACTTCTGCTTTGACGGCTGCTGGTTCGAGAGGTACCACGCATCGTCGCCGTCAAAGAAGAGCGAGCCGTCGATGCCCGATTTCGCATCAATCTTCATCGGCTTCGACCACGGGCCTGCCGGATCCCTTGCGGTCAACAGGTAGTTCTCGGCCTTTTTGAATCCGTCGTGCCACGTGACGGTCAGATAGAAAACGCCGTTGTGATGGCGCAGCGTCGGCGCCCAGATGCCGTCGTCCGGCGTTTTGCACGGCCACGGTTCGCGCCATGCGTGGGATATGATTTCCCAGTGCACCATGTCTTTGGAGCGATACACCGGCAGACCGGGCGAAAGCGAAAAACTCGATGTGGCAATATAATATTCGTCACCTACGCGGCAAATCGTCGGATCGGGGTTCCCGCCGGAAAGAAGCGGAGTCGCGGAATTCTGCGCGGCACCTTCGGCGCGACACAACGCCCCGCCTCCAGCGGCGAAAAAAACTGTCGCCGCAGCGACAATTACGACAGGATGCACGATTGAGAGAATCATTTTCATGATTCAATTATACCAAACCCGACTTCGTCATTGCTTACCCTGTCGGGTACTAATCAAGACACACATTCCCGCCCGGTTCTCCTGCCTTCCGTTTTGACGCTCGCCGTATTCACGTTGGGCTCACTTGACCGTCTTGGTGCCGGTCACGCGCCCCATCGAGTCGCGATAGGTCGTCTTGCCGTACCGGTCGGTGGTGGCGCTGCCCTGAAGCCGCCCCTGCGCGTCGCGCCACGTCGTCTTGCCGTAGCGGTCGGTCGTCATAGTGCCCTGGGTGCGTCCCATGGCGTCGCGCCACGTCGTCTTGCCGTAGCTGTCGGTGGTCATTGTACCCTGCACGCGGCCCATCGCGTCGCGATACGTCGTCTTGCCGTAGTTGTCGGTCGTCTTCGTGCCCTGAAGCCGCCCCATCGAGTCGCGATACGTCGTCTTGCCGTAGCTGTCGGTCGTCATCGACCCCTGCACACGGCCCTGGGCGTCGCGCCAGACCGTCTTCGTGTCGGCCTGGCAGACAGCCGCCACTGCCGCCGCGAACGCAAATGCAATTACGATTTTCTTCATTTCAGCCTCCCTTTCATGGTTTTGACGACTAGTTAGGGACGCA
Source organism: Lentisphaerota bacterium (assembly GCA_015061665.1). Classification (GTDB taxonomy): domain Bacteria; phylum Verrucomicrobiota; class Kiritimatiellia; order RFP12; family UBA1067; genus UBA1067. The sequence goes on from SUWC01000013.1 coordinate 14,259, forward strand.
ATCCTTCAGAATCTGACAAGAAAAAACAGCGGCCGTCGGGGTGGAGAAGCTCGAGTTCATAGCTGTCGCCCTGCCAGGAAAGCTTCTTGACCTTGATTCCGCCCGGGAGGAGAAGTCCCGATATGCTGCCCTTCTTCCATGACGCGGGCTTGGCGTTGAGCACCTGGAAACCTCCGTCGGGGCCCTTCGTGATGAGCGCGTCGGCGATGATTCCGGGGAAGCCGCCGGATATGTCGATGTTGAAGAGCCAGCCCGGATCGTGCAGCGTGCCGAGCGCGTCGGTGAAGTACGTCTCCTGCAGAAGCTTGATCGCGCGCTCCATCACCGCCGCGTCGCCGACCTTCGCCGCAGCGTAGCCGATCTGCGTCACGCCGAACGCCATGTGGTTCTCCTTCTCGTGGAACGTCATGCGTGCGTCGAGCGTTTTCTTTATCGCCGCGACGAAGACCGCGTTCGTGAGAATCTCCGCCGGCGCCTCGTCGTAGAGCGCGTAGACGTGAGAGACGTGCCGGTGGGAGTTGTTGTCCGGCGTGCCGGGAATAAGCCACTCCGCCCAGAAGCCGTCCTTCGAGACCGCGTACTTCGGCAAGCGCGCGCGCTTCTGCGCCCATTCGCGGACGCTCGCCTCGTCGCGCCCCAGAATCTTCGCAGCCTTCGTCGCATAGTCAATGGACTGCTTGGCGACGGAGATGTCCATCGTCGGATTGTTCATGGTCGAGTACCCGCCCTTCGGGAGATCGGGATTCATGACATCGCCCTGCGAGCGGAAGTCTCCGTGCGGAGCGTTCTCCGGCGAATAGCCAGGCGCGAAGCCGAGCGTGCCGTCCGGCATTTCCTCCATGCAGTCGCAGATGTAGTCCGCCGCATCCTTCAAAAGCGGATAGACCTTCTTCAAGACTTCGATGTCCTGAGTCGCCTCGTACCAGCGCCAGAGATAGCCCGTCATCCACCCCGCGCCGCCGTGCCACCACATCAGCTCGACGTTGCGGTAGTAGGCCGTCTCGAGTCCGGTCGTTGTGACCTGCCCCGGAATGTGGATTCCACGCGCGTTGTAGCCCTTCTTCGCCGCCTCCTTGAAGTCCTCGTAATAGCGCATGATCCACTCGTAGAGCGATTCGTTGAACTCCGGCGTGTTGCCGCGCGTCCAGAAGCTCATCGCGCACGGCATGTTTCCGTCGACGGTGTAGCTTCCGTTGTACGGAGCGGACCAGCTTCCGGCCCAAAGTCCCTGCAGATTCGGCAGAACGCCGTCCGGACCAGTCGACGAAATGATGTTGTAGCGTCCGGCATGGAACTTGCGCACCAGATCGCGGTCTGGGAGATCGAGCGCGACGCGCCCCATCAGCTCCTTCATCACCGGCGCGTGGCGCTCGAGAAGCCGCGCGTATCCCGTGTCCGCCGCGGCGGAAAGCTCGCGCTTCGCCGTCTCGAACATGGAGTCGGTTCCGAACGGCAGCGGATAGATTTTCACGAACACCTCGTCGCCCCTGCGGAGTCCGACAGCCTCGTATCCGTGGAACGGATTCTTCCCGTTCTCCTTGCGGAAATCGACGCGGTAGTACATGTAGCCGTCCTTCTCGCGGATGCGCTGTATCGCCGCATCGCCGCTGGGGCGTCCGTTGGAGATCGTTTCGAAACCGACTGTGAACGGACGCCTCTTCGCGTCCTTGACCCGCATCGCGATCACGCCGTCCGTGCGCGAGGCGAATATCCTGCGCTCGTAGTCGTCGGTTCGTACGGTGCATTCGCCGCGCTCGAAGTCCGTCATGCGGCGATAGCCCGGCGCATCGCTCCACTTCGGCAGGTCCGGCGTGTCGACGACAAGGCTGACCGCGCCCATGAACGGATCGCGCTTGAACGAATAGCCGCTTTCGTCCGACGCCTTCTGGATGACTTCGCCCCAGATTTCCTTTTCGCGTCCGGCGAGCGCCAGTTCGCGCGCCTTGTCGCGGTACTTCCCGAGCTCGAAATATCTTCCGTTCATGACGCGCGGGAGAAACAGCCGCGCGTGCGAGAGGAATATCTCCTCGTGCGCAAGTTCGCCCGGAACCATCGCGCCCATCGCGCCGTTGCCCGTCAAAAGCGACTGCTCCCATGCGCGGCTCTTGGGGACGCCCGGCCTCGCCTGCGCCGGCGTCTCGCACACGACGCCAAGCCGAGGCGCGCGGAACTCGTCCGCAAACGCTGGGACGGAGACGAAAACCGCGGCAATCGCGGAGAGGCACAGACGGCAAAGTTTGATTTTCATGCCGCTATTCTACCAAACCCCGCCCCCGCGGTAAATACCCAGTCGGGTACTATGGAATTTATATTCACGCCGTGCGAAGGAGCTTGCGTCGCACGCGCCAGTCGGGCATGCGCCGGTCCATCAATGCATAGAAGTCGGGGCCGTGGTTGTGGACGTCGAGATGCGTCAGCTCGTGGCAGACGATGTATTCCACAAGATCGCGCGGCTTGCCGGCAAGCATCTGCGCATACGTGACCTTGCGCTTGACCCAGTTGCAGACTCCCCAACGCGTCTTCATCCTGCGAATCTTCCACTCCACGCCAAGATGGCCAAGGTCGGCCGCCCAGCGCGAATGAAGCTCGGCAAGAAGCGTCCGAAGCTCCGCGACCTCCATCGGAGTGCATTCGCGCGGTGCAGGTGCCGGGCTCAAGAGCGCACGCCCCCTCGCCTTCATCACCCAATCCCACTTGGCGCGCAGGAACGCCTCCGCCTGCGCAAGCGTCGCGCGCCAGTAAGGCACCGTCAGCGCAACAGTCCCGTCGGGGCGAACACGCAGCACAAGATGCTTCGCCTTCCGCCGCACGACCGCAACCGGAATGCCGTCTACTAAGTTTTCGCCGTATCTAAGCACCTGGGCAGTCCCTCGGGCCCCTACTTAGCCGCCTCAACGCGAAGAGTCCGCGCACCGTTTCCATCGCTCTTCACGAAGACCGCAAACTCGGAGGGACGGAACTCGCTGTCGGTCGACACGGATTCATAGTCGAACACGCCGCGCAGATCCGTGTACCCGTCCTTGTGGAACTTCACCTGACGGCCGCTTGCGTCCCGCGAATAGACCTTGACGTACGCGCCTGGGAGAGCGCGTCCCTTCGCGTCGCGAACGCGGAGCTGACGGCATTCGCGCACGACCTGGACGTCTATCGCGCCAGGAAGTATCTCAAGCCGCTCTTCGGCGCGACCATCCGCGCCCGTCGCGACTACGACGAGGTTGGACTCACGCATGGCCTTCGGAAGCTCGACGCGCGTACCGCCTTCGCCAAGCAGCCTTATATTCGACTCCCATGCGGGCCTGAGGCTCGACACTGCGCCGAACCCTCCCTTTCCAGATCCAAAGGGATTCTTCGAAAACGCAATCTCTATGTCGACCGGATATGCCTTCACGACGCACGTCTCGAGGTTGCGCGAGAAAAGCACAACACCGTCAGTCGCTCCATCCATCGCGTCGGCCCTCATAGAAAGCGAGGGCGCGGCGGAAGCCAAGCCGGAGACGACCTGCTCGTCGCGCCCTGCTATTTCGTCAGCCTGCGCAATGACGTCCGCAAACCTCTCGCGCCATATCTTCGACGGCGCGTCGGCATGCATTGCCGCAATCGCGCGAGCGCCTTCGGGGTCGCCATGCGAGAAGGCTATATAGGCGTTCATGTAGTCCAGCTGCATCTGCGTCTCCACGTCGCTCGGCGAGACGGACGCGACGAGCGCCTCGGCCTCGGCAATGCGGTCTTGCGTAAAGAGGTAAACAGCAGCAAGAAGCTTGTCCTTTGCGGAGGGCGACGGCTTGCCGGCAAGCATATCCAGAAACGCGCGGTACTGCGCCGCAAGCGACTCGTTCGGTATCGCGGCCGACCCGCCCTTCGCATGCGTCATCGCGTTGACTACGGGCCAGTATTCCCTGTGCTCGAAAAGCGAAGTCTCCTCCGGCTCGATGTCGACGATGGACGTCTTGAGACACGGACCGAGATTCTTTGCGAGTTTTTCGAGATTCTGCTTCAGCGACGCCACCTGCCTGATTCTGCGAACGTCGAACGAGTCGCGCCAGTTCAGTCCGCAGAGCCATAGCGGCTCGCAGTAGACCGTGCGCGATTCAAGGACGCCAAGAACCTTGCGCGCAAAGTCGCCGTCCTTCATGCGCCATCCGGCGCGCGTCAGGTCGACGCCGTTCAGGTTCCTGCCGCGGAGGAACTCCAGCACCTCGCCCTTTGTCCCCCTCTGGGACACATAGCTCCAGCTTGCCTTGTCGACATTCGTCTGCTTCGGGACGACGCAGCACGTAAATTCCCTGCCCTTTCCTACCGCTGCATCCTGCTCTATCACGCACGCCGGTGAAAGCGCACCGGAGGCCTTGTCCGCAATCGGGAAATAGAATTCCTGCCGCAGCGCAACGGAGGACTCATACGGCCCCAGCACAAACGACTTGTCCTCCGCGCCGCCTGACTTTCCGATCGGAAATGCGCCCGACGGGAGTCGCGATACGACGCGAAGCCACCTTTTGCGCGAAGTTGGATTGATGACGATCGTGTCGAGTCCGTAGATCTTGCCGCCGACGAACTCGTCCTTCACTTCCAAGTTGTTGCCGTTTACATCCAGTTCGACTGCATCGACAAAATGCTGGACAACCTGGACCGCATCGGATTCACCTGCTTCACGCGTCGGCTTGCCCCTCGTGAACACTACCGACGCCGATTCCGATTCCCTGAACCCGACCTGCATCACGGCGAGAGCAGCAAGCATTTCCGTCAGCGAAGAAGTCGCAAAGACAATCTCGGGCGAACGGAATTCACCTTCCGTCCCCTCGGAAACGGCCGCGGCATAATCGCGCCAGAAAGTATTCGGCCCGACAAGGCCAGCTGCTTCGCCAGCTGTGCGGCACATGTAGTAATATGTCTCGACCCACTCCCTTGTCCGCTCCGGCGGACGCCAGAACTGCCTGTTCTGTCGGCGCTGGATTTCCGCCGACCTGCGCGCAGCACCGCCGCGAACTGCCGCGCCTATGGACCGAGGCGTCCTGGAGCCGACCATCGACTTCATCCTGACAGGAGAGCTTACAAGGGTATCTGCTCTGGTCAGGGCGAAGCCTGCCGGACGCATCGAACCACAGTCGTCGAAATCAACCGCAACCTCAATATCTTCAGGGCATGGCGCTTCCGCAGCGCACAGAACGGCTGCCTCCGGAGTATCGTCCGCCTCGCCGATTGCTATCGCCTTGAGCCTGTCGCTTTCACGCGGATCGACGGGGTTTGAATCGCACCAGTCGGCAAGTTCCTTTGCAACAGACGGGGCAATCGACCTGACGCTGCGCGCAAGAAGGCATTTCTCAAGCGTGTTCAGGCTCTGAAGTTCGCCAGGCTCGGCATAGCGCGTTAGATCGTCGCCAATCAGCCAGTGGTCCAGAAAATCCTTGCTGCGTTTGTTGCGGAGGTTCGGCGCTACGACTGCGTCGAAAAACGCGCGGTCTTTTTCGTGGAGAAAGAGATCCATTTCATGCGAAGCGTATTTTCCGTACAGCTCCCGCTTCTGCGCCTCGCCGATTTCGTTCCATCGCGCGAGAAACGCGAATTCCTGAAACGCTGCATGGTTGTTGCCGTCAACGGACATCAGGAGTGCGCAGAGTTCACCAAGAGTCGACATCTTCCTCGTTCTTCCGGACATTGCCAGCGCGTCGACGCCAGGATTGACGCGAAGGTCGCGCGGAGCAATCGGCGCGCACGGCCCTGCGAGCTTCACCTCGTCAATCAATGCGCCGTCCGTCGCAATGACATCGAAGTCCTGCATTCCGGCCGCGGACGCAACGTCGAGCTTCACGACGCCCTTGCCGTTTGGCCTCAGGTTCGCGAACACAGCGCACGGTGACGGAAGGAAGTCTCGGCAATTGTATCCTCCGGCAGCCACGCCGCCGAATCCTCCTCGCGAATCCTTAAGCGAGCGCAGGGAATTCTCGGACGGTTCTGCGTCTTCCGCATCCCAGGAGCCACCGTCGGAAACATTGAGCTCCTTCGTCTTTGTGTCCGACACGGACCACGGGTTAAGCAGAAGCGACGGGCGCGAGAGCATGTTTCCGATGCGACCTGGCTCCTGGCGCCGGTCGAGGATATAGCGCAGCTTGTCGCCAAGTTCTCTTCCGGAAATGTACTTGGAAGTTATGTCTCCCCTCGTCGCGAGAACAGGATGCGGAACCGCCAGCGAATCGGCCAGCGCGGAGAACGGGGAAGCCGGGTCACGATTGTCGCGCATTGTCCGCGAAGCGTAGACATGCACGCGCGCATCGGGACTGTAGTTAAGGAGCTGGATGTACATGCTGCCGTCAGCATCAACGCGAGCGGAATCGATTCTAAGCCTGCCTGGCGCATCGGCTTCGGCGACGATGCGCATCGAACCGGCAACCGCTCCATCGCCTCCGCAGCCCTTCGCTGCGCGGACGACTGTGATCTTGGCCGCCTGGCGGTTTTCCGTTCGAAGCGACAAAACATAGTCCCCGGCGGGAAGCGGTTCGACATGAACGACGCCGCCTTCGTAGGAACACGCGGCGATGCAGTCGTCGGTTACCTCTCCAGCGCCGTTGACGCGAAGCAGCGAGAGCCTGTTGGCCAGCTCGGACGCGCCAGGCCATTTACCGGCGAGGAGGCCGCGAATCGGAAGCTCGAACGATTCTCCCTCCGCAACCGCGATCATCCTCTCACCGTAGGGCCACTGGGATTCGGACGCGATGTTCCACTCGTACCCTCCGAAATCCGACGTCGAGACAGTCGTGATGTCGTCGAGCAAGCCAAGCCTGACGACGCCTTCTGCGTCTCCCTGGAGATTCACCTGGATCGGACAGCCTCCGAAGGCGCAGTGCGCGAATCGGAGATTGACCGGACGAGAAGGAATCGGTTCGCCGGTTCTGCCCCGCATTTCGATGCGGTATCCGTCGCCGCATTTGCGCATGACGAGCTGAACGACCTGCTGCGTGTTCCTGATTCCGTTGACGGCGAAATGACTGCCTGCGGACAGCTTCTCGTCGTCGCCGCCAGAAGCCCGCTTGACAGAACCAGCAAGCTCAAAGGATACGGAAAGCAGGTCGGACGGAACCTTGAACCTGCAAACGCTCTCTGCGTCGTCGAAGAGCGCAAAGTCTTCGAAGGTCTTCACGCTCTCGCGTCCGTTTGTGGATTTCAGCGTGACGGTGAGAACTGGGTTCTGGACGATCTTCAGCGAGCTCGGCATTCCGGACACGAACAACGTCGGGCGGATCAGCGCGGTCGCCTCGCAGCCTGCCACAAGCGATTCCGCAGGAAGAGCGACGCCGATGGCGAGGCTGTAGGCCTCGCACTTCAGCTCGAATGAGATCGGAGCCGCGAGGCGTCCAGCCTCGACGATGGCGGTCTTGCGTCCGCTCGACTTTGGACTTGATGCAAACGGGACGGGGATTTCGCCGTTCTCCTCGGCCTTGAACACGGTCCCGTCGATCCACACCTTCGCGCCCTTTACAACGCGTCCGCCTTCGTCGAAGACGGTGAAGACATGTCCCGCTGCGTCGCTGCGCACGATCGGTCGCAGGCACCCCTTCCTCACGAACGCGCGGCTTGAGATTCCCTGTCCGGAGCATTCGACGACGTAGACGCCGGGCTTGTCCAGCTCGGGCAGCGAAAGCGTCTCACGGTGGCGCAGCACCGACGGTTGCGACGCAAATTCCATGGTCCTTTCAAAAGTCGGCACGGCGCAGTCAAGATCGATGTCCGCCGCAACAGCGCCATTGGCCGCTCGGCATGCCGAAGCGGCGTCAAGCTCGAAAACCGCGACGCGCATCTTCGGGACGTTCTTCACGTAGATCGCAAGCGAAACCTTGTCGTCTGCGGCGAACACGCGGGGATTTGCATTGGACCACTTCAGCTCTACCCTGTTCTGGATTTCCCTGAACTTGTCCGCAGTAAAGACGGACGTGTCGACTTCGGCGGAGGGCCTGCCCATGACAAGGTCGGTCTCCGCTTCGACGGCCTTCACGAAATCCACGTCGACATACCCGGAGTATCCCCGATCGAAAGTCGCGCCGGCGCGTCGGGCTGCGGCTATGTAGTCCGCTATGAGGTCGTCCAAGATCGACTTGTCGTCTCCGCTAGTCTCAAGGTAGCGCCAGAAAAGGTCGAGATGATCGCCTTCGACCCCGAACTGCATGTAGTGTTCGAGAAGTTCGCGAATGGTCTTCAGAAGATATTCGCGCCTCACGCAATCGCCGAGCGACGACGCGAAGTCGATCTTCTTCAAAAGGCAGGCCTCGCGTATCGCGAAGTCGTTGGGGTCCACGTCTGCGCTCGGCGCGAGCTTGGCAAACACGGTTTCGATGAAATCCCTGCTGTACGGACACCGCACCGTTCGTCCGTCTACGCTGACTATTTCGCCTGTAAGCGACTTTTCCCTGTTGCCCTTCAGGGCCCTGGCGAGATCATAGAGCTGGACAAGCGTCAGGCCTGCGAATGTTCCGCTCCTTCGGAAAACGTGACCCTTGTCGCTGTCCCTGAGATACGCGACAAGATGCGGCATGAGCCCTGGGGTGTCGGCGAGGAACGATCCCGTCGCGGCGGCTTCGGCGAGACTGACGTCAACTGCGCCACTGTCCCTGAGAAAAGCGAGGAACCTGTATCTGTCGTTCAGTTCGCAAAGAGGTGCCTTTGAAAAGCTTTCGTAGGATATCTTGCCTTCGTCCAGCGCCGACGGATATGTGTCGGGCTGTATCTCGACTTCACGGGAAGGAAGCGAATGGGATATTCCGGCATGGTCGAACACGGACCGCACTCGCCATATTGCATCCTTGCCCTGCGCGTTCTCCTCGTCGAAGCGCAGCATGTTCTGCCTGTCGCTTAGCGCGCGCCACCTGGAGACGTCGAAATCCCCGGACTTTCTGGCGGCGTCCCACTGCTTGAGCAGACGTTCCGCGTCGTCCAGCCTCCGCTCGTTCTGGGCGTGGAGGATCGAGTAGACGTACCACGCCCTCGTCTCGGGACGAAGCGTAGCGATGAGTTCCGCACGGTTCGTCGAGAACGCGTAGCGCTCGGCGAATTCGTTGTCGGCAAGGCCGCTGATCTGCACGGCCGAAGAAGCGAATGCAATGGAAAGGACGGCGGATGCGGCCATGAATTGCTTCATTTCCGGTTCTCCTTGTTGATGCGGAGCAGTTCTAGGAATATCGGGAGAGTCTTGTCGGAAGGTATCTCGGACCACGAGTGGCGCGTTACGTCCGCAACGACCTCGGGATAGTCCTCCTTGTACTCGGGCGAGAACCAGACGAACATCGGAACCTCGCGGAGGCTTTCGCTGTCAGTCCGCGTCGTAGAAGACGGGCTCTCCCCGTGGTCGGAAAAATACAGAACGAACGCGGGGCGGTTCATCGCGCGCATTGATTCCACTATCTCGCCCAGCACGTGGTCGGTGAAGAGGATCGTGTTGTCGTACGCGTTGACGAGAGCGCGCGCCGTTTCGTCTAGCCCCGACGTCTCTTCGTCTTCGAAGCCAGGCGCAAAGCGCGAGAACTCCGCTGGGTAGCGCTCGGCGAAGAGCCTGTGGCTTCCGATTGAATGGACGAAGGCGACTGCGCTGGAACCGTCTGCTTCCGCTTCGGAGAAGAAGCCCGCGAGATGCGGGAGCGCGAGCGAGTCGTAGACAGGTCCATCTTCCACGATGTCCGTCAGGAACACCTTCCTGGGGCACGTCCTGAAGAGCAGTCCGTCAACGCCGTCGACTCCGAGCCAGTGGTTCTGCGCCGAGACGAGGGCGGTGGCATATCCTGCGGACTCCGCTGCCGACGGGACGGAGAACTCCGCCTCATGGCGCTCGTAGGAATCGTGGTCGGTGAGGAAGCTGAGAAGCGCGTTTGTCGTGAGCCACGCATCGGCGCGCACCTTGCCGAAGACGACGAGCTCGCCGCGCAGCGCATCCATCCGCGGCGTGGTTACGCGTCCGTAGCCGTATAGCGACATGTGGGCGCGGAGAGCTGATTCGCCGATCACCACGACTCCCATGACGCCTCGCTCCATAGTGTCCGCGGCAAAAGCGCCGCGCTCGAGGGGCCGTCCCGCGACTCCAAGCTCGTCGAAGCAGGAGGTACGCGTCGCGTTCGTCAGAAACGGATGGCCAGCGACTGCGTGGGCGAGGCAGCTGCAGTTGGGGATCGCGGGGATGAGCCCTGCAAGCGTCACCAGCGCGGCAACTGCGGCGGCGATGTAGAGACGCCGTTCGCGCCGCGCATGCTCCAGGCGCCAGACCAGCCAGAGGTATCCGCCGAAGAGAGCGAGCTGCGAGAAGATGAGAAGCCAGTCGCCGACGAGCATGGAGCCTCGCATGAATTCGAGGACCTCGCGAGGGGAGCTGTTCATCAGGACGGCGAGCCACTCCCCGCTGAACGAGTCGAGCGCGCTGACGAAGTGGCTCTTGAGGAATATCTCGACGCCGAGCCATATCGTGAGCCACGCGAGAAGCGGCGCCATGAAGACGAGCGACCAGCGCCCCATCAAGACGGCCAGCAGCGCTACGAGCGCGCACGACGAAACGGTGTGGATGGCCGTCCAGACCGCGTGCCCCGAAAGCTCCCCGCAGTTGCCGAAGCCAATCGCGAGGCAGTTGCCGATGGACAGCGCCATCAGTATCGCAAAAACCGCAAACGGGAGGAATCTCTTGAATCTGCTCATTTTACCATTCGTTCCTTGACACCGGGGATGCCGAGCTCGACGCGGTACTTGTTAACGGTCCTCCGCGCGACGGGGAATCCCTTTTCCTTGAGAAGCGCGGCGAGCTTTTCGTCCGAGTACGGCGACGACTTGTCCTCCGCCTCTATCAGCTCGCGCAGATGCTCCTTTACGTCCACCTTCGACACCTCCGTGCCGTCCTCGGCAGTTATGCCGGAGGAAAACAGCTTGCGAAGCTCGATCACGCCGCGCGGTGTGGAGGCGTACTTGTCGTTTACGGCGCGGGAGACGGTCGTTGGATGGACGCCAACCTTCTCCGCGATTTCCAGCATCGTAAGAGGTCCGATGCCCTTGAGTCCGTTTTCGAAAAACCCTGGCTGCGCGTCGAATATCGCCTGGGCGATGTTCGTCACCGTGTCCTGACGGTGCTCCACGGCCTCGGATATCGCCTCGGCTGCGGCGATGCGGTCGCGGATGAAGTCCTTCGTCTCCTTAGGCACCTTCGGATCCTCCAGCATCTTGATGTAGCGCGGGGAAATTCTAATTTCGGGAAGGCTGCGGTCGTCTACGCGCGCCATCCAGCGTCCGTTGACCTTTACGGCATGGACCTCGGGACGGATGTAGCGCTCGTCGGCGGCCGCGCTTGCGTATGCTCGGCCTGGATGCGGCTCGAGCGTGCGGAGCTCTCCTAGGACGTCGTCGAGCCGTTCGTCGGACATCTTCATCTCGTCGAGTATCTTCTGGCGCCTGCCGCCTGCGAGATCGTCAAGATGCAGGTCGATCAGTTCGCGGACGTCTTCCCTGAACGGCGAGTCGCCCAGTTTGTCCACCTGCGCCAGGAGGCATTCGCGCGGATCGAGCGCGGCGCATCCGGGCGGATCCATTCGCATGACTGTCCGGCGCACTTCGTCGACGACTTCGGTCGGCTCTCCGGTCACCATGACGATGTCGGGGATTGAGCCCTTGAAATATCCGTTGGCGTCGAGCGAGCCGACGATGTACTCCCCGACAGTGGCGCGCGAGCCGTCGACGCCGTACATCCCGAACTGGTTCGTCAAATGCTCCTCAAGCGACTCGGGCTTCGTCTGGAGGTCGAAGAATCGCTGCCGGCGCTCGATCGCGTCCGCATCGACGTTGTAGGGCGTCTCGGGAACGTCGTCGTAGTCCACGTAGTCGCTTTCGTCCGCCTTTTCCCGCGCCTCGACCGCCCTTTCGACCTCGCTCGTCGTGTTGCGCTCGAGCGTCGGCTCCACGTCGTCGATGACGGGGTTGTGCGACAGCTCTGCATACAGTTCGTCCCGAAGCTGCGGCAGGCTCATGGCGAGCATCTTCAGGCCCTGGCGCATCTGCGGCGCGAGGGTCTGCCGCTGGGTCATGCCCTGCCGGAGATCGAGGCCGGTCTGCATCTGTCGCTACTGCTCCTCTGTTACGCGGAGGATTTCCTTGACGCTCGTCACGCCCTTGAAGGCCTTCGCCCATCCGTCCTCGCGCAGAGTCTTCATGCCCTTTTCGAGCGAGATGTTGCGTATCTCGGTCGCGTTCTGGCGCTGCACGATCGCCTTCTCGATATCCTCGTCGACCTCGAGCACCTCGAAGAGCGCGCGGCGCCCCCTGTAGCCTGTGCGCGTGCATTCGTCGCAGCCGACGGGCTCGAAGACCGTGGGCGACGCGGGCGGATAGGAAAGCGTGTAGTACTTCATGTCGACTGGCACCTCGCGCTTGCACTTCGGACACAGCCTGCGGCAGAGGCGCTGGCCCATGACGCCTGCGACTGCGGACGCGATGAGGAACGGCTCGACGCCCATGTCGATGAGACGCGGGAACGCGCCCGCTGCATCGTTCGTGTGCAGGGTCGAGAACACCATGTGTCCCGTGAGCGACGCGTTGATCGCGATCTCGGCCGTCTCTCGGTCGCGGATTTCGCCGACCATGATGATGTCGGGGTCCTGACGCAGGAATGCGCGTAGGGCGCGCGCGAAGTTCATCCCGATGTCGGCCTGCATCTGGACCTGGTTTATGCCGGCCATGTGGTATTCGATCGGGTCCTCGGCCGTCATGATGCGCACGTCCATCGTGTTCACCTCGCTTAGGAACGAGTAGAGCGACGTGGACTTGCCCGAACCCGTCGGACCTGTCACGAGGAAGATTCCGTTCGGACGGTGGATGATCTTGTTTACGACGGCGAAGTCGCGCTCGTTGAATCCGAGGTCCTGCATCTTGACGAAGCTGCCGCTCTTGGCGAGAAGACGAAGCGATATCGATTCGCCGTAGGCGGCCGGCATCGTAGAGACGCGGATGTCGATGTCCTGTCCGCCGATGCGTATGCCGATTCGTCCGTCCATCGGAAGGCGCTTCTCGGCGATGTCGAGGTTCGCCATGACCTTGATTCGCGAGATGATGGCGGACTTCAGCCTGTTCAGCTGCGGCGGAACGTCCACCTTGTGCAGCATGCCGTCGATGCGGTAGCGGATTCGCAGCTCCGTCTCCTGAGGCTCGATGTGGATATCGGTAGCGCCCTGGTGGTCTGCTTCGGCGATGATCTGGTTGACGAAGCGGACGATGGACGCCTCCTCGCCCATCTCGTTGACGTCGATCTTCGTCATCGCGCCGAACTCTTCGTCGACGGAGTAGCGTCCGTCCTCGATCATCTTCTCGATCGCATCCGCGCCGACGCCGTAGTACTTCTTGACGGCCTTCTCGACCTCCTCCTTCTGCGCGAGCGCAGTGCGGACGCGGCAGCCGGCGATGAGACGGAGTCCGTCGGCCGCCCTGGTGTCGAACGGGTCGCTCGTGACGACGGTCAGAACGCCGTCCGAGAGCGCTATCGGGAGCGCGTTGAACTGGTAGACGGCGCTGGCGGGGACCTTTGTAAGGGCTTCGGGTGACGGCTGGCGGCGCTCAAGGTCAACGACCTCCATCCCGAGGGTCTTTCCGACCGCGGCGAGGAACTCGAGCTCCTTGGAGCCGCCGAACTTGACGGCTGCCTCGGTGAGGCTCATCCCGGGGTTGGACGCGCGCTGCGCGGCGATGCGCGAAAGCTGTTCGTCGGAGTAGATGCCGGATGCGCGGAGGATGGACGAAGCCAGCGATTCGTTGTTGTTCATGACGATGCCTCAGATTTGTCCGCTTTCGATCGCGGCATGAAGGAAACGATTACGAGGAGCCCCGCGGCGACCGATATGAAGGCGTCCGCGAGGTTGAAGCAGGGGAAGTGGTGGACTCCCCAGTGGAAGTCGAACATGTCGATGACGTATCCGCGGACGACGCGGTCGAGCAGGTTGCCGATTATTCCCGCGTAGAGCAGCGGCTCGGCGATGCGCCCGAAGGCGGAGGCAAGACGCGGGAAGCGGATTCCCTCCGGCGCGCCGAAGACAGAGCGGCGCTTCCAGATCAGGAACGCGAGCGCGACGAGCCCGAACACAGCCAGGGGCCATACCGTCCCCTGGAGCATTCCCCAGGCGCAGCCGCGGTTCTCGACGTATGCAAGGTCGAAGAGACCCGGTATTACGGAAAGCGCCGCACTCCCTTTCAGGCGGACGGCGCATTCCTTTACGACTGCGTCGGCGAGCGCGAGGTTCGCGACGACAGCGAAGAGTGTGACGAAAGTCCTCATCAGGTCCTTGCGCCGCGCTCCATCTCGTTCTGGCACTCCATGCACGTCAGCACGAACGGCTGGTTCAGCAGGCGCGGCTTGCGGATGAGCTGCCCGCATGCCGTGCAGACGCCGTACGTTCCGTCGTCGATTCGGTGGAGAGCCTCCTCGATCTGCTGGACCGTGCGCTGAACGTTGCCCATCTGGCCGAGGGCCTGCAGGCGGAGCGTCTGGTTCGTTCCATCGCCGCCGTCCGCCTCGTGGTCTTCGGCTTCGTTGAAGCCCGTAGCGCGGAGCCCGTCGATTCCCTTGAGAGCCTTTTCGCGCTCATTGAGGAGAAGCTGACGGAACTCGTCCAGGTCGGCCTTCGGGAACTGCTCGGAGTGCCCGCCCTTCGTGCGGGAGGTTGGACGGTCGGACAGCTTGATCGTCGCCTCGTTCTCCTTTTTGTCGGCTTCGCGGGCGCTGCGCTTCATTTCCTCGGCTATGGACATCGCGAATGCGACGGCCTTGGCCGTGTCGATGACGGGCACGGGCTTGGGCGGCGCCTTGGCTATGACGGGGGGACGCTTCGTAATCTTGAGGGAAACGCGCTTTGGAGCCTCCTTGGCGGGCTTTGCTTCCTTTGGTTGGACATCTGATACTTTCACTGCCATTTCGGGCCTCCTTCCTGTGAAATCTCTTTGTTGATGTAACAATTATATCATATTTGGGCGCCTTCGGGTAGCTTCATCCATTCGCGTATCTCGTCGGAGATAGGAAGGATGTCAACGACTCGTCCAAACGCGACCTGTCCCTCCGTGCCGGGGAGCTCGAACTGGTCGCCCTTCTTCTTGCCGAGCATCTTGACGGCGAGCATCGCCTTCGAGGAGATGATGCCCATATCGAGGTTGTTGTCCCACTCGCCAAGGATGGTGTATGTCTTCTGCCCTTCGGCGGACTCGATGACGACGGTGACGCCGGGCATCACCTCGTCGGTCGTCGCGTCGGCGAATTCGGAGGCCTTGACCGCCTCGAGGTCAGCCTGCATGAGCGACTGCTTCTGCATGAGGGCGCGCTGCTCGTCCTTCGCGTACTGGTATTCGGCGTTTTCGGAAAGGTCGCCGAATCCCTTCGCGAACTCGATGCGCTTGATGTTCGCGGGCATCTCCTCGTTGATGAGCTTGAGGTACTCGCACTTGCGCATCCAGAAGCTGCGCGGCGAGGTGAGGCGGGCGTACTCCTTCTTCTTCTCGGCCTTGACGAGGTGGCTTTCGAGGCTCGGGTCGATCTTGGTCATGCGGATGACCGTCGCGTGGTGCGTAGAGGCCTCCCATGCGATGGACGCCTGGAAGCGCTCGAAGAACAGCGCCTTGTCCGCGGGCGAAAGCCAGCTGAAGACGTTCTCAAGCCACTTGCGGTCGGCGAAGAGCCTGCGGATGATGTTCTGCATCTTGAGCGTCTCGCCACCCTGACGTCCCTCTCCAAGCGCGATGGCGTGGGTGAGGAGCGTGATGAAGGGAGGAAGCTCGGGCCAGGCGTCCTTGTACTTCTGGTAGCTGCCCGTGAAAAGCGTGGTAAGCGTCGCAGGGGCCTTGGGCTCGAGCATGAACTTGGCGAGCGCTGCGCGGCATTCCGCGATTCCGGCGAACTGGGTCACGATTTCGGTGACGGCTGTGTAGCAGAATTCGGGGACGGCGGCGCAGAGCTTGAGCTTCGACTCAAGCGTATCGCCAAGGAACGCGACCATGTTGCCTACCTCGCGCGCGGGCAGCGCGGCGGCCGCCTTGATGAAGCGCTTGCGGTCCCAGAGATAGGCGCGCATCGATTCGGCGGACGGCTTGGCGTAGCCGAGGGAGGTGATCAGCGTCGCGAGGCGGGCGTAAAGCGCGTCGTCCACAAGGCGCGCGGCCGTGATTGCGAACTCGAGCCTGTCGCCGATTGCGTCGCGGACCTGCCCGGAGGCATCCTCGAACTTCTTCTGCGCAATGAACTCGCGCACCGCTGCGAGGATGAGCTTCGGGTCAGTCTCGTGCGAGAACGCCGTAAGCCAGGAGTCGCCGTAGTTCTCGGCGGACGCCTTGACCTCGATCGGGTCGGCGCGCTTGACGGGGATGACGACGCACTTGTCCTGGCGGAGCGCCGCGCGGGCCTTCTCCCAGAAAGA
Source organism: Lentisphaerota bacterium (assembly GCA_015061665.1). GTDB lineage: Bacteria > Verrucomicrobiota > Kiritimatiellia > RFP12 > UBA1067 > UBA1067. Next base: position 30,656 of record SUWC01000013.1, read on the forward strand.
CTTCCAGTTGGCGGCCTTGACGAAGCCGCACTTCTCGCAGACGTCCTCAAGGCGCTGGATGGGCATTCCGCCGAAGCTCCTCAGGACGCGCTTGACGAATTCGCCTGGCTTGTCCTTCAGCTCGATCTCGAACGCCGCAGGGTCGGCGGCCTGGAATACAAGTACATGGTCTTCAGGAGCGACGACAAGCATGTCTGCAGCCGCCGCGTAGGAGAACTGGTGCCCGCGCTTCCTGGTGAAGTCGACGGTTATGCGCTTGTAGAAGTAGTCGACGCGCTTGACCTTGCCGAGACCCCATTCGATGGACTTGGACAAAACGAGCGCGCCCTCCTTGAGGGACACGAGCTTCTCCAGGCGGAAGAGGGATTCCTTGACGGGCCTCTGGCCGAATTCGACCCCGTCCAAAAAAGAAAGAAGAAGCCGATCCTTAGTCGCCTTCTTCAATGCATCCTTGACGCCTGCCGCGTTGATGACCTTCGTGAGTTCCGCCTGGTTCTCGCGGACAATCTTGAGAGCTCCGTCGAAGTCTTCGCGCTCCGCGCATTCATTTAGCTGTTCTGTCAGTTTCTGTGTTTCGGCCATTTGTGGCTTCCTTTCTAAATTCAGGTTGATTATTATAGCAAAAACCGCCCGCCTCCACAATAGGCCCGCATTAGCTAGCGGACAAACGAGTAGATCGAGCGGCGAAACGCCGATGCGGACGACTGGGCATATCGCGACGAGAAGCCATCGGACGGCTTCTCGCGCTCGTCGACGCATATCGACCCCGTGTGCGACACCGGCAGGTACTCCACCCACCGCACGGGGACGTCGTGCCACCGGCCGTCGTTCCCGTAGACGCTCTTGTACTCCACGCGGTCAATGCCCTTGTAGCCGCTCGCCGTAACTGAGACGACGCTCGCGCCGTCCTCCCGCGCCGCAACCCGCGTCTTGAGGATGCTTCGCGTCATGCACTCGGGATGCGCAAAATGGCTTTCCCCGTGGTAGTTCGCGATAGCCTCGTGCTCCCAGGACGACGACGACTCTCCGGACGCAAACTCGCGCCAGATGTCCTCGTGAGTTCGCGTCTGCTGGTACAGGGGAATCGCCAAAAGCGGCGCAAGCGCGAAGTATACGTCCTTGAAATACGCCGCGCTGAAGTCGGCGAACTTCCTCCCCACCTTGCGGAAGTCCCAGTCCGCGAATCGGGAGGGATCAGTGTTGATGGACCCCGCGTCGAGATGGACGGACGACAGGAAGTTCATCTTGCCCGACTTGACGAAGGAGAAGTCGTCGCCGAACCCGATCTCGGTGTCCTTCATGAGGGTCAGCATCTGGGTCTGCGCAACAGGCGTGAACAGAAGGCGGAACTCCACCTCGTCGTCGCGGTCCTTCGCGTGGAACCACGTCTCGAACTCCTCGTTGGACATCAGCGTGAAGTTGGAGTCGTCGTCCAGGTTGCGCGAAAACTCCCTCAGGTCGGCGAGCCTGCGCCTCTTCTTCAGCGACTCGAAGAGACCGCCCTTGGCGGAGAGTCCCGACGGCCTGCGAGAAAACGAGAGCCTCGGCGCGGCGTCGTTTCCGTAGAGCAGTATCTTGTGGTCGCCGTAAACCGGGATTGGCTTTGTGACGTATGCGTGAAGCGTCTGTGTGCGACGCACGGCGCGGCGCCTGCCGTTGGCGTCCCGCTCGTATTCCGTCCAGCTGATCGTCTTCGTGCCCTCGTACGTCTTCTCGCCCCACTCCATCTCGAGGTACTGCCCGAAGACAAACGGATTGCCGTTGATTCTCCCCGACTGGACGAACAGCATCGACTTGCCGGCGAAGAACGAGTCGTCGAGTCCGTACAGCCTCTTAAGGGCGTCAAGCCGCGACGCCGTGAAGTACGGGTCGAACGCGACCCTCGGCACGGTCTTCTCTATCAGCCTGTTGGCCTCGTCCCAGCCGAAGAGTCCGTTCAGCGGCGCCATCTGCGCCCACGCCTCGTCGCGCTTGGCTCGAGCCGCGTCCTCGGTGTTCCGCTGCAACTTTGCCCGAGACCGGCACCAGACGGCGAAGAGGACGCCAAGTCCGAGCGCTACGCACCCACCGGCGACAAGCGCGGCAAAATCGCGGCGCTCGAACTCGCCGAGGCAGCAGGCGCATGCGGAAAGCGCACACGCGACGAAGAACAGCGCCGAGACGATGCCGTGGAACGTCTTCCACCGTCCGTGCGAACGGGCGGACCCGAATAGCGCAAGCGCCTCGTCGGACGTCTTGGCGTTGGCCCTTATGTCGACGCCGGACTTTCCGACCAGCGCGTCGAGCCTTTCCGCGGCGAGCGCGGCAAATCTGCCGCGGAAGTCGTCGCGGTAACGCGCAAGCGGCTCGTAGACGTCCTCAATCAAAAGAACGTTCCCCTCGCGAGCTGCTTGGTCTCGGCGGAGGCTGTGAACGGAATGCGCGTCGTGTAGCCAGCGCGTGCGGCCACGATCTGCTTTGTGGGCCAGTCATAGAGGTCGGAGTTCCACTGCATCACGGAATCGTTGTAGAGCTGGCGCGCGGCGGTAATCTCCTTCTGGAGGTACGCATTCTGCTGGATGGCCTCGGCGATCGCCGCGTGCGCCTTGAGCTCCGGATACGCCTCGACCTGCGGGAACAGGCGGCCAAAGCAGCCGTCGACCTGGCTCTGGACCTGGTTGCGGTTCTCCTCCGTGACGCGTCCGCCCCTGAACGCCGCAACAGCCTTCATGACGTCCTTGTCGAGCTCCGTCGCCTTCTCGACGAGACGCGCGAGGTTCTGGAGAATCTGGACGCGCTGCTCGAGGTAGTTGTCGATCGTCGAGGCGTCGGCCTGGATCTTCTGCTGGAGCTTGCGGAAATAGTTGCGCGCGCCGGTCTTCATGAACTGGAAGACTATCCCGGGGATGATGCCGCAGACCCAGAGCATGACCTCGAAAAGGACAGATCCGAATCCGATCGTCACGGGAAGCTGCTTCTCGATCACGTTAACGTCGCGCCCCGCGCCGTTGACGGGGCCGGTCATTTCATCAAGTTCGTTCATGCTTTTCTTTCCTTTCCTTCAAGAATTATAGCAGTTTCCGCCGCAAAATGCAAAACGGACGAATGCCGCAAAGCCGCCGAGCCTCAGGACCTCAAGCGCGCCGAGGACAAACGAGCCGCGCCAGTGCGACATTGACGGGTCCAGCGCCCTTCTCGCGTCGCGCAGCGCGAACTTCGCCGCAAGCTTTCTTTCGGGCGCGCTCTGGGACATCATGCCGCCCGTCGGACGGATGAAGTACCTGTAGCCCGCATAGTCGATGACCCGCATGCTCGACGCCATCTTCGCAAAGGCGCAGAGGAACACGGAATCCTCGTAGAGGCGGATGCGTTCGTCGAACCTGAGTTCGCCGATCGCGGAACGCCTGAACGCACGGCACCAGACGCTGCCGAACTCACGTCCGCAGTTCCGCCACAGGCCGCCGGGCAAAAGCGCCTTGGGCAAGTCGCGCAGCCTGTAGCCGAACGCCCGCCTCCACACGAATTCGCGGACCGCGCCGCCCGTCAGGACCATTCCGTCCTCGGCCGGGCGCGGCGAAAGTGCCGCGGAAGCCGCGTCGCCTGCCACAGTCTCGTAACGGCTCCACACAAGGTCCACGCCTTCGCACGCCCCAACAAGCCGCTCGACGTAGTCTGGCGCGATTTCGTCGTCGACGTCTGCAAAGAGGACTATCTCCCCTTTCGCAGCTCCGAGCCCCTGGTTGCGCGCCCAGCTCGGGCCGCGCCCTTCGGCGTCATGGACAAATATCGGCTCAAAGTCGTGGAAGGTCTGGGCGGACACCATTTCGCGCATCCTGTCGAGGTATGCGCCTTCTTCGCGGTATGGGACTATGAGGCTCGCCTTCATGCCTCGGACGGCCGAATGTCGACGATGCGAAGCTCGACATGCTCGCCGCAGTAGTCGGAAACGGAAACGCCGAAGAGAACGTCTACTGGTGCGGACGCCTTTTCGCGGATGGACTCAATCTCGTCGCCGTGGTACCACCACACGGCCCTCAGGGAACCATGGGAATCAGAAAGCATGAAACTGACATGCCTCGGGGGCTTCTTGTCCGGCTGATCCGCCTTGCCAAGCGTCCTGATGTCGTCAAGCTTCGCGCCTCGCAGCATGAAGACCGGCTCGGGATTGCCTTCGCCGAAAGGCTCCATCGTGGCGACGCTCTTTCCAAGCGCAAGCGTTACGGCGGAAGTCGGAATCTCGGCGTCGTAGCGAACAGCCGCTAGTTCATCAGGCGGAATTGCCTCGGCCTGCCTGGAGCAGGCTTCGGAAAAGGCATTGCGGAAAGCGTCGATGAAACCATCCTTCACGCCAAGGCCGGCAGCGGCGGCGTGGCCTCCGAAATGCGAAAGGCAGTCCGAGCATGCGGCAAGCGCATCGCGAACATTGTATCCGGAGGGAGCGCGAGAGGAGCCCTTTCCGTCGACAAGAACGCACACGGGCACCTTGTGCTCGATCTTGTCCAGAACGCGCGAAGCGACGATGCCTGCGACGCCTGGATGCACATCCCTGACATTCGCCTCGAATGAGATGACCTGCGCGCCGAGCGATTCGTCGACCTGCTTCATCGCCTCGTCGGTCATGTACTTTTCGTAGTTCTTGCGGCTTGCGTTGCAGTTGTCGATCTTCGCCGCAAGCTCGCCGCATTCCGCCGGGTCCGTCGAAAGCATGAGACGAAGCGCGTCCATCGCAGTGCCGAACTCGCCCTCCAGCCGTCCTACGGCATTTATGCGCGGACCGAGCATGAAGCCGAAGTCGCGCGCCGCAAGAGTGGTCCGCGTCGTCTTCGCGGCCTTCTTGAGAAGCTCGCGCAGTCCGGCAGGTGCGCCGCGCCTTGCCCTGCCGGGCAGGCGGACGTCGGGATTCTGGAATCGCCTAAGCGCCTCAGAGACGAGGATTCTGTTCTGTCCGCAGATGGGCATTACGTCCGTCACCGTCGCAAGTCCCGCGAGGACAAGAAGCGGCTCGCCCAGGCTCGGCCCGGTGTAGAGCCCCGTGGCCTTCGCGCGGGAGACTAGGCTGTTCGCGACAAAGAACGCGACGGCAGCCCCGCAAAGGTTCTCGAGCTCATGCGGCGAGGCGACCTTCGGATTGACCAGAGCATCCGCGTCGGGAAGCGTTTCCCCGGGAAGATGATGGTCCGTCACGACGACGGAGATGCCGCGCGCCTTGAGGGCCGCGATCTCGCGCACGGAGCCGATTCCGTTGTCCACTGTCACGACGAGGCTGACGCCCGGGTGCTCGGCGAGCATCCGCGCGACCGACGCCTCGGTCATGCCGTATCCCTCGCCCATGCGGCGCGGGATGAAGGCGGAGACCTTGCCTCCGATGGACGATATGGCGGTGACCGCAATCGCGCTCGCGCTGATTCCGTCGCAGTCGTAGTCTCCGAAGACGACGATCTCCCTGCCCGACTTGACGTGGTCGAGGAGTATGTCTACGGCATTAGAGACGCCGGGGAGAGAATCGGGCTTGGCAAGCGCCGAGAGCGACGGATTCAGGTATCCAGCGATGTCCGCGGCGGAAATGCCGCGGTTCGCCATAAGCCGCGCGACAAGCGGCTCGATGCCCGCTTCCAGCAGCGAGGCAAGAGCCGCTTCGTCAGGCTTCTTCTCTTTCCAGACTGGCACGGAGGTCTTACAGCCTGACTTCGTGGCACCAGCCGTGGGTGTCGGGCAGATCGCCGTACTGTATGCCCTGGACGGTGTCGAAGAGCTTCTGGAGATGCGGCCCGACGCCGTCGGGCTCGCTGATCTTTATGACCTCGTTTCCGCGCGTTATCTCCCAGACAGGCGTCACGACGACGGCCGTTCCGCACGCTGCGACTTCGGCGAACTCCTTGATCTCCTCGTAGGGAACGGGACGGCACTCGACCTTCCAGCCAAGGTCCGCCGCAACCTGCTTGAGCGACATGTTCGTCACGGAGGGGAGCACGGAATGGCTATCGGGCGTGACGTAGGTTCCGTCCTTCTTGATGCCGAGGAAGTTGGACGTCGAGAACTCCTCGACGTACTTGTGGGTCTTGGCGTCGAGATAGAGCTCGACGGGCCAGCCGTCATGCTTCGCCTTCTCGTGCGCGAAAAGCGACGCGGCGTAGTTGCCGCCGACCTTGACGTCGCCCATGCCATGAGGCGCCGCGCGATCCCAGTCGTCGAGGATGACTGCGCGCACGGGCTTGAGGCCGCCCTTGTAGTATGCGCCGACGGGCATGACCATGATCATGAAGGTGTACTCCTTCGCGGGAGCGACGCCGATCTGCGGGCCGGTTCCGATAAGAAGAGGACGCAGGTAGAGCGAACCGCCCGTGCCATACGGCGGGACGAACTCCTCGTTCGCAGCGACGACCTTCTCGGCGGCCTCGATGAACATCTCCTCGGGGACGGGGGCCATCACGGTGCGGACCGCAGTGCGGTGCATGCGCCTGGCGTTCTCGTCGGGACGGAAAATGACGATCTTGCCAGACTTCTGGCGGAACGCCTTCATTCCCTCGAAGCACTCCTGCCCGTAGTGAAGGCAGCTCGCGCCGATATGCATCGTTATGTACGGATCCTTGATCAGCTCTGCCTCACCCCACTTGCCGTCCTTCCAGACGTAGCGAATATGACAGTTGACATCCGAAAAACCGAAGCCCAGCTTGGACCACTCGATATCTGTTCTTGGCATAACTTAACCTCGTGATATAATTTACTGTTAAGTATTATTATATCATAAATTGCCTCGCTCGGCGGAAAAAACAGTTGTGAAGCGGCCGCGCCGCCGCCGAAATCCGCCACACGCGGGGTCTGTCCCCGCGCGAGTCCTGTCGGTCGATGTCAGGCCCGGAGTATGCCAAGCTCATAGGCGCGCGATACCGCCGCGGGCGCGTTCGTGCTGTCGAGTTTCCTGAGGATGCTCTTCATGTGCGTGCGCACCGTCTCGGCGCTGATGTCGTGGATTATGCCGATTTCCTCGTGCGTCTTCCCCTGTGCGACGTATTTCAGGATATCCATCTCGCGGGCACTTAGCGGCCCCGGCTTCGCCTCGTCGAAATCGTCGGAGAGGAACTCCCCTCCATCAGCCGCGAGCCTGATCGCCGAGACAAGCCTCTCCCAGTCGATGCTCTTGGGCAGATATCCGCGCGCGCCCGCCTCCCTCGCGCGCTCCTCCTCGGCCTTCAGCGGCATTCCGGCGAGCATCAGGACGCGAATGTCCGGGACGAAGCGCTTCATCTTTTCCAGTGTTTCGAATCCATCCATGCCAGGCATCCGTATGTCGCTTATGACGATCGATGGCGCGCCTTTGTGCTTAATGTATTCGACGGCCTCAGCACCGCTCTGCGCGGCGCAGACGACCTTGAAGTCGCTTTCGTTTTCGAGCATCGCGGCCATTCCTTCGCGCACCACAGGATGGTCGTCTATAATCAATATCTTTGTCATAATGGTATCCTTGCCGTAACAGTCGTTCCTTCGCCTGGACGGCTCGTCACCGAAAGCGTGCCGCCCAGTCCCTCCGCGTGCTGACGCATCGACATCAGCCCTAGATGTCCGCTCTTCGGCGGCGTGCTGGAGTCGAAGCCGCATCCGTCGTCCTTAACACCGAAGACGAGCGCCGTCTCCGTGAAGTCGACCACTACGTCTACGCGCTTCGCGCCACCGTGGCGCAAGGCGTTTCCGACGGCCTCCTGGAGGATGAGGAGAAGCGAGCCGGAGCATTTGCGCGCAACGGACCTCTCGCGCCCTCGTACCGTGAAATGGACCTTTCCCGCCCACTGCGGCAGCCTGCTGGCGGCGTATTTGAAGAGTTCCGAGAGCGCGGCGGGGCCTTCCGCCTCCTCTGTGAGTCCCCAAAGCGCGGAGCGGAGCGAGGACTGCGTGTGGTTGAGCGAGTTGCGCAGGAGCTCAAGCTGCGCGCGCGCCGCATCGTCGTCTTTCCCAATCTTTCCCATCGCCGCGCCGAGGCGGAACATGCAGCCTGCCAATAGCTGCTGGAAGTTGTCATGGAGCTCGCTCGTGAGCCTTAGGCGCTCGCGACGAGCGGCGTCCGCGGCGATTTTGTCGCGCTCCCTCGCGCGCATTGCGAGCGCGACGAACCCAAGCATGACTAGCGCGAACACGGTGCACGCGGCGAATATCTTCGTCGGCGTCCAAAACGGCGCCACGTCAAGCACCTGGAGGTCCGACAGCTTCTCCGGCATGACACAGAAGTTAGACAGCCTGGCGACGACTACTGATCCCTCGTTTCTGACCGTATCGTAGTGCCCTACGCCCTTTACGCGCACAAGCGCGCCGATCTCGAGTCCGCTCGGGAGCGGATCGGACCATCCGATGGGAAGCGGAATCTGCACGGCCCTGCGCTTTGGCCCAATGAGCAGCTGCGTGAAGGTCTCGCGCCGGTTGATGTCCGACACCTCGCCATGCACCGCCACAAGCCTTGCGAACCAGTCGCGCCGTCCCTCCTCGCCGTCTTCGCCGACGGCGTACATCTCCTCTACGCTCATCTCGACCGGCTCAGGAACGACGCCCGTCCCCTTCTTCTCGACCAGGGCGCGGTCGATCTGCGGACGCGCCGACCACTTGGGCCGGATGCCCGACACACGGACTCTATCCCCCGCGCCGACGCGGAGCTTTCCATCCGCGCTCTTCACGCGCCAGGCCGCGCCCGAGTCGTCGACAATAAAGCTGTGCACATCGCCTGGGCGATGCCAGACAACGACGCCCTCCGCCGAGACGGGGACGTCGTTTGTCAAACACATGACTTCGCCGCGGGAAAGAGCCGCGACGAAGACCATTGCAATACAGATGGAGGTTTTAGCCGTCATAAGTCAATTTTACCAAAACCTCCATTGCCTTCTCAACCCCCTCAGCGGAAAATCATGACGAAACCGACCTTTGTGTATCTGAGAATCAGGCTGTTTCCACATTGGACAAGCTTCCACTTGCCCTTACCGTCATCCTTGATCAACCGGGTGGTCCAGTTGCTGATCGACTTCGCCGCAAAGACGGTATAGATTGTGTCCTTGCTAAGTGTCGCAACCGTCTTCTCCGTCGGCATGTTGTCCAGCGTCGCCTTCGTGAAGTCGACGTCGAGGTCGAGCGTTTCAGGCGTCGCTCCAGGCGTAGGATCGATTGCTGCGACCTTGTAGCTCGCGGGGAGCGTCATGTTCTCAGGCCACTTGCCCGAGCCGGAAAGGACGACGTTCGCCGACGCCTCGCTCAAGTCAACCGTGAAGCCAGCGCTGAGATTCGCATTGTTTTCGAACGTTCCGTCGACAATCTTGAAGGTTGGGTAGTTCGTAGCGGTGTCAGTAAATGCAGTTCCACTCGCAACAGACAAATCGGCAAGCGCTACTGCACGGAAACGAGGACCAAGCGTAAGCTTGCCGTTGCCGATCTTTTTGATGACCGAACCCTCGGAAGCATTGGTGCGCAGAGCGACGGCGCCGTTGAGGACGCTATCCACGTCATCTCTGTTACCAACTTCAAGCTCGGTAATTTTGCGGTGGATCGAGATGCCGCCCTTGTCGCTTATCTGGCGCAACGCGCCGCAGTAAGCCTTGCTGCCGGCAGTCGTGCCTTGGAAGTAGAAGAGCAGCGTATTGTCGTTTTCCGGCTCGCCGGTGACACCCCAGACGACGTTCGAATTGCCGAGCTCATCAACATTGCCGACAAGGCCGTCAACCGTCGCCGAGATGCCTTTGTTCGCGAAGTTGATCGTGCCTTTGAAGTCCGCGTCGCCGAAAGGATACGCCGCGCAGCGCCACAGACGCCATGCAGCATTCGGAAGGAGATTCACCGTCGCAGTATCGCCGAGTGTGCCGACTTTGTCGTCAATCTGATATGTGTGGTTGTTCACATATGTGATTTCCGCTCCGTTCTTGACTTCGAAGTTTTCTTCCGTCAGCGTCGTGTTGTTGACAGGAATCGTGAGCGAGCCTTCCTCGACGACCGTCTTGCCGGTGTAGAGTGGCAGCTTGGAGAGCACGAGAGAGCCTTTTCCTTTCTTGACGAGGCCGCCCTTGTTGGAAGCGTCGAGTGCGTTCGCAAAGGTGATGTCGCGGTCGTTCGTGTCAATGGCAATCGCGGTCGTCGAGTTCTTGATGTATGCCGAATAGTCGGTCGTGATCTTCTCCCCCTTGACGTTGCCGTCGGCTGCGTTGTCGTCATAGATGCTGTCGCCGTAAATCAGCGTGCCGCCGCCGAAGGAGATGTCGCCGGTGTTCGTGCCATTGTATCCCAAGAGTGCGTTCTTGTGGACGAGTGTCACCGTGCCGTTGTTGATTTCCGTTCCCTTTGAATGGCGGGTATCGCCGAGGACGAGATTGCCCGTGCCGACCTTGCGTATCTTGACATAGGAGCATCCGGCATCGTTGTTGTTGCCCATCTGGACGGTCAGTCTGTCGTCGCCGAGCGTGCCGTTTGCGCCGCCGATTTCGAGGACAGGTGTCGTGTTGGAGTTGTTGAAGCGAACAGAACTCTGCCTGTTTGAAACTGATGTCGTGAAGAACGAACCAAACGAGAACTTGTCCGCCGCGCAGTCAGTCGCCGTCTGGATATTGCCGGTCGTGAACCCAGAGACGATATAGCGCGCTTTCAGGGAGGGCGTGAGATTGTCGCCAAGCATGAACTTGTCCTTCCACGTGCTGTTGAAGTAGAAGGTGCCTTCAAATTCGCTCTGGTCGTTGTTGAGGATGATCGCCTGAGCGGACGAAGCTGTGGCTTCTTTTGACGTGTCGGCGGCGAGACGGAGCAATCCATCGCCGGTCAGCTTGCCGGTGAACGTCACGTCAAATTCGGTATTTCTGATGATTCGAGCTTCTGCATTCGCCGTTGAGGACTTCGGGATGTTGATCTCAGCCGCAATCATGGTGGCGGCGGAAGGCTTGAGGTAGATGGATGTCGTCGCCGTTACGGGAATGATGGCCTTGTCTGTCGCAGCGAGCGGATAGCTTGTGTCGTCGCCGCCTGTCCAGTTGGACGGGGTTTCCCAGTCGCCGGATGTGCCGCCGTTCCAAGTATAGTCCGTGGCGAACGATGACATCGCGGCCGAAGCGGCGAGCGCGATTGCGAGAAACAATTTGTCTGAACGCATGGAATCCCTCCTTGTTTGATTGACGCTTATATTGTATCTTTTTTCTCAAAGTCGCGGTATCCCCGCTTGCGGGGATAGTGGTATAGTGGCAGAAAAATCGCGTTAGAAGGCGATTTTTGACTGGGGGAAGCGTAGCCGCCCCATTGAGGGTGCCGACGACCCATAGGGAAGTCGGCAAGCCGAGCGGAGCGAGTGCCGAGCGTCTCGCCGCTTCGAGATTGGCGGAATGATTCCTTTGATCTAAAGCGGCGGGACGCCGCTTCTCCCAGTCAGAATGCGGTGTTTTTTGTAGTAAAGCGGCGGGACGCCGCTTCCCCCAGTCAGGGTGCGGTGTGGAGAAGTAGATCTTCTCGCACATACGCATAGCCTGCGCCACCCGCGTTGCGCGGATTTCTCGCGATATATCTGACGACTTTCGCGAAATGGCGATCGTCACGAATCAGACGGTCCCAGCTCTCCTTCTGCCAGAACGAACCGGAATCGCCGACGGCGCGCCGGACTTTGTGCGCCGTGAAGCTTTTCCATGAATGGAGTATCCCGCTCGCGCCGAAATCTCCGATCGGGCTGAACAGCACATGAACATGGTTTGGCATCACCGTAAATGCGAATAGCGTGTAACGCTCGCCGTCGAAGTGCCGGAGCGCATTGCAAACAAGCTCACGGTTGTCAGGATATTCGAGGGCGCAGGAGCCAAGTCCGTCGTCCAGCCACTTCTCCAGCGCATTGCCGAACTCCGTAAAGTATTCGTTCTTCTCTTCTTCATTCCAGGGTTGTGGATGCCGAGAAAGCCAGTCGTCCCGCTCCTCCTGCCACTGTCCGAGCTTGCTTTCAGGGATGGAATCGGCAAGTCGGAATGTCACGAAAACGCAGGTCTCCCCCTGCTCCCAGTGCGGAAGGTTGGCGCTCCGTTTTGCTATGGGCGATTCTGTGGACATAAAACGAGGTCGCCCCGAACCGGATGTCGGGGTGGTTGAGATTGAATCGGGATTCTGCTCGCACATGGTGCGATTATAGCAAAAGTGTTCAGAACCAATCAAGCGAGCGTAGCAGATTTTGTCGTTTATTGACTGCAGGCGTAACGACTGTTGACTGGGGGAAGCGGCGTCTCGCCGCTTCAAACATAGCGGAATTATTCCTTTTTGTAATGAAGCGGCGGGACGCCGCTTCCCCCAGTCAGAGTGCAGTTTCCCCCAGTCAGGATGCAAAGGAATTTGGCGTTTGTTGCGAAGCGGCGGGAGGCCGCTTCTCCCCCAGTCTGTTAGCAGCCAGTCAGGGCTACTTGAGCAGTTCGCCGACGGCAGGGCGGATGGCGTCGAGGAAGACGCGGTAGCCCGCCTCGTTGGGATGCAGGTTGTCGCCCGTGAGGCCAGGCTTGAGGTTCCCGTCCTGACCGAGGAACTTGTCGCCCACGTCGAGCCAGACGATGCTCTGTCCGTTCGCCAGCTGCTTCGCCGCGTAGTTTGTGCGGATGTTCTTCTGGTTAGCCGCATCCGCGGCGGTTTTGCCGCGCGGCGTGATAGCAAGAAGCAGTATCTTAGCCTGCGGCTGCTTTTCGCGGATCGTCGTAAGCACGCGGCGGATTCCGTACGACACGTGCTCGGGATCGCTGTCGCCCCAGTCGTTGTTGTTCGTGCCGATCATCACAGTGAAGAGCTTCGCGCGGTATCCGTCCAGCTCTCCGTTCAGCTCGCGCCAGATCACGTTCTCCGTGCGGTCGCCTCCGTAGCCGAGGTTCAGCACCTTGTAGTCCTTCGTGAACTGCGCATACGCCTCCCCTCCGCGCTCGGGCTTCGCCTCCATGAAATGCGTTATCGAGTCGCCGATCATCACGACATCGTACCTGCGGTCCTTGTTCGCCGCGATCTCCGCAAGCTTCTCGGCGTGGCGCTTCATCCACCAGCCCTCCGGATCGGCGTTCGCCGGAACAGGCATCAGCGTTGATTCGCGCGTCGTCTTATCGTACGAGGGGTCGGCTAGCTCGAACGGCGCGACGGGAATCGCATTGTCGCCGTAGAGCGTTCCGGCGAACGGACGCTCGTGGCAGTACCTGAGCGCCTTCGGCTCCGGCACGTCCTTGGAGGAAACCGTGATCTTTCGGCTGAAGTGCTTCGACGGACGCTCATACTGGTCGACGACCGCAGGCTTCCACGCGCCGTCCGCTCCCGCGACCTCGAAAGCTGCGCACGGACGCGCATCCTGCGTGTAGACGTAGAGCGAGTTGCATCCGCCGAACTCGATCGCAAACTTTCCTCCGTCGATCTTCCACGACTTGACGGACGCCGGCGCGGCGGCGATCCCCTTGAATCCGTACTCGCGCGAAAGCGCCGCGGCGAGGAGGCGCTGCGCGGCGGTCTCCTTGTCGTTCGGATGGATGTCGTAGTAGTTGCCGGCGTCGAAGAGCGGGACAAGCGCCGCGCGCGGTTCGGACGCCGCATACTGCTCCTGAGCCTTCCAGATGTCCCACCACGACTGCTTGTACGGCGCAAGCTGGAAGATGTAGATCGGGAGGTCCGCCTTCTCGAAGCGCGTGGCCCATCCGTCCCTCAGCGCCTTCAGCTTCGTCGCGTAGATCTCCGGGTCGCGGTTGGCGTTCGCGCACCCCTGGTACCACGCCATCGCGCGGAACGCCATCGGCGCGTATGCGTCGACCATCGCGTTCCACAGCGTCTTCGGGTTCTGGCATCCGCGTCCGCGGCTCGCGGCGAGCGCCTTTACGCGCGGCTCATCGGACGCGGCGAGCCCGCACTCGGGGATCCATCCGTCAATGCCCGTCCCGCCCCACGACGAGTCTATGATTCCGACAGGAACGCCCAGCGCCGCATGAAGCTCGCGCGCGAAGTAGAACGCGATAGCCGAAAGCGGCATTCTGTGCTCGAACTTCGTGTAGTCGAAGCTCTCGGGCTCGAACCTGAGCCACTTCGCCTTGACGGCCTTCGGCTCGGCGGACGCGTCGCGTTCGTTCTTGACGAACCGTACGTCAGGGAGGTGCGTCACAGAGACCATCATCGCGCCTTTGCCGTCGCGGAAGCGCGGGTTTTCGCCCCAGATCGGACACTCCATGTTCGACTGTCCGGAGACGATCCACACCTCGCCGATGAGAATGTCGCTTACTTCGACGGTCTCTCCCGGTTCCGCGCCTGCGTAGGCGGCGGAAGAAGCCGTCAACGTGCGCCCCTCAGCGGAGGCTTCCATCGGCGGCATCGTAAGACGCCACGCTCCGTCCGTCCCCGCCGTGGTCGAATAGGACTTTCCGCCGAATTCGACGGTGACTGTAGACCCTGAATCTGCGCGTCCCCAGACCCTGAGCGGTGTGTCGCGCTGAAGTACCGCGCCGTCTGTGAACGGTGCGCCGAGTTCGAGTGCGGCGAATATGCTGTGCGACGCGGCGAACGCCGCGAAAGCGATGGCGAGAGTATTCTTCATTATTATATAGCCCATAAGTTGGAGTCCGGGTCCATTCCCGTCCCCTTTGCGTACAATTATACAATTTTCCGCAAGTCCTTAACAACCCCGCATTTGGTACCCTACATACGGCCAACTGCATGCATGTGACAGAGCTGTCGCGTTATGGTATAATATGTAGAAACATGGGTTGCATAACTTCCATAATTCTTGCCGCGGTCACTATGGCCACGTGGAACGGCGAATGGTTTCCTTCGGGACGCGCCGAGCACCGCGCCGACCCCAAGACCGAGGCGAAGACAATCAAGCGCGCGGGACAGATGCTGCGCGGCGCTTTTGCCGCGGTCGATCCGTCCGGCACGAACGACATCGTCCTCTGCCTCAACGAAATGCGCGACAAGGAAACCGTTCTCGCGCTTGCGGATGCAATCGGACGCAAGGACCTCAAGCTCGCCATCATCTCCGGCTACAGGCGGCGCGACAGGTTCGACATGCAGCAGGACGCCATACTCACCACCCTTCCCTTCGCAACGGCAAGCTGGAGCCGCTGGCGCAACGCCAAGGACGCCACGCCTCCACGCGGCTACGTGTTCTCCGAAATCGTCTTCCCAAACGCCGTCACAACGCGCGTCTACGCCGTACACCTCAAATCCAACTACGGACAGACCAGCGAGCAGATCGCAGAGTCCAACCGCTCGAAACGCGCAAACGCAATCGCGCAGCTAATCGACCAGGAGCGCGCCAAGCGCGGCAGATTTGCCGCGCCAGTCGCGATTCTCGGCGACATGAACGCCGACGCATGGAAAAAGGAGTTCGCAAAGGACCGCATGTTCCGGCTCCTCTCCGACGCCGGATTCGAGAACGTCCTCTCAGGACTCGACGAAGACGACAGGATCACGCATCCAGGCCGCGGCAAATGGCAGGGAAGCGTCCTCGACTACATCTTCCTGCGCGATCTTCCGCGCAGCGCCCCGCCGACCGTCTTCTTCGCAGGCGGAATATCAGACCACAACCCTGTGCTTGCCGTTGTTGACCCGGCGCCGGCGAAACACAGTCCAAAGACATCCCAACCGAAACAGAAGCAGCAATGATTTCAGCAAAGGACATAGCC
Organism: Lentisphaerota bacterium; assembly: GCA_015061665.1. Taxonomy (GTDB): domain Bacteria; phylum Verrucomicrobiota; class Kiritimatiellia; order RFP12; family UBA1067; genus UBA1067. The sequence continues at coordinate 46,252 of SUWC01000013.1, forward strand.
TTCGTCGACAAGGCGCTGAAGCGCGAGTTCAAGGCCCATTCGGCCCCGATCATCGAGTTGATCGAAGCGCAGACGCACGACCCCTTCTGCGTACTTGTCGGGACGATACTCTCTGCACGGACAAAGGACGCCTGCACGGCAGGCGCGGTAAGGCGCCTTTTCGCCACGGCGAAATCCGGCGTCTTCCGCCCCGACGACCTCGAGCGCCTGTCGCAGGAAGAAATCGAAAAACTGATTTACCCCGTCGGCTTCTTTCGCGACAAGGCGAAGCACCTCAAGGCGCTTCCTACCGTCCTCCGCGAGCGCTTCGGCAACGTCCTTCCGCACACCGTGGAGGAACTGTGCGAGCTGCCTGGGGTCGGACGCAAGACCGCCAACCTAACGGTCGCCGTCGGATTCGGGCTTCCCGCAATATGCGTCGACGTTCACGTCCACAGAATCTGCAACTGGCTCGGGATCGTAGACACCAAGAAACCAGTGGAGACTGAAATGGAACTTCGCCGCACGCTTCCCGTCCGCTACTGGAAGACGTGGAACAGCCACTTCGTAAGCTTCGGGCAGACGAGGTGCGACCCCGTCCGCCCGAAATGCGCGGGATGTCCGATATCCCGCCTCTGCGCCTCGCCGAAGAAGCGCGCCTAGCTGCGTATAACGCCGTCGCCAGTAACTGTGTACTTGTACGTCGTAAGCTCCTCGAGCCCCATTGGGCCGCGCGCGTGCAGCTTGTCCGTCGAGATTCCGATCTCGGCGCCCATGCCGAACTCCGCGCCGTCAGTGAACCGCGTCGAGACGTTGTGGTAGACGCATGCCGAATCGACGTCGCGCAGGAACTCCGCGGCGCGCTCCGCGTCGTCCGTCACTATCGCGTCAGAGTGGTGGGACGAATTTGCGTTTATGAATTCGATCGCCTCGCGATATCCAGCGACGGTCGCGACGTTGAGGTCGAGGGACAGGTACTCGACCCCTGCGTCGCCTTCATGAAGCGTAACTCCCCTGTCCGCCGCCCACGCGCGGACCATCGGAAGAAACACGGGCGCAAGCTTTTCGTGAACGAGGAGAGTCTCCGCGGCGTTGCACGCGCTGGGACGCTGCACCTTTGCGTTGTCGAGGATGGAAAGCGCCATCGGCAGGTTCGCCTTGTCGTCTACGTAGACGTGGCAGACGCCCTTGTAGTGCTTGAGGACCGGGATCAGCGCCGCCTCGCACATCGCGCGGATGAGGCGCTCGCCGCCGCGCGGGATTGCGACGTCTATGAGGCCGACGGCACGAACCATTTCGGCGACAGCCGAGTGGTCCTGCACCTCGACGAACTGAACGGCGTCAGGAATGTCCGCAAGCGCCCTGCGCACGCAGTCGGCGAGCGCCTTGTTGGAGCGGACCGCCTCCTTGCCGCCGCGCAGGATGATTGCGTTGCCCGTCTTGAGGCAGAGCGCGGCAGTGTCGACGAAGACGTTGGGGCGCGACTCAAACACGACCGCGACTACGCCGAACGGCTCGCGGACTTTCGTGATCGAGATTCCGCTCGGACGCTCCCTGCGCCAGATCACCTCGCCCACGGGGTCTGGCAGCTGCGCTACATGCCGAACGCCGTCGACCATCGAACGGAAGCGCGAATCCGTTAGCGTAAGGCGGTCGACCATAGCGGGAGAAAGTCCATTGGCCTTCGCCGCCGCAACGTCCTCGTCGTTGGCCTTGCCGATTGCAGCGCGGTCCGCCTCGAGCGCATCGGCGATCTTGAGGAGCATTTCGTTCTTGCGCTCCGTCGTAAGCTTCCTTAGTCCTGCCGCCGCAGCGCGTGCGCGAACGGCCATTGCGTGGATGATTTCCGCAGTATCTTTTGTTTCCATTGTGTTCTGCAACTTTATTACTTAAGCTTGATTTTCTGTCCGACCCACAGCATGTTCATCGCACTGAGGCTTTTTCCGTTTGCCTTCGCGATCGCCTCGGCCGTAGTGCCGTGGGCGCGCGCAATCTTCGTGAGGTTGTCGCCCTGCTTGACCACGTAGATCGCGGGCGTCGAAGAGGCATCCTGGCGGGCGGGTTGCGCGGCTTGCGTTGGCGCTTGCGCACGCGAGGACGGACGCTGCGCCCGCCTGCCGCCTGATTCTGGAGTAAGCACGCTGCCGCCAGGCGGAGTGTAGGAACTCTCCTGGCCGACCGAATCGCCTTCGGTCGGCGGCGTTACGTCCGTCTGCGCCACCTCGGGAGCATCAGACTGTCCCTCGGTCGTTTCGTGCGCATCGCAGCCCGGCGCAAGGAAAACGCCTATGACGACGACATGTATGATGACGCTTGCAATTGCCGCAAACGCCCAACGCGCTCCGCTTCCGCCCTCTTCAGTGTCTGTAATGCTGTCCATGGAGACTATTATACCATATCGGGCGCGCTATTTCAGCAGTTCCTTTAGTCCACCTTTCGGGACGGACCTCATTGCGCTCCTGAGCAGCTTGAAGAGAACGGACCTATCCTCGGGCGTCGCGTCCGCCAGGGCGGAGACGCGCCCAGCCAGCTCGACTGCGAGCTTGTCGAAGCGACCGCGCTCGGCGGACTCCTCGCCGTCTTCGAACGGATAGCTGCCGTCCTCCCGCCAGGACTCTATCTGAGCGGCATCGCGGTCTCTGCCCTTCTGCGAGAAGTGTTCGCGCAGAGCGGCCTTCGCCGCGTCGAGGTACATGCGCACCTCGGGGTTGAGGTCGTCCATTATGAGGGAGTTCTCCGCGTTCAGCGCGGGGAAGCGCGGCGAAACGAGGTATGCCGTGAAGCTGGTCCCGCCGGAGCGAACGCCTGCCGGGACCTCGTGCAGCTGGAAGCCGTCGTTTCCCGAAAGGACTATTTTGCCTGTCCCCGCGAACTTGCGCCTCCACTCGATTATCTCGAGACGCGCGTACGCTCCCTCTGATACGTTGAGGCGGATGTCGGTGACGCTGCGCTGCATCACGAGCGGCGTCACGGGGAGTCCGCAGAAGAAGATCCTCACATCGGGATAGCTCTTCAGGTACAGCGCGAACTTCGCGGCGAGGGACTGCACAATCTCAGCCGCGTCAAGGAACATGTCGCAGTTAGCGCGTGCGCCGGAGACGTAGACCTCCGTGCCGGTGCCAGGGCCAGGCGACGGAGAGGCGTCCAGTTCGAAGACGCCAGGCTCGGACGCGTTGCCGCGAATGACATAGGAAAGGAGTTCGTTGCCGATGCGGACTGTAGTGCGCCACTCGACGGTGGAGCCAAGCGCGAACGCCTTGAAGCGCCCGCAGCCGCGGCGACCGTGAAGACGGCGCCCTGCGCCCGTCGCAGCGTTGTCCGCCCGCTTCCAGCTGCCGCCGAGCGAGCCGAACGTCGAATCGGCGCGAAGGACGTCTATGCCCGTTCCGTCGTCGGATATGCGGATTGCCTCCACGCCGCCGAGCGGATTCGTCACGACGTCGATGAGGACCTGGTGAGCATCCGCGTCAAGCGCGTTCCAGACAAGCTCCTCGATCGCCGTGATGGGCGTGGCCTTCGACAAGGACTCTATGTGGTCCGCCTGCGCCTGCACGTATATGCTGCGGCTCATGGCGCGACGCCTCCGTCTTCGGTACGCGGGACTTCGGACAGCGCGCCTGACGCGGTTACCTTTTCGATCCTGAGCCTTATGGACTCAAGGTCGCGGTTGCATTCCTCGATCAGGCTCCGCCCTTCCTCGAAGGACTTTATCATGTCGTCAAGAGACATCGCGCCGGATTCCATTCCAGCGACCAGCTTCTCCAACTTTCCTAGCTTGTCTTCAAATTTCATGCCACTATTATACCATATCTCAACCTCTCGCGTCAGTTGGAGATTATCGGGCCGTGCTACGCGAGGTCCTTGGCGTTGATCATGATCTCGTTGCCGATGCGGTTGCCGATGTCGCCGCCCTTGATGTCGCCGTAGTTCTTCTCCAGCGGCGCGAACATGTCGTCGAGGATGTTCACGATAAACGCCCTTTCCTCCTCGTCCTCCGGCAAGCGGTCGCAGATCCACGAAATGTTTTCGATCATCTTGTTGATGCCCGCGCCGTCTAGGACATCTCCGGACACGAGGCGCTCGGCGAGCTGCGGATACTTCTTGGTGAGCCTCTCCTTCGCCAACAGGATGGCGTTCTTCTGCGCCGTCGTGAGGTTCTCCTTGCGGATCCCGGGCGCCTCCTTGGGCGTGAACTTGGACACAAAGAGCGAGGAGCCGTGGCAGATGGACTCGATGATGTCCCCGAACCTGTAGTTACGCGTCTTCATGCCTTTAGAGACCGCGTCATACTTGTCGAATAACTTCACGTGCGCCGTCGAGCAGAAGATGCCGAACGTCTCGCACTTGAGGAAGAGCCTGCGGCGCGGGCCGTTTCCGTTGCCGCCGTTCTTGAGTCCGTCCGCATCCGGAATCGTGAAGAAGTGGAACGTCCTCATGCCGTTCAGGAGCCCGCCCGCGCCGGTCGGGACGTCGTAGCCGCGCGGCATGTTGAGATGTCCGTCGACATACGCCGTCTGGTAGGGCTTCGCGTGCGTTGACGTACGGATGTAGAGGTTATTCGCCTTGTCGAGCCAGCGCGCGATGTCGCCGTTCTTGTCCTCGATCGAGAAGGAGCCGCGGTACATGAACTCGCCCTTCTTGAGCGCCGTCGCGTGGAGCGCGTAGGTGAGCGCGACGATGTTCTGGTTCGTCGGCTTGAAGAGATTGGGCCTGCCGCTCATCAGCGCGCCGAGGACGTCCCTGCCGAGCTTCACCTGCGCCGAGAGGAGGGCGCGAAGCTCCCCCTCGTTGCGCGGACGGTGCACCGACGACTTGACGGAAATAAGATCCTGGTAGTGGATTTTCGGGAACTTGTACACGAGTCCGTCCACTGCGAAGTCGATTTGCTCGGGGAGCTGGTCGACGGTCATGAGCGGACGCGGATCAAGGCCGGGGTTCGGGCACGGGACGGGCTTGTATATCGTCGCCTCCTTGAGTCCGTCGCGGCCATCCTTGCGCGCCATGTACTCCGCAGGGTGCGTGATCTGCTGCACCTTCTCCTCGTTGAACGCGGCGAAGAACTGCTCCGCCTTGTCCAGCGGCACGGTTATGCGCGTCACGCCCATCGCATCGTCCTCGAACTTCGCGCCCGCCGCCGTGACGACGGCCTCGAGCTGCAGCAGGTTCCTGTACGACATCTTCGTTTCGGTGAAGAACACGATGCCATTGTCCTTCAGCACGCCCTTCCACGGGACGCGCGACTCGGGGATTACCTCGAGGTGCTCGAGCGCTACCTTGCCCTTCTTGCTCGTCCAGGTTGTGGGCGAAGTGAGCTTCTCGAGGTTGGCGAGGTTCTCTATCGCGCCCCGGCGCACGGACTCCGGCTGGTCGCTGAGGTCGTCGTAGAGGTCGAGGTTGTTCACGGATACGTCGAGTATCTTCTTCAGCGACTCGTTGAACTCCGTCTCCTTCTTGTTTATGTCGGCGATGATCTTCGTGCGCAGCGCCTTCTCGGCGTCGGAGATGCCTTCGGCGTTCGGGTCGAAGGCGGCCCTGTAGTCGTCGAACAGCTTCTTGAACTCGCCCTTCCTGGCGGTCTCACGGAGGTTTATGACGCCTTCCAGCTTGGAGAAGAACGTGTCGTCGTCGAAGACGGAGAAGTTCTCGAAGCGCGGCTTCGTGCTCTTGCCGTAGGTGTCCTTGAAGGAGAGGTCGTCGGAGACCTTGAGGTACTTGGAGTTGCCCTCGAGCGAGTGGCCGGGGTCGATCGCGAAGAACTTGCCGTGCGCGAAGCCCTTGTTCTGCCCGCGCCGCCCCACGGCGTCGCGATCGGCCGTCAAGAGGAAGAACGCCTTGTACTTGCCGAGCTTCTCGGCCGACTCCCCCTTCGGCGGCACGATGCGTCCGTCCTTGATGAAGCCCGCCTCCATGTCTTTGTATCCGTCGGCGAACTTGGCCTGGAGCATGAGCTTGGGGTGTCCGTCGGAATACTCGCCGCGGACGATCTCGAGCTCCTGCGCGGGGACTCCAGCGATGCGCGTGAGGTCGTTCGCGAGCGCCTCGGTGACGGCGCCGGCGGAGATGGAGTCGGCGGAGGACGCGGTCTGGAGGCGGTAGATCTGTCCGAGGATCGGCTTGCGC
>SUWC01000014.1 GCA_015061665.1 Lentisphaerota bacterium
CAATGCCGTCTTCGCGCGTCGGCTTGACGCCTGCGACTGCATATAGCATCGCACCTCTTTTCACCTTTCCGGCCTTGTCGTATTCACCGCGAACCTCGAAAACGCCGTCCTTGTCGGCCTTGGGCTTGCCGTCCACGCCGAAATACGACTCTCGCGTCACATTGCCGTCCGCATCGTATTCATCGCGTACTTCCGCAATGCCGTCTTCGCGCGTCGGCTTGACGCCTGTGACTGCATATATCACCGCACTTCTTATCATCTTTCTGGCATTATCGTATTCCCTACGAACCTCGAAAACGCCGTCCTTGTCGGCCTTGGGCTTCCCATCCACGCCGAAATACGACTCTCGCGTCACATTGCCGTCCGCATCGTATTCATCGCGTATTTCCGCAATGCCGTCTTCACGCGTCGGCTTGACGCCTGCAACTACATATATATCCGTATACCGCTTTATTTTCCCGTCCTTATCGCATTCCATCCGAACCTCGAAAACGCCGTCCTTGTCGGCCTTGGGTCTTCCATCCAAGCCGAAAAAAGACAGCTTCGCCACATTGCCGTTCTCGTTGAATTCAGTGCGTTTTTCCGCAATGCCGTCTTCACGCGTCGGCTTGACGCCCGCGACTGCATATATCAGTGTGTTCCCTTTCTGCTTTCCATCCTTGCCGTATTCAGTCCGAACCTCGAAAATGCCGTCTTTGTCGGCCTCGGGTTTCCCGTCCACGCCGAAATACGACTCTCGCGTCACATTGCCGTCAGCGTCGTATTCGCAACGCGTTTCCGCAACCCCAGAATTGCAGATGAGCAACGCAACCAAAAAAGCGCCTGCTATGTTAATTCTTGCCATTGACACCTCCATTACTCCGCATTTTTCATCTCGGCATCACCACCCCTGCGGCACGGGACAGCTCGGCCTCGTCTCCCTCGGGCTTGCGCCCTGGCAGACACCGGAAAAGGCGGAAAACGGAAACCTCCTCCGGTGCATCGCAAGAGGCGCCTGAGAGAGCCCGTAAAGATACACCGAAGGAGGTGAAACTGCAGTACGAGGGCAGTTACCCTTCTTTTGCGTCTTTCCGGTGAAGTTTCTCAGGCTTTCATCCGACGCGTCCCATGTCCGCAGGGATGGCGGCGCGCTCGGTGATCGCGCCCTACCGTTCCCCGCACGGGAAATCTGTTTTGCCGACGAGGAGACTTGCTCCCCGACTGCGCCAATATTATAGCAAAAAATCGGACCTGCGGACGAAAAATTCTGCGCTGAGCGGAAAATTCCGCCCGCAGGCCTATCCGGGCTCTCTCAGCCGGACACTCCTTGTGAGCATACTACTATACGAGCAACCGCGGCAAATCTGACAAGAGAAGTTGAAAGGTTGAATAGTTGAACGGTTGAAAGCATGATGCTGCACGTGACTATGAATATACATTGATGCCAATTGAAATACAACTACATCCGTTCCGTCGCGGAGCGACGGAACCCCCTGTAGAGCACAGGCGCGACAGAACCACCTGCGGCCGGCACAGCAGTCGGCCCTCCCGGGAATATGTCACCTATGAATCAAGGAGAGCCCCACAAGCAAAACACTGCAAAGAAGGTCAGACCTGCCGTGCAATGTTTGGAGCATCCATTTCGGCAAGCACCTGCGCAACCGCCTCTCGGAGCCTCGCGGTGAGGCGCTTGCGAATCTGGTATAGGTTGTCGCTGGTGAGGCCGTGGAGCCGCGCAACGGTTTCGGTGTCCTGACCTTCTATGGCACTCGCGACAAACGCCGCGAAGTGCTCCGGACGCACGTCCGGCTTGATGCGGCGAAGCGCCTCCTCCATCGCCGCCTGCTGCCACTCGCGCTCCTCGAAGTCTTCGTCCTCGGCTGAAGCGGCGGATTTCGCCTCTTCCCAGAAGGCGGACTTTAGCTCTGCGTCGCGTTTCCCGGACCGCAGCCTGTCGTTGACCCGCCAATGGACGAGTCCGGACAGATACGACCTGAAGCGCCCCTTCGCGCGGTCGTATTCAAACGTCGGCAAGTTGCGCGCGAGATCTGCGAAGACGGTCTGCACGATGTCGTCCGCATCGGAGTCGTTTAGTCCCTTCGATCGCGCAATCGAGAATACGAATCCGGCGTAGAGGTCGAAGAGCCTCTGCCACGCCGCCTCGTTTTCAGTGTTTGCGACGGCCCTCAGCACGCTGGAGCGCGTCGATTCGTTGTTGAAGTGCCTGTAGATCATTTTCCGTCTGCTTTCGATTGTTCCTAATACGACCAGCCGCCTTCGATGCGGATAGATTGTTCGTCCCCGAAATCTCCTCCCAATTCGGCCCAGGTACGATCCGGCCTCCACCCTTCCTCCCCAAATATCATGCCACCGATCTCAAATATCTGTTTCTCAAAGGCCATCCCTTCTTTAAGAAGTTTCTGCGCGGACGCGAGTTGCTCCTCCACGGTCTGGCGTGTGGAACCATCTACTGTTTTGGTTGCTGTTTCAAAGTTCTTCGCCAGCCGATAAAACCTCACCAAGAGGCTTCTCATCTGTGTCCTCAACTTTAAAAGCTCGATCTGAACCTTGCTCAGGTTTTCTTTCCCGCTTCCATCACGAGCGTCATCAATTTTATCTTGCAAAGCGGCGCACAGTCTCCCGCTGACCCTGTAAACATTCAGCGCCTCGTCTGTGGCGACTTTAAACCAATCGTTTGCTTTCTGGATATAATTCGCCAGTTTCACTTGATCCTGAAAATCCCTAATGGGCCTGAGTTCCGCAGACTGTTTGGCGATTTCATCCTTCGCCCGTCGGATGACATTGATGGATGACGCAACGATTAAGACGCCACCGACCAGAATCAGTGCGAGTGCGACTTTAGCAACACGCGACCCGACAATGGCCAAAACCGCCATCTTCCGGCGAAGGTTTTTAAGGTCTTTGAGCAACGCCTTGGCGGACTGATAGCGGCGGGAGGGCGTGGGATCGGTCGCCTTGTTTAGGATGCGCCACCATGCGGGGAAAAGCGGCGCGCCCGTATCGGCCTCCAGCGCGGGGCCCTTGTCTATGTCCTCGATCTGACGTCCGAAACTTGCGGCCTTGAGCGTGAGACCAAGGCTGTAAACGTCGCTCGCGGCGTCCGTAAACTTCTCGGGCGGAACATATCCAGGCGTCCCGACGAGCGACGCCGCCTCGGACTCCTCTACGACGAGGCCTGGATCGGAAAGTACGGGCTTCCCATTCACATAGAGCACGTTCGCAGGCTTGATGTCGCGATGAAGGAGATGGTGCCTCTGAAGCGCGGCAAGCCCCTTCGAAAGTGAGATGGCTAGATTGACGCATTCCTTCAAGGGAAGCGCCTTCTCACCCCTGATGACGCTGGCAAGGGTCTTCGGACGGTAATCCGCCGCCGATTCGGAGTCGCCGCCGAATTCGTTGTCCGCGAGGTCCATCACCGCATAGAAGCCCCAGTCAGTTTCGACGAGGTCCCGCATTCGGACGAGTCCTTCCTGTGACGGGATCGCGCGATAGAGCTTCGCACCGCGCAGTTCGCGCGAATAGCGTTCGGGATCGACGGCATCGCGTCGGCAAACCTTTACTGCCGCACGCTCGCCGTCTGGGGCGACGGCAAGATAGACCACGCCGTACGCGCCGCGGCCGATCTCCCGCTCGAGCCACCAGCTCCCGCAGGAGAACATCCGAGAACTGTTACGAGTCACAAGGTTTCTTGGCAAAATTGCATCATCGGCATCTATTTTACACATCTTTTGCCTTTCGTTGAATTTTCACGCGCCATGCGGCGCTGCTTCGCCTTCCACCACGAAGCGGGCCTGTCGAGTCCGCGCCCTTCCATGAAATTGTAGAGCGCGAGATTAAGGACCTTGCCGATGCGGTCCCAGTCAGGCGCGCCAGGCTCGTCGAACGGTATCTCGTTGACCGCGAAGGTGCGCCCCTTCCTGCGCTTCGGGGGCAGCGGGACAATTCCGAACTCCTCGGGCGACCTTGCGACCGGCGAGTGGCACGTCAGCGCGAAGCGGTGCCAGAAGGCGCTCTGGACGAGTCCGTCGGCAACTAGTCCGCGAACGTAGTCCAGCGCTCCCATCGCCTCTGCTTCGGTCTCCGTCGGAAAGCCGTACATGAGATATGCGTGGACCATTATTCCGGCCGACTTGAAGTTGCGCATCGCCGCGCGCGCGCTCGCAAGCGTTATGCCCTTGTTCATCAGGGCGAGAAGCCTGTCGTCGGCGCATTCGAGTCCGCCCGTCACGGCGATGCAGCCCGCCTTCGCCATCAGGCGGCACATCTCGCGCGTGTAGCTTTTGTCGAAGCGGATGTTGCCCCACCATTCGCACTTCAGTCCGCGCCGCAGTATCTCATCGCAGACGCGCCGGACGAGCGCAGGCGGCATGGCCTCGTCGACGAAGTGGAAGCCGCCGCCCAGTTTCTCCATCGCGTCGACGATCTCGTTCGCGGCAGGCTGCTCGAAGCAGTTTATGTAGGGGAGTATCACGTCGCAGAAAGCGCATTTGTGCCAGTAGCACCCGCGCGCCATCTGGAGCTTGCGCCAGCGTCCGACGCTCCACAGTCGGTGCATCGGGTTTTCCGTCTCGACGACGTCGAAGTACTCGCTCCAGTAGACGCCGGAGTAGTCGGGGCACACAAACGGCGGCGGTTCTGACGCGGACCTGCCGTCGGACACGACGCGCTCCATCGGCGCGTAGCCTTCGTCGAACAGGAACTCGTCAAAGTACTTCCGGGGGCGCGGATCGTCCATCTCGCGCAGCTCCGTGGAGACATATCCCCCGCCGAGGACGAGCTTTACGCCATTGCAGTTGCGTCTGATCCAGCGCGCGATCTTGAACGCGCCGACGACGGTGCCGGGGAAGGGACACGTTACGCCGACGATGTCGGGGCGCGTTTCGTCCATCGCCTCCGCAAGCCTGCGCTCCAGCGGAGCATCCATTACGCCGCGTCTGCGGACAAGCCGCTCGACCTCGCCGAAGTCCGACGCCGCCGCGCCTATGCGCTCGGCATAGCGCGAGAAGCCGAATCCGGGGTCCACGTTGTCGCGGATCCAGATCGCGAGCTCGTCGATGTACGCGCTTGCGTCAACCTTCGCCTCTGGCGGTGCGTCGCCGGAAAGAAGCTCCAGCAGTTCGTCCGCATCGTCGCCTCCGTGTTCCGTAAGGATGTCGCGAACGACCTTGATGGAGAGGTCGCGCTGCTCCACCGCGTAGCCGCGGGAGCGGAGGTACCCCGCGAGGTGCATCGTCGCGGGATACGGCGTGTTCGTCTGGACGAACGGCGGCGTCAGCAGGAGAAGTCGGTGACCTTTCCTCTTCATGCGCTATTCCAGGCGGGAGCGCTGGCGCGGGTCGAACGCATCGCGCAGCCCTTCGCCGACAAGAACGGTCAGCAGCATGACGACGAATAGCGCGAGCGCGGGGAAGAGGATGAGCCACCATGCCCAGCGGAACTGCTGCGCCTCCTGCATCAGCTCTCCGCAGCTCGGCGTCATCGGAGGGAGCCCGAAGCCGAGGAAGTCGAGGGCCGCGAGCGATCCGATCGCGCCCATGAGCAGGAACGGGAAGAGCGTTATGAGAGGAGTCAGCGCATTGGGCAGGATGTGCGAGAATATGATTCGCGCGGCGGAGAATCCCTGGCATTTCGCCGCCTCGACGAACGTGCGCGACCTCAGTCGGAGGAACTCGGCGCGCATGTAGTAGCTAACGGCGATCCAGTTGAATATTCCGTAGCAGATCAGAAGAACCGTGAAGCTGCGACCGACGGTCGAGCCGATGAAGATCATGACGTAGAGGAACGGCATCGCCGACCATATTTCCGTGAAGCGCTGGCACATGATGTCCGTCGCACCTCCGAAATAGCCCTCTATCGCGCCGATGACGAGCCCGAGGAACATCGCCCAGAACGCGAGGACGAGCCCGAAGACGAGCGCGATGCGCATTCCGTGGACCACGCGCGAATAGACGTCGTGTCCGCCGGCGTCGATGCCGAACGGATGCTCGCGGCACGGGCGGAACGGGAAGCTGATCTCAAGCGGAGGGAGCTCGGTCTCAGTCACAGCAGGAGGCTGAAGGGGCTCGAAGTAGACGCGCGCATGAGACGCGCCGACCTTGACGGACACGTCGTAGTCCTTGGAGAACGCCTCGCGGGCGGACGACGCGAAGTCGGCGCCCGACGACTTGCACGAGGCGGCAAGCTCCTCGACCTTGGCGCGGACGTCTTCCGGCCCCTCGAATTCCTGAACCGAGCCGTCGAAAGACAGGTTGCATCGGGCCGTCTTTATGTCGTACGTCTTCACTATCTCGGGCTTGCGGTACTTCTCAAGCGTCGCGGTATCGACGACGGCGCGCGGGTCGCACGGGCATACGAAGTCGGCAAGCATGCAGAAGACGAAGATCGCGCAGAGCCCGAGGAGGGACCACCATGCGCGGCGGATGCGCCTGAAGGAGCGCCAGCGTTTCTTTGCGAGGGGCGATATGCTGAACATCGGCGTGTCTCCTTATTTCTTCGAGAAGTCGATCCTCGGGTCGATTACCATGTAAAGGACGTCGGAAATCAGGTTTCCGACGAGCTGGAAGCTTGCGGTGAGCGCGAGCAGCGCGAGGAAGACGGCGTAGTCGCGTCCGATGAGGGCGTCCCAGGAGAGACGCCCCATGCCGGGGATCTCGAAGATCGTCTCGATGATGATGGATCCCGCGAAGAGGAGCCCGATCATCGAGCCCAGGCCCGTCGCGACGGGGATGAGCGCGTTGCGGAAGGCGTGGAGCCAGATGGCGCGCATGCGCGTGCCGCCCTTCGCTATGACCGTGCGGACGTAGTCCGAGGCGATCTGGTCCAGAAGCGAGTTCTTCATGAGAAGCGTCAGCATCGCGAACGAACCCGCGACGTAGCAGCAGATCGGAAGGACCATGTGCCAGGCGCGGTCCGCGAACCACGTCCAGAAGCTCGGGTCGACGTCGAAGTCGCTGGACACGCCTCCAAGAGGGAAGACATTCCACAGTCCATCGACCGTTCCGCAAAGGAACATCTTGAGCATCATCGCGAAGGCGAAGCTCGGAATCGCGTACGACACGAAGACGACGAAACTGGACACCGCGTCGAACGCCTGCCTGTGGCGCAGCGCCTTTGCTATCCCGAGCGGAATGCAGATGAGATACGTAAGCAGGAACGACGCGAGGCCGAACCAGATGGAGATCGGGATGCGGCTCTTGATGAGCTGCCAGGCCGTCTTGTTGGGATAGTCGTAGCTTGGCAGCTTCATTCCCATCCTGTTTACGACGAGCCAGTCGTAGTACTGCCTGTAGATCGGCTTGTCGAACCCGAACTGGGCCTCGAGCTGCTTTCGGTACTCCTCGCCGATGTGCGCAGCCCCGGCGGCTGACGCGCCCGCGCCTTCGCCAGCGGCACCCTGGGCGGCCATTCCCTTCATGCGCATCATGCGCATCTCAACCGGCCCTCCGGGCAGGAAGCGGGTCAGCGTAAAGCAAACGATCGTGATCCCGATGAACGTCGGAATCACAAGTAGAAGCCTTCGGGCGAGATATGCAAGCCTGTCCATGGGGGTTCTCCTGCGCTTTCAGAACAATGCTATTATACCATAAATCTCCATGAATGGGCCAAAGTCCCGCAAGGGCAAGCAAACCCACCCGCGTTTTGATATAATATACCTATAATATGAAAGACAAGTTTTTCACAAGACTGGACTGGGCGGCGTTCTGGACGGCCACCCTTGCAACGTTTGCAGTGTACTTCTGGACGCTCGGGCCTTCCGTTGGGCTCGAGGACTCCGGCGAACTGGCTACGGCCGCCGCGAACCTAGGCGTTCCCCACCCCCCGGGCTACCCGTTCTGGACCTTCTGCTCGTGGATCTTCTGCAAGGCCTTTTCGTGGGTGACGTACATGGGCCATCCGACCCCCGCATGGGCCGTGAGCTGCTGTTCGGCCGTCTTCGGAGCCTTGGCGGCAGGCTGCACCGCGATGCTGATTTGCAGGAGCGGGAGGGACTTCCTCGGAATGGACGGGGCATCTGGCGGCACCGAACCCATGCCCAACGCTGGCGTCTCTTCTATTTTGGCTTTCGGCGGCGGCGTTGCGGGCGCACTGACATTCTCGCTCTCGCCGGTGGAGTGGTCGCAGTCCACTATCGTCGAGATCTACTCGCTCAACGCGCTGTTCCTGATGTGGGTATTCCTCCTTTCATACCGCTGGATGAGGAAGCCCTCGGACAAGATCCTCTGGTTTACGGCCTTTGTCTTCGGCCTGGGCCTCACGAACTACCAGGTCCTTCTCTTCGCGATCGTTCCGCTCGCCGTCGTCATCGCGCTCAAGAACATCGGCATGTTCCGCGACGTGTTCATCTACCTCATGCCGGTCGCGCTGACCTACCAGCTGCTGCAGATCGGCGCGCTTGACCGCGCCAGCGCGCAGATGCAGTCCGACGTCATCGCAAAGCACAACGCAGTAACGGCCGTCGCCTCGTGCCCATCCTCAACCCTCATCGTGCTCGGCGTGGTCGCACTGGTGGCGTCCGTTGTCGCAGGCGCGGTCCTGCGCAAGCGCGGAGACGTCGCAAAGGCGCGCGACGCCGTCCTTTTCGGCGGCGGGGCGTCCGCGGTGATAATCCTCCTCTCGGCGACGCTTTTCACAGGCCCGGCCGGGTGGGAAGGCGTAGCCGACGCGGTGGCGCCGCTCGTGGACCCCAGGCGCTACGCCGTCATTGCGGCGTTCATCGCCGCGTCCGTCGCGTCCGCCGTAATGGCGACGATGGAGGACGACGACAAGCCCGTTTCGGACGGCTCCGTCATGCGCTGGCTCATCGCATCGGCGGCCTTCGCCCTCATAGCGATCATTATCGCCTTCACGACCGAGCAGGCGGGACTGCAGGGCTACAGGGGCCAGACGTATCCGTGGGCCAAGTCCACCATAATGCTCCTTTCCGTCGTCGCTGTCCTTTTCACCCTCTGCTCCTTCACGAAGCGCGGCCTCGCCTTCGCGATTCCGGTGGCGGGACTCCACATCGCGGCGTTCATCCTCCTCCACAGGGGCGCGATGAACGGCCTCACACACCCCTGCTCGTGGTGGTTCTGCTGGCCCATCGCGTGGAACTTCGTCGTCCTTGCGCTCGCCTGGGCGACGCTGCCGAACGGGCGCGCCGTGGCGGGCGCGGCGTTCTTCGCGCAGCTCGGCGTGTCGTTCTACGTCTACATGCCCATCGTCAGCGACCTCAGGAACCCGCCGATGAACTGGGGCTATCCGCGCACGTGGGCAGGCTTCAAGCACGCGATACAGCGCGGACAGTACGAGGCGATCGGCTTCCAGGTCCCGAAGCTGGAGGTCATCTGGAACTACTTCGAGGACGTGCGCGTTCAGTTCACCGACCTGCTCATCCCCTTCGCCCTCGTGCCGTTCGCCGCCGGACACTGGATCGTCAAGAAGGAGAACCGCAGGGCTTTCTGGCAGTGGATGATCCCCGCCCTCGTCTGCTTCCTGCTCATGAGCTTCCTCCTCATCGCGCTCGCCAACGTCAAGGGCGACTTGCAGGACGGATTCATCCAGAAGGTCAAGTTCATTTCGTCCCACGCGATGCTCGCGCTCTGGATCGGCTACGGACTCGTCTTCGCGGCCGCGTTCGCGCTGAGGTTCGCCGCGAGGGGCCAGGCGTCAGGGCTGCTCGCGAAGCGGCTCGCCGTAGTGGCGGCCGCGGTGATGATAGCCGTCTCGTTCGCATACCCCATCGTCGACAACTACTGCGGCGACTACATGCTCGGCGTCAACGAGGTCGCGTTCAAGCTCGGCGGCAGCGAGCAGAACGGACACACCTTCGGCTGGCAGTTCGGCGCCTACCAGCTCGACGGCGCCAAGGCAATAAACGAGCAGCTCACCGCCGACGAGGAACCGCTCCCCGACCCCGAATGGCCCAAGCCTATGGACCCGTTCTCCATCTTCTTCGGCGGAACAGACCCGGGCCGGTTCGTCCCGACGTACATGATCTACTCGGCGAACTTCCGCCCCGACATCTACCTCATCACCCAGAACGCGCTCGCCGACGACACGTACATGTCCGTGGAACGAGACCTCTACGGCGACGAGATATGGATCCCGTCGAAGGACGACTCCGGCGAGGCGTTCAACATATACGTGGACGAAGTCAACCGTGGCATCCGCCCGGCAAACGGCGACCTTAAGATCGAGAACGGACGCGTCCAGGTCACCGGCGCGCTCGGCGTCATGGAGATCAACGGCATCCTGACGAAGATGATGTGGGACCACGACCGCCTGCGCCACTCGTTCTACATCGAGGAAAGCTACGTCATCCAGTGGATGTACCCGTACCTCTCGCCCCACGGCCTCATCATGAAGCTGAACGCCGAGCGCACGCCCTACGACCCGAAGACGGCCGCGAAGGACCGCGACTTCTGGGACTGGTACGTCCGCCGCCTGCTGAAGGACCCGATGTACAGGCGCGACTTCGCGAGCCAGAAGTCCTTCTCCAAGCTCCGCGCCGCCCTCGCCGGGCTCTACGCCAGCCAGGGGCGCCGCCAGGAGGCCGCGCAGGCATACCGCGAGGCCCTGCTCCTCTTCCCGCCGTCTCCCGAGGCGCTGTTCCGCTACGCGCAGGAGATGCTCATCCCGAGGAAGCGCTGGGATGTCGCGCGCGAGCTGATGGACTACGCCGACAAGCTCGATCCGAACAACCAGCGGACCTCCCGCTTCCGCAACTTCATCAACACTACGGTGCGCTTAAACGCCGAAATCGCCGCGCTGGACGCGAAGCGCCGCGCGGGGAACCTCGACAAGCAGGAGACGTACCTCCTCGCGTCCGACCTCTTCCAGCTCGGTCGCGTCGGCGAGGCGGCCCAGCTGGTGCGCCCCCTCATAGACGACTGCGAGGACATGGTCGAACTGAAGGCGCTCCAGACGATCGTCACGGCCGCAGGACTCGACGCGGACGCAGAGCGCGTCATCGTGAAGATCCTAAGGAAGGAGCCCACGGCGTCCGCAGACCCGTGGCTGGACCTCGCGAAGATCCAGCGCAGGACCGGCCGCGCCGAGCAGGCGACGAGGTCCTTTGCAAGCGCGCTCCAGATAAACCACCAGAGGGTTGTCGAGAGAACGTCGCGCGAGACCGAACTCGAGGAAATCGCACAGCCATTCTTAACAAGAAAATGAGGAGAAATAGCATGATGAAACGGACAGTACACGCCGCATTGCTGACCGCGCTGGCGGCCGCCTCCGCATTCGCCGCATCACCCGACGGGCGAGAGTGGCAGGACAACCAGAGGCTTTCGTACGGGAAGGAACCCGCCCGCGCGGCGTTCTCCAGTTTCCCCGACGAGAAGTCCGCCCTGAAGATACTCCCCGAGTACGCGCCGCGCCAGATCTCGCTTGACGGCGACAACGTGTGGCGGTTCAACTGGGCGCCGAACCCCGAGGAGCGCCCGCTGGCGTTCTGGCGCGAGGACTTCGACGACTCTTCCTGGCCGTTCATAAAGGTTCCCTGCTCCTGGCAGGCGCTCGGCGCGAGCCAGAACGGCGGATGGGGCGTTCCGATCTACACGAACCAGCGCTACCCGTTCGCCCTCGACAGGCCGGGCGGCTCGATCGTCACGAACACCCCGCCGAAGGACTACACCGCGTTCGCGCACCGCAACCCCGTCGGCTCCTACAGGCGCACGTTCGACGTGCCGGAAGACTGGCGCGAAAGCGACGTGTTCCTGAAGTTCGACGGCGTCGACTCGTTCTTCTACCTCTGGGTCAACGGCGAGTACGTCGGCTTCGCGAAGGACAGCCGCTCTCCCGCCGAGTTCAACATCACGAAGTACCTCTGGCGCGAAGGCCGCGAAGGCAGCAAAAACACCGTGGCACTCGAAGTGTACCGCTACTCCGACGGCGCGTATCTGGAAGACCAGGACATGTTCCGCCTCTCCGGCATCTTCCGCAGGACATGGCTGCTGGCGCGTCCCAAGAGGCGCGTCACGGACTTCTTCGTCACCGCGCATCCAGTCCTGCGCGACAAGTACGACGGGCTCTGGGAAGTCAAGGTCGACACGGACCCCGGAAACGAAATAGCGCTCTACACGTGGGATGACAAGCTCGTCGGCCGCTGGATCGCCCACACGTTCACCGTTGCAGTGCCCAAGCTGTGGAGCGCCGAACAGCCCAACCTCTACAAGATCGTCGTCAACAACGGCGAGGAATACGTCTCGTCGCCATTCGGCTTCCGCGTTTCGGAGATTCGCGACGGGCGCTACATGCTGAACGGACAGAAGATCAAGCTCAAGGGCGCGAACAGGCACGAGACGGACCCGATGTACGGCCACTACGTCACAAAGGAGCGCCACGAGCAGGACATCGGAATGCTCAAGGCGGCGAACTGCAACGCAGTGCGCAACTCCCACTACCCGCAGGACGACTACTGGTACTACCTCTGCGACGTGCACGGCATATACCTCGTCGACGAGGCGAACGTCGAGACGCATGGCTACGGCTACGGCGAACGCTCGCTCTCGCACTGCCCCGAGTGGACCAAGATGACGGTAGACCGCAACATGGCGATGGTAGAGCGCAACAAGAACCACCCCTCCGTCGTCATATGGAGCTACGGCAACGAAGCCGGCCCCGGCAGGAACTTCGCCGCCGCACGCGACGCGATCAAGGCGCGCGACCTCACGCGCCCGACGCACTACGAGCGCGACTGGTCCGTGGCGGACATGGACGGCTGCCAGTACCCGTCCGTCGCGTGGGTCGGGCAGAAGGCCGCCGACGCGAAGAGCAAAAAGCCCTTCTACATCTCCGAATACGCCCACAACATGGGCAACGCGATGGGCAACCTCAAGGACTACCAGGACGCAATCGAGTCGTCGGACGTAATCCTCGGCGCGACGATCTGGGACTGGGTCGACCAGGGGCTCTACAAGGAGGACGCAGACGGCAATCGCATCATTGCTTACGGAGGCGACTTTGGAGACAGGCCGAACGACGGATTCTTCGTAATGAACGGCGTGGTCCTTTCCGACCGCACGCCCGAGCCCGGCTACTGGGAAGTCCGCCACGTCTACCAGAACTGGTCCGTCAAGGCCACCAACAACTTCCAGCGCATCGTCGTGCGCAACAAGAACTACTTCACGACCGCGGCGGGCGTCCAGCTCGGCTGGCACATCTTCGTCGACGGCAAGTCGTACGCGACGGGCAAGGTCAACCTGCGCGGGCTCGCGCCGCAGCGCGAAGCCGTCTACGACATGCCGATGGCGGCAATGGACGCGATGAGGCGCGGCACGGCGTCCATCCGATTCACATTCGCCAAGAACGACGAGACGATCGCAGAGGACCAGATAGACCTCTTCCAGGCGCGCGACACCGAGACGATCTCCAGCAGCCGCACACTCGCGGAGCTACTGTCGTTCGGACTCGTGAAGCGCGAGGTCGAGTACAGCGAGCCTGACGACTCCGACGACGCTGGCGCCGAAAAGACCATGACCTTCAAGGCAGGCGCACTTACGGTGACGTTCTCCAGGCAGACGGGCATGCCCGTCTCGATCAAGAAGGCCGGTCGCATCTGGGATACGGAGCTCCTCGCCTCCCCGATCGTCCTTGACGCATACCGCGCGCCGTCCTCCAACGAAAACGGCAAGGAGCGCGAGTGGCGCAGCCAGGGCCTCGACGAAATCGGAGTGGAGTCCGTCGACGTCGGCCCAGTCGAGGAGTGCGGCCGCGCGCTCACCTTCACGACGCTCGCCAAGTGGCGCGGCAAAACCGCCGCGAACGGACTCAAGCCAGCAGTCGCGTTCAACGTAGCCACGAGGTGGACCGTCTATCCCGACGGCACCCTCTCGTGCCAGTCGAAGATCCGTCCCGAGGGCCCAGCCAAGGAGCTCGCCCGAATCGGCTACTCCTTCAAGATGGCTAGCGCCAATCCGTCCGTCAGATGGTTCGGCCGCGGCCCCTGGGAGAACTACCCAGACCGCAAGTCCGGCGCGTTCCTCGGCCTCTGGGAGGAGAAGGCGCGCGAGTTCTTCGTGCCCTACGGGCGCCCCGAGGACTGCGGCAACCGCGAGGACACCCAAGGCTTCTCCGTCGGCGGCATGACCATCCGCACCCTCGGCGCGCCATTCGCCTTCGAAGTCTCGCCCTACGCGCCCACGGAGCTGACCGCCGAGAGGCATCCGGACGAACTTCCCGAGAACACTACGACCTTCGTCGGCGTGTTCGCGGCGACGCGCGGACTCGGCGGCGCGAGCTGCGGCCCCGGGCCGATCGAACGCGACATCATCCGCACGAGGCAGGACTTCGACCTCTCGTTCACGCTCTCGCTTTCCGACGACACCCTCACCGCTCGCGCGCCGTCCACCGACGCATCGCTCCCCGTCCTTCCCGAGGTGCAGTACGCAGGCGGCGCCAAGATCGCGACGTGCTCAAGCCGCGAGCCAGGCGAAGGCGATCCCGAGAACGCCATCGACGGCGACCCCGACACGATCTGGCACTCGCAGTACGGCACGACCGTCGGCTCGTTCCCGCACTCCATCGCGGTCGAGCTTCCCGCCGTCGTGAAGATGAAAGGGCTCGTCTGCTACGGACGCCGCAACGGAGAGAACGGGCGCATCAAGGACTGCATGGTCGAGACGTCGCTCGACGGCAAGACGTGGACCGAGTGCGCCCGCACGACGCTTGCGAACACGGCGAACGGACAGACCATCGCGTTCCCCGAGGCCGCGCAGGCGAAGTTCTACCGCTTCACCGCATTCAACAACCATCACGGAAACGACTTCGCCTCGATGGCCGAGCTTGAAGTCGTAAAGGAATGACAATCGAATGAAGACCTCCATCCTGACCATCGCCCTCATGTCGGCGCTTTGCGCAAGCGCCTCTTGGTACTGGCCCTTCGGCGGCGACGACGAACCGGCCGAGCCACGCCTCTCGGAGCTAATGCGCCCCGCGACGGACATCATCGACCAGGCAAGCGACCTCGCCGAGGAAGGCAAGGTCTCCGAGGCGGTCGAAGAGTACCGCAAGGCCCTGGCGGAACTCGCCCGCATCGAGCTCGAAAACCCAGAACGAGCCGAAAGGCCCGAGTTCGCGACGCTGCGCAACAAGCGCGCCTACGTGAGCGCGGCAATCGACTCGCTTCTCCTAGAGCAGGCAAAGCGCAACGCGAAGCCCGTCGCAGTGACTGACACGACCGAGCTCGAGAAGAAGTTCAAGAAGATGAAGGAGGAGGAAGAGGCCTTCAAGTCGGGCCGGATGCCCGAGACGACGGCCGAGCAGAAGAAGGACGACCGCAAGGCCAAGCTTCTGCTCGCCCTTTCCGACATATCGAAGAAGGACTACGAGTCCGCGAAGCTGACCGTGAAGGAAATCCTCTCGACGCGCCCGAACGACGCCGCCGCGCTCAACCTGCGCGCACGCATCGAAAGCGAGATGGGCGACTCCGCGGCGGCGGAAATGACGCTCACGCAGTGCATTACGTCCAATCCGACCAACCCCCACGCATTCTACAACCTCGCCAAGCTCATCTTCAGGACGCGCGGCGAAAAAGGCAGGGCGGCGGCGCGGCGCTACTACGAGCGCAGCTGCGAGTGCGGGGGCGAGAAGGATCCCGACTTCGAGTCAGAACTCTACTAGCCCCGCAGAAGGATCGGCATGGCGATAATACTGCATGTCGATATGGACGCGTTCTTTGCGTCGGTCGAGCTTCTCGCGCACCCGGAATGGCGCGGGAAGCCGCTTGTCATAGGGTCCGGACCCCACGAGCGCGGCGTCGTCTCCACCTGTTCGTACGAAGCGAGGAAGTTCGGCGTCCGCTCGGCAATGCCGTCCCGAACCGCCTACCAGCTGTGCCCCCACGCAATATTCGTGCCGCCTCACATGAAGGAGTACAGCCGCGTCTCAAAAATGGCATTTGAGGTCTTCTCGCACTACACGCCGTATGTCGAGGGGGTTTCTGTCGACGAGGCGTTCATGGACATAACGGGAAGCGTGCATCTCTTCGACGGAGAGACCGACGCCGAACGGGCTGTCGCGCTCGGCGAGGCGCTCAGGGCGGAAATCAAACGCGTGTGCGGAGTCACCTGCTCGGTGGGAATCGCCCCCAACCGCCTTCTCGCGAAGATCGGCTCGGAACACCACAAGCCCGATGGACTAACCCTCATGCCGTTCGAGGCTGCGGCAATCGCGAAGTTTCTCGCTCCGCTGCCCGTCGGCACACTCTGGGGCGCGGGGAAGAAAACCGTCGAGGCGCTGAAGCCTTACGGCATCACCACATGCGGCGACATCCAGCGGCTTGGACGCGGCAACCCGATAGTTCCCGACTCCCTCGTAGACATGGCGTTCGGACTTTCCGACGACCACGTCCAATGGGAGGAGAGCGACGAAAAGTCCGTCTCGCACGAACACACGTTCTCCGAGGACGAGACGAACCGCGATGCCGTCCGCGAAAGGCTCATACGGCTTGCCGCCGAAGTCGGACACCGCTTCAGGCGCGAAGAGCGCTGGGCTCGGACGGCCAAGCTCAAGCTGAGGGACGCCGACTTCCGCACAGTCTCCCGCCAGATGCCGTTTTCAAGGCCTGCGCGCGACGACATCTCGTTCCGAGAGGCCGCGCTCGCGCTCTTCGACCTGGAATGGCCCGCTGGGGGCAGCAGGCGCCACACGAGCGTACGCCTCGTCGGGTTCGGCGTAACGAACTTCACCTCGTCTCCGGACGACGGTCCGATGCTGTTCGAAGACGCCGAAACCACCTCGCGCAAAAAGCGCGAAAAGCTGTCCGAAGCCCTCGACAGGCTGCGCGGCAAGGGCCTGATGCGATAAATCAGTATAGCTTCTTGCCGTAGACGAGGATCTTGTTGAGGTGGAAGAAATCCTCCTTCGCGTCGGGCCTGCGCGCGACCCGGACAAGTTTCGCGCGCGGCGAGGCGTTCCTCAGGTCGAAGCGGTATGTGGACTTCAGCTGGTCGTCAGACGCAACGCGCTGCCACGTCGAGCCGTCCTCGGAAACCGAAACCTCTATCGGCACTTGGCGCGAGGCGTTCACGCCGCCGAAGCGGTTCTCCACGACGACGCCGAGTATCGTGGAAGGCCCCTTGAGCATGACCTCCGCCCACGGGGACTTCTCCTTGTCCGTATGGAAAGCGCCCTCGCCGCACGGCGTCTCGTCTATGCAGAAGGCGTAGCGGTCGGGATGGTCGAAGCCGCTCGTCGTGGACGTGCGGAGCAGCCCAGACGAGCTCAGCAGCTCGCCGCCGAAGTCCGCTGCGGGATACGCATCGCCCCCGCCCTTCTTCGGCGACATCTTCTTCTGCATGTCGGCCATCTGCCGGAACGCGTCGAGGTTGCCGCTCCTGCTGGCGGACAGGATGAGCGGCGAGAAGTCCAGGTTGCCGCCGCCGCCATTCTTTGTCTTTGACGAAAGGACCTCCATGAGACAGGCGTTGAACTTGTCCGCCCCCGCCTTCGTCTTCATCATGCTGTCCGCCCCCCAGCCCATCGTCTGGGAGAAGTAGTTCTCCGTTCCGTACTGCGCCTCCAGCATAGCCTTGAGGACTCGCATGCGCAGCGCCTCGTCTCCGCCGAGGAGGTCGCCCCACTTGGCCAGCACGACTCCAAAGTCCGACTCCTCCTCCAGCTTCGACGGACTCTGCTTCAGCAGCGGCGCGAAGTCCACCAGATCTTCGACCAGCGCCTCCTTTCCCTTCTCCTTCACGACCCGCTCGAAGTACGGCGTCAGGATGTCCCACAGCGGCTCGCGTCCGTACTTCATGCCGCGCGCGCATCCGCGCACCCAGACGCGCAGCTTGTCCAGCGGCATGTCGCTGCGCATCAGCGACTCCCCGTAGGCGTGCCACGCGCCGTAGTGGTCGCGCTTGGCCGCGCACGCATGGCGGTAGAAAAGCTCCGTCGTCTTTGCGTCCTTCTTGGACTCGTCCGCAAGCGTCGCGAGGGCGAGCATGCGCTCCGCGCCAAGACGAGACTCCCTGTCGCCGCCGTAGGTCGCCTCCAGCGCGGGATTGTACTGCCAGGGATGCTTGTTCCAGAAGCACATGTGCATCTGGGAATGCCCTGTCACGCTGTAGTTGAGCACCCACTTGCCGGACGGCAGGCGGCGCGAGTAGGCGCAGTGCCCAGGCTGGCCCACCGTCGTCGAGGGAAGCCCGTGCGCGTTCGCCGTCGCGCTGCCGAACTTCGAGAGCTCGCCGCAGACGCCTCCGACTATCTGCGAATAGCGGCGCTTCGGCCACTCGCCGGCAGTCGCCCACGCCTTGTAGTAGTATGGACCGTGCACCGAGTCGCCGAAGCAGTTCTTGAGCCTGTACTCGATCATCCACGGCGTTCCGCCGTAGTTGTTGATCGGCATGTTGACGAACTTCTCGATGTGGCGCTGCTGCGCGGCCAGATTGTCGCATCCTGCGGTTGCGTGGCCCGCATGAACGGCGAAACGCCATTCGTAGACGCCCTGCGAGTAGGCGGTCTTGTGAAGACGCCCCGCAAGCGCGGTCGCGCGGTACGCGTCCAGCACGTCCGCAAGCCACGCCTCGTCCTTGTCGGGATATACGATCGCAAGCGCCGTCATGAATCGCCGCCCCTCGTTGTTGGCGAACTTTTCGTTCTCGAACGGAACCCACCTGCCGTTGTCCTGAAAGACGAGGGACTCAAGCGCAAGTATCGCGCGAGCGCCCGCGCCCGGCCCCGTCCCAGCCTCGCACCAGGCGTCCGTGGAGTTCGCCGGGAATGTTCCGCTCCACGCGAAGTCCTCAAGCCACTCGCGGTCCGTCATGAACGCCTTGACAAACGGCAGCGCGCCGCGCCTGTTCACAAGCTCCTGCCAGCCGCTCTGCCCGATCAGACGGAGCGCCGCATACCGGGCGATGTCCAGCTTCTGCTGCTCGGTGAGCTTCGCGCCTGGCTTGATGGTCGCTATCGCGCCCTTGTACTTCTCGAGGGGGAAGGACGGCTTTGCGCCGCCGACGTTGCCGCTCGGGCGTTCGCGCACCGGCGCGGAAGGAAGGCCCTTCGACTCGATCTTCTCGCCGTCCATCATCAGGCGGCCCATGGCGAACTGTCCCCAAAGGGTGTCGCGCCCAAGGGCGAACACCTCCTTCATGAGGGTCTTCTGCGCGGCCGTCAGCGGCTTGTCCGTTCCGTTCGCCGAAAGCGCGTACTGCATTATCTTGACGAACTGCTTCTGGGCGGGGGAGAAGTGCTTGTCGGGGACGGACTTTACTGCGTTTACAAGGCCGTCCGCGGACGCGCCTGCCGCGCTTCCGGCCTTCGCCTCGGTGACGCGCTGGACCATCGCCACCATCTTGTAGTCGTCGAGCTCGAAGTGCTTGAGCCATCCGTAGCGATCGCCCGCATCCAGCTTGCAGAGCTCGTCCCACTCCTTCCTCCATCCGTGTTCGCCGGTCGTAAGCTCCTTGAAGTGGAACTGGCCCATCATCGGCGCCAGGATGTCGAACGCCTCTCCGTAGCAGTCCGCGGCCTCCTCACCCTTCAGCGTCGCGGCCTTCTTGAAAAGAGCCTCGGCCTCGTCCTTCTTCTTCGTCTGCCGCGCCACGGCCTTGGCGAGCTTGTCGGCGTCGAGCCCCTGCGGAACGTTCTCTATCTGGGCGTAGACGCGCATCTGCGGCGTGAAGCACGTTATCGCCGGATAGCGCTTGGTCGCGATGTGAAGCGACTTGACGGACTCGTTTGCCGCCTTCACGGCGTCCGTCGGACTTTCCATCTCGTCCCAAACCCCGCACGCGAACTGCGCACCCGTCTTGGACCGCTGGAACTCCTTCCCGCAGAACACCTTTCTGACCGCTTCGCCGCTCACGCACCAGTCGCTTCCGACCTGGAGCACGAGCGCGCCCTTGCGCGAGCGCATCGCCTCGTTTTCGAGGCTAGGAGCCGCGCCTGCCGCGGCGACAAGCAGCGCCGACAGTAAAACAGCCAGTAAGTTGCGCATTACGTCCCCCTTTCATCCATTGTCGCCGATTCGGGCTCCTTCGCGTCGTGCGCCGCCAGTATCGCGGAAACACGGTCAAACGGCTTCTTGGTGAGTAGTCCAAGCGTCTTGGCGCGAAGGTCCATCCTGTCCGCCGGCGGAGCGGACATGAACCCGAAGAAGTTGAGTATCTCCTCGTCGCCCGCGGAAAGGGCAAAGGAGTCCAGCTCGGCACGGACGGCCGGATGGTTCTGCGCGATGCTGCGGACGGACCACTTTGCCGTCTCCGCGGTTATGTCGACGGAGATCATGCCGTCGAGGCTGCTGCGGCTCGGCAGGTGGTTCATCGCGCCGCGCTCGATTATGCGCCGCGCAGCCTCCGCGTCGCCGGTCGCGAAGTAGTAGCCCCAGATGAAGTCGAGGTGAGCAGGCTGCAGGTCCTCGCGCGGCGGCAGCGCGTCGGTGTACTTCTTTCCCGCAAGCGCGTTTTCGATCGGCTCTGCAAGGCCTGGATGCCGCCTGGCTGCGCGCGAAAGTTCATTGGAGTGCGCGCTCATGGACGAAGCGACGCCGAAAACGAAGCCTATTACGGGCATGTTCGCGCCGGCGTCGGCGGACGATATGCGCTCCAGCGCAGGAAGCATCCGCATTGCGGCGTCGAAGTCGGGATCAAGGTAGAAGTACATCATCCTGCCGGCCTGCGCGCGGTCCTCGGCAGTAGGCGCGCCCACGGCGCCTCTGTCGCCCGTGGCGCAGCCGCACAGAACGGCGGCGACGGCAAGAGGAAAAATGGTATGGATTGCAAAACACTTCATACTAAGATTTTACCATCCCATCCCACGCAAAGTCAATACCCCGCCCTCCAAGAGGTACGGCCAACATTTAAACTTACCCACAAACCCTGAGTTCCGGAATTTCCACCTTGGGGAAATGCCGCCGAACCTTCGCGACCGCTTCCGCTTTTTTGGGGAACTCCAATCTTTAGCAAATTGGCGCGGTCATTCAGCATAACCAGATACTGGCTTTTTTTGCATGTGTTGACATTTGTCATTTCCTTTCTACTGACAGCCCCCCCCTGTAGCGACGTGAAGACAATCGGCTTCCCGTCGAGGCGGAAGGCGTACTTCTGCGTGTCGCCGTCTGCCGACGAATCGACGGCGGCTGACTTGATATCTTTCGCGCCCTTCCGATAGTCGTACTTGCCATCTTTGCCGACGCTCCAGGCGACGCCAGTCAAGGCGTCGTATTGGATCGGGGTACCAGATTTGCTCCACGGGTCTCTTGGAACGCCCGCGAGATAGTCTGGCGCAAGCGCGTCGAGCGTCGGCGGATTCTCGCCGCCGTGCGCCCTGCGCCACTTCTCTGCCGCGATGACGAGCCGTGGGCGAATGCGGTTCATGGTATCCTCTTTAAAATACCTGGCGGCAAGGGGAAGGAATCTCCAATCTGCCCCGCGCCAATTTGGCACAAGCCACCTGACATAGCCAGCAGCGCGATCGCTTGTCTCGGAAATGAGATGTTCCGGCAAGTCCCCATTGGCAAGGACTGCACGGACAACCTCGGCCAAGCGAAAAATTGTCTCGCGACGATGGACGGCGAACCTGAAATATCCCGGCCAACGCCATAAAAGGCGCTGAAGGCCTGTCAAGCGACTCTCATCCCCAAGATCGGGGTACATCTGGTCATAAAGCTGAACGACACTGTCCCCATCAGCGTCACGAAGCCATTCAATGAATTGCAAGTAGAAGCTTACCATGTCCGCCCTTAGCGCTCGTGCGAAACACGAAGCCGCATTCGCATCGTCCGCATCGAGGACTTTGCGAAATATTTCGAGGTTTGCGTCTGATGCACGCGCCATTGCGACAGCGTCACACATCTTGCGATATGAGTTCTTCTTAATCCAGATGCCGACCTGATAATCGAGCATCGTACAGGGAGAGCTCAGAACCTTCTGTCCCAAGGAGTTGATACTCCGCATTGCGGACACCGCCGTCTCAATGTCGCCGTTTTCCAGCGCGGCCTGGCCCCTCAATGCGACAAGCTGCGTAAAGCGGAAAGCCCATCTATAATCCGGCAAATAAGGATTGAACGGAGACCATGCCGCCTGCCTTTTTATTTTAACCTCCCTGTGCCAGGTCAACCACTCGTTGTTGCAAAACTTCTCGCGCGACAGCGCCGCCTGGAATGCATCGAAGAACTTGGCGTTGTCGGCGAGAATCTTCTCTGCGCGCTTAGGAGATGCCGGATTGCGCCGTACCTCCGTTCGTTTTGCGCCATCTTCGCTATTGAAGGGATCGCCGTAATATTTGACAAAATCGTTGTCCGAGATCTCCTGCGACGAATCGCCATCCGACTTTTCATTCTCTTGATCATTGCCCGCGACAGTGTAAAGGTTCGTCAGTGTCGTAAGCGCCACATACGCATTCTCCTCGTCCGGTATGTCACGCAGCTCAAGCCGCAGTTCCGCCTCGTTGGGTATCGTCCAGTCGCCCCACTCGATCCCGCCGATGTAGAAGTAGATCGTGAGCAACGCCGCCAGCACAACGGGGGATGCGACAAGCCAAATTAGGAACTTGAGACGTCCGCTCATGGCCTTCTTCAATCCCGCCTTCTTCAACGCGGCGACGAATTCCTTCCGCTCCACTCCGTGCCCCTGCCAGTCCGGGATGCACTGTACCTCGAACGGCAGGTTTCTACCATACAGGTAAAGGGCTTTTTTATCAACTCTAAACTTCTTCGCCACATTGTTCCATGGCGAAGAGAATTGAGTCTCCCCGATCGTGAAGGCAAGCCCATCATCCGTTAGCCGATATTCGATCTTGTGCGTCTTGCGCTGACGGTAGGCACGTCTCGGAGCCTGAACGAGCATTCTGTCTAAAAGAAAGAAGCAGACAAGGAAGATACCCGACCCAAGGAGCGCGCTCACAGCACACTTGCAAGGGCTGTAAAAAGGGTCAAGCAGAACAAAGCAGTAAAAGATTGTCCCCACCAGCCAACCCACCGACAGGATTGCAGACCACAGGCGCAAATCCCTAAGGAATCCCCATTGACGCAGGAATAGCCGGACCGTTTCCTTCTCACTTTTCTCAGTTGTGTAAGTCAGTTCCATTGACTACGCCTTTCTTACCACCTCTTTGCTGTTACTGGTTTCCAAAATCCCAGCCCTGTTTCTTCATCGAGTCAATGATTCTCGCCAGGGTACCTTTGTCAGTCATGTTGTCGAATGCAGACTTTTCAGGGACGTAGCAACCCAAGGAATGCCCATTCTTGCTGCGCGTGCTGGACGTGAAGCAAATCTGCGTGTCACCTGTTGATTGGTATCGCACCCAAGTTCCAATATACCTGTGACCCGTGGAAGTTGATGTGATTTCGCAAATGGCACGCCCCGTACCAGCCGGCAGGCCGTTGCCATCGCCAAAGCATCCGAGGACATACGCATAATCCATGCCATTGCGCAGCACAAGATATTGGTAATAGCATGGCTTTGAACACCTGCCCAACAGGTCTTGGTAATCAATATCGAGGAGTTTCCCCCAATGCCTGCTCGTCGAATCCTGACTCTTTTTATGGTCAAGGACCATCAGCTCTTTCAGTGGCGGCCCGCGGCTTGGAAAAGCACACACCGCCATCTTGTAAACACGCGCTTTAGATGGGGTGGCTGATACCGTCGCCGCCGTTTCAGAATCTACGGGAACCCAGGTCTCGATTTGAGGCGCGGAGACTTTTCCTGTGTCTTTTCCTTTTGCGACATCGTTTGTCGCGATGCAGGGAAGAACGCCTTTCTCGTATTGATATAAACCAATCTTCGTGCGGAGGATGGCAATGACGGGAATCGCCTCGGCGGCGTATTGCGATTGCGTGGTGGAATCTGGATTGTCTTTCAC
This sequence comes from Lentisphaerota bacterium, assembly GCA_015061665.1. Taxonomy (GTDB): domain Bacteria; phylum Verrucomicrobiota; class Kiritimatiellia; order RFP12; family UBA1067; genus UBA1067. The sequence goes on from SUWC01000014.1 coordinate 23,788, forward strand.
GATCTGAGGCCTCACCGGATGTTTTGTTACGCCCCCTACGTTATCGGGTTTACTATTTACCGGCTTCCCGTCAAGGCGAAAGGCATATTTTTGCGTATTGTCATCCACAGACGCTGTGTTTCCAGCGGCAGCAAGCTTCTTCGCGACTTCTCGGTAGTCGTACTTGCAGTCTTTGCCGACGCTCCATGCGACGCCAGTCGAGGCGTCGTATTTGATCGGTTCTCCAGACTTGCTCCACGGATCCTTTGGGACTGAGGCGAGATAGTCCGGCACAAGCACGTCAAGCGACGGCGGATTCTCGCCGCCATGCGCCCTGCGCCACTTCTCCGCCGCGATGACGAGATGAATTTTAATACAGCATAGGCTACGCTCTCGGAAAAATTGCTCAAACGAAGGACAAAGCGAATCCACTAGAATTCTACCTGCCAGATTGGGGGTAAACACCACCCACCATTCTCGCGGTTTAATTTCTGGCTCCTCATGGGCAATGATGGAACGGAAATATTCAGTCGTTCGAAAAACCATCTCTCGGCGATGAAATATGAACCCGAAAAGGCCTGGCCATCTAGTACCCGTTTTCAATGTCTCTCTGTATTTTCGGGCAAAATCCTCCAACTGCACATTGCACGCCCAATCATTCTTTGGCAAGTCGCAGACCCATTCGAGCGTTCTGACGTTGAAAGCGAGTTCTGCCTTTATCGCTCGTGCCCAGCACAACTGGGCACTTGCCTCGCTGGCATCCACCATTCTGTCGAATAGCGCGAGAACCTCTACCGGTGTCTTGCCCATAGCAATGGAATCACGCATCTTTTTGTAGGAAATCCTCTCAATCAACACGCCAACAAGATATGCGACTATCGATTCGTTGTTGACCATGACAAGTTGGCCCAAGGCGTGGATCTCGCTTATAGCGGAAACGGCGGATTCGACATCACCCTTTTCGAGTGCAACTTGCGCCCGCAACTCGATTAGTCGCACGAAATCAATAAGAGGCTTGTAAGGTAGCAAATAGGCCCCACTTGGCGGCTTGCCTTCCCTTGCCCTTTTTGCGTCCTCTAGTCGAGCGTCCGTATTCACGAAATATTTAAACGACAATGCCGCACGAAACGCATCAAAGAACTTAGTGTTCGCGGCCAGGATCTGCTCTGCACGCTTCGGAGAAGCCGGATCGCGACACACGAGCGCCCGCTCTTTCTTGTTCTCACTATTGAAGGGATCGCCGTAATACCGGACAAAATCCTTATCAGAAACCGCCTTCACCGAATCGCCATCCGACTTCTCTTCTTGATCATCGTCCGCGACATGATAGAGATTCGTAAGTGACATGAGCGCGATATACGCATTGTCTTCGTCGGGTACGTCGCGTTTTTCGAGCCGCAGCTCCGCCTCGTCGGGGATCGTCCAGTCGCCCCACTCGATTCCGCCGATGTAGAAGTAGCATGTGATTAAGACAAAAGTGACAGCCAACCCCATAAGGGATTTGAGCCAACCACTAATCATCTTCTTCAGCCCCGCTTTTTTCAGCATGGCCACAAGTTCTTTCCGCTCTACGCCATGTCCCCTCCACTCGGGAATGCACTGTGCCTCGAACGGCAGATCCTTGCCATAGAGGTATATGGCCTTTCTGTCGATTCTGAATTTCTTCGCCACCTTGTTCCAAGGCGATGAGAACGTTGTCTCTCCAACTGTAAAGGCAAGTTTGTCGTTCGTCAGGCGGTATTCCACCTGATTCGTCTTTCGCTGGCGGTAGGCGCGTCGAACTTTCTGCACAACGACCCGATCGACGATGAAAAAGCAGAACAGAAAGAACAGTGTGCCAAGGATAGAGATTAAAAATTCGGTGATGTTGATACGACCTCCATCACGCATGATAAGCAAGTAATATATGGCCCCCACGGGCCAAAGTACCGACAGGGTTGCGAAGAACTCGCGCAATCCCTTCAGGAATCCACGGCGGCGCAAGAAAAGCTTGGCCGCTCCCTTTTCGTTCATCTCTGTTTCATAGACTAGTTCCATGGTTCGCTCCTTTTCCTGACATTACCTTGCATAGCCTTTTTCTCGCTCATCTTTTGTTACTTCGTTTTGCATGCCCTCATCTGTCGGCAGCTGGCAGAGCATGGATGTTGAGCGCACGATCACCCACGGCACGAACACAATACCGAACCTGCTTCTTGTCCATGTAGAAGGAATCGACCGAAAGCGAGTAGGAGCCAAGGTCGGAATCTGAATTCCTGCCCTCGTTGGTTCCGCCAGGAATGAAAGCCATCCCCAAATCCGGTCCCGCCGTCACGGTCGCCACGAAATTGCTCTGCACGTGGCCCGGCCAGTCCGCGCCCGCATCCCATTCGATATGCTTGTTGCGCCCGGGCGTCACGTCCGCGCCTACATCGCCGCGCAAGGTCGAAAGCGCCGGCTTGTCGCCGCCGCCTTCGATGGAAACGGACACGTCGAACACGCCACCCTCCCCCGCAACAAGATCGTAGTAAACGTCCACGATGTCAGATTTCGGCCGCTGCCGCGCCTGCACATTAGCTATCGTCGCCGCCCCCGCAGCGCATGCAAATGCCAACAGACACATGGCTGCCAACTGGCATTTAACAACTGATTTTGATCTCGTCCCTCGCCCTTTCGGTTTGTTCTGGCAGATTTCACTGTTCATATTATGCAGATTGCCTTCTTGTTTTATTTCTCACGGACAATGACGCACAGGAGTTCTCGGTTTGGACGCATGGTGGAATCCAACAACCGGAACACGACTCCCTTTCCGTCAAGAAAACTGTCAACCATCAAATACGAGGCAGACTTGGGCAGCTTGATGGCATCCCCCGGCCAGAAGTGGCGTTTGCCGAGCATAAGGCACCCTGGAGGCGGCGTAGGGGAGATCGTGTCAATACGGGAGAAGTCAGGCCAAGGACCGCGCGGCAATTTGCCTTCTGGCGGTTCGTCGCCGTATAACGCCTCAAACCATACGCACCTGTCGCTTATGCTTATAACCCTGTAGCCACATTTGCCCTTGCTTGGGGAGATCACCGCCCCTTCGGCAAGACCCTTCTCCATTCCCGGAATGAAAACCGCCGCATCGTACTTCCCAGGAACGGCCGAACGGCAGCTTGCTACAGGAACCAGCCAAATGGGGCAGACATTCACATCGTAGAAAATCGGCTGTGCACCATTGTACGAAAGGCCGATTCTCCCCTCTCCCGAAATATCGTCAGCAGTAACCAGAAAACCGTCCGATAGCGGTTTTACGGATGCTATCCTCCCTGTTACATCGTCCTCCGGCTCCCTGATCAGCGCAAGTTTACTTCTGATCCGATTTGCGCCCATCTTGATTTCGTCCGAGAGAGACAGTTTCCAGGAAATCCGCGCCCTTTTGGCCGGGTTTGGATCCATCCGCACAATCTGGAAAATGCCATGATCATGACCTTGCTCCGCCGCCTTGCGATACCACTTCACGGCCTCTGCCTTGTTCGTCTCAACTCCTTCACCATACTTGTAGCAGAATCCAAGATTACATTGTGCGTTAGCATGTCCCTGCTCCGCCGCCTTGCGGTACCACTTCACGGCTTCCGCCTTGTTTGTCTCAACACCGTCACCATACTTGTAGCAGAATCCAAGATTGTATTGTGCGCTGGCATTACCTTGTTCCGCAGCCTTGCGGTACCACTTCACGGCTTCCGCCTTGTTTGTCTCAACGCCTTCGCCGTTATTGTAGCAGAAACCAAGATTGTTCTGTGCGCTGGCATTACCCTGCTCCGCCGCCTTACGGTACCATTTCACGGCTTCCGCCTTGTTTGTCTCAACGCCGTCACCATACTCGTAGCAGAAACCAAGATTGTATTGTGCGCTGGCATTACCCTGCTCCGCCGCCTTACGGTACCATTTCACGGCTTCCGCCTTGTTCGTCTCTACGCCCTCGCCATACTCGTAGCAGAGACCAAGACTGTATTGTGCGCTGGCATTACCCTGCTCCGCCGCCTTACGGTACCATTTCACAGCTTCCGCCTTGTTCATCTCTACGCCCTCGCCATACTCGTAGCAGCGACCAAGTTGGTTCTGCGCTAACTCTGATCCACCAAACCCCTGCTCGGCCGCCTTACTATACCACTTCACCGCCTCTGCCTTGTTCGTCTCGACACCTTTACCATTCTCATAGGTAATGCCCAATAAGCATTGTGCAGTAGCATCCTCCTGTTCTGCCGCCTTGCGGAACCACTTCACCGCCTCCATCAGGTCTTGCCCCACTCCTGCTTCATTCACATATTTCAAGCCCAAGTCCACTTGCGCAATCGGACATCCCTGTTCCGCCGCCCTGCGATACCATTTTACAGCCTCTATCTTGTTCGTCTCAACGCCTATGCCTGCGTCATAACACGATCCTAAGCAGTATTGCGCAATCACATACCCCTGTTCCGCCGCCTTGCGAAACCATTTTACCACCTCCAACATATTAGTCTTGACACCTTTACCTGCATAATAGCACTTCCCCAGACTCAACTGCGCATCAACATCACCATCTTCTGCGGCTTTAGTGGCCCAAGTCACGAATCGGGAATAGCACTCTGCGGCCTTGACGGAGTTTGATTCGACGCCCCAGCCCCGTTCGTATCCACGTCCAACAAGTCCGAGCGCACGCTCGTCACCCTGTCCTACGACCTTCTTAGCATAGACAAACGCCTGCGGCAAGTCTTTCACGACCCCATGGCCATCCACTAACGCAGTTGCATACAGATACTGCGCCTCCGCGTCGCCCGCATCGGCTTTCACCTTGTATTCCTTCACAGCCTCGGGAGTGAAGGTTGGATTCAACGGAAATCCAATTGCCGACGAAGCAAGCAGTCCAACGACTGATATCAACATCGACCTGCAGTGTAGAAACATGTACCTCGTGTGTCTGATTTTCATTTATTCTTTTCTCCTAAGAAGATTTTCCAATCTACTGGGGCCCACGTGATACCTAACCACGGATTGCACGGATTTCACGGATGGGGTTCTCGCTGACTATGGCGCAGAGAATCGAAGCCGATAGGCTGCGCGTCTAGGCGAAAGGCGTACTTTTGCGTGTCGCCGTCTGCCGACGAATCGACGGCGTCGGGCTTGCGTTCTTTCGCGACTTTCCGGTAGTCGTACTTGCCTTCCTTGCCGACGCTCCATGTGACGCCGGATTCCGCGTCGTATTTGATCGGGCCGCCGGACTTGTCCCACGGGTCGGCGGGAACGGCGGCGAGACAGTCCGGCACGAGCGCGTCAAGCGCCGGCGGGTTCTCGCCGCCGTGCGCCCTGCGCCACTTCTCCGCGGCGAGGACGAGACGGGGGCGAATACGATCAAGACTGCCGCTCTTGGCATATGGATTCAAAAAAGGACATAACGAACAAACCCAAAAATTGCCTGCAAAATTCGGCAATAATGGATTGCGCGGCATCTCATGTAAAATCATCTCCATCAGATCATCATCCCCCGCCAACATGGCGCGATCAAGCATGGCTTGGCGATATAGCAACTCACGACGATGGAAGGAAAATTTGGCGAATCCAGGCCCATTGGTCAGTATACGACACAAAAGCGAAGGCGACGTTATGTTTCCACGCTCGTCAAAGTTGCGGAACAACAAAGCACCAATGATCTGAGTGGGATGATCGCAAATCCATTCCACTCTTTCGGAATGACTTGCAGCTTCGACCGTTAGCGCGCGTTTCCAGGCCGTCGGCGCATTCGCCTCGCTCACGGCAACCATCTTACTGAAGCGCTCAACAACTTCGTCAGTGGCCTTGCCCATTGCCACGACGTCACACATCTTCCCGAAGGAAATCTTATCAATCAAGACTCCGACCAAATATGCGACTAGCGATTCATTATTGACCATGACAAGTTGACCCAAGGCGTGGATCTCACCTATGGCGGAAACGGCGGATTCAACTTCGTCGTGCTCCAATGCAACCTGCGCCCGAAGCGCTACGAGTTGCGCAAACTCAATAAAAGGCTTGTAAGGCGGCAAATAGGACACCCATGGATTCTTTCCTTCCTTCCTCCTTTTTGCGTCCTCGAGTCGCGCGTCCGTATCCACGAAATATTTAAACGACAATGCCGCACGGCAGGCCTCGAAGAACTTTGCGTTGTCGGCGAGTATCCTCTCTGCGCGTATAGGCGAAGCCGGATCGCTACGCACCGCCGCCCAATCTTCCCAACCCTCGCTATTGAGGAGATTTCCGTAATACTTGACAAAACACTTGTCAGAAACCACCTTCGCCGAATCGTCACCCGACTTCTCATTCACTTGATCATTATCCGCGACGTGATAGAGATTCGTAAGTGACATGAGCGCGATATACGCATTGTCTTCGTCGGGTACGTCGCGTAACTCAAGCCGCAGCAAATCCTCATTGGGAATCGTCCAGTCGCCCCACTCGATCCCGCCGATGTAGAGGTAGACCGTGAGCAACACGGGGAATACGGACATCCATCCAACAGTGTAAAGCACAAACTCCTTTTGTCTGCTAAGCGAAATGGACGGATGCCGAATCATAAACGCATCCAGCCTCCTCGCAAGACAATTCTTGAAGCGTCTCATTTTCTTTGCTTTGCGTTCCGGCGTCATGTGCGTGAAACGCCGCCTCCAGAACAAACACTCTAACGAACATGCAAATGCGGTTATGGCCGGCAGGCAAACAAGGAACGACAATTCACATACATCTAATACACCGGCAGCCCAACTCCCAGACGCGTGCCATACCTTGTACAACATGGTCAGCTGAATCAGCACGAACGGGGCTGTAAATGCAGCCAATACACGTTGCTTTACCTTGGAAAGCTTCATGTGGGCCAGAACAAGGGGTGGCAAGCACCAAATTAAAGGAACAGCTGCCAAAACCAAAATATTAAAATCCCAATCATAACCGAAATGTCTGCCTGCAAGCATGATTATTCCCGCGCACGGCAAAAATTCCAACGGAAGCATAATGACTTCAATCAGCCTGTTGATCGCCTGCCAATGGTCAAACTCTTCCATTGCCTTGGAGCCCTCGCCAAAAGGTTTGCAGTTCGGCTTGTTTTCTTCTTGCATTGACATTTCTTTACTCCTCTCACGTTGATTATCTTCTTTCCCTATTTCATAATTCTCAGAAATGCACTCTGGGCAGTGCCGTCGCCGGGGGTGACGGCAAAGGTCATCTTGCCGTTCGCGTCCGTGCCGAGGACCTCCACCTCCGGCGTCAGCTTCGCCGCGCCGTTCCAGTCGCGAAGGTCGCTCGTCGCCTCGAACATCGCCGCGACCTTCGCGGGATCGACGGTAGATGCAGTCCCGCAGTTCGTCTGAACAACGGTGACAATCATTCCGATTCCCCAACTGCCAGTTTTCACGGACAACTCGACGATTTCCAATTCCGGAACGACGTTGCCCTCGTCGTCAATCAGAACCACAGAGACATCTCGCCCCGCCGACGCAAGCGCCGCCACGACTTTTTCTCTTGATGATTGAGCAACCCGAACTTCCTTCAGGTTAGGCAAAGTCCCAGAAAATGTGTTCGCCGCCACGCTGTCGAAGTCCCCAAGCAGTGTCAGTCTCTCGACCTTAGAACAGTTCCACGAATACAGTGTGTCGGTGCTTTTTCCGAACAAACTGGCGTTGATGCTCTTCTGGCCTTTGTCGTTGAATGTCAGGTTCGTGACATTGTTTGCATAAAAGTAATCGGCAACCTTCATGACCGGTATTGAAAGCTCGCGCAAATTCATCGGACCGGACATGCGGGAATATTGAATCTTTGTGTCGCCCTTCAGCACAATCGAGACCAGGCTTGTACACGCCTGGAACGCCGTACAGGAAATGTTAGTGACTGATTCGGCGCATATGAATGTTCGCATCAATGAATTCGTCGCAAAAGCCTTGTCTTCGATATCGACAACACCCTCCGGAACCTCTACAGAAGTGATTTGCGTGCAGCCCTGAAACGCCTTGCGTCCGATCTTTGTCACAGGCAGCCCGCCAAGTGTCGACGGGACGACTATGTCGCCTTTTACGAAAAAGGGGTAATAGCTTCCATTTTCGCTTATCTTTGCGGACACGGCGTTACACGGGAAAGCGCGTCCCATATAGCTGTTGTATTCCCAGCTGAAAAGCATCGCCCTGCCGCTGTCGACAATGTATCCGTACCTTACGCCGTCTACATTCTCGTAATTCCGCTCAGGTATCGGGAAATACGGATTTCCTCCGTCCATGTAATCGAACGTCTCTGCGGTAGCGGCACCGCAGGCGAGGCTTGCTGCGACCAGAAAAACGAATCGCCTGATATCTTGCAATGTTTTCATTTTACAAGTTTGATGCGGTAGAAGCGCATGGGGCGGTTTGTGTTGACGTCGATCACGGACATGGTTCCGTAGGGGTACGAATTGTACTCGTACATCGTGTGCGGCACGAGATTGCTCCACGCCGGCGGCGCAAGACGATCCGTGAACTGCGGCATGTAGCCCTGGTAGTAGCGCGTGTCCCATTCAATGCGATACATTCCGTTCGGGGTGTGCTGCAGCCCCAGCACCGGCAACTTGTCATTCACGGCCGGGTTGAAGCCCACCATCACCTCGTCGCCATCTATCATGCCGTCATGATCGGTATCGTCTTCGAAAGGATCCGTCCCCCACTGGCTTTCTCCGGCATTGTCAAGTCCGTCGTTGTCCTGATCGTCCGCGGCAGAATTGCCAAGTTTGCCGAAATACTGCCATTCCCAGGCATCGGCAAGGCCATTCCCGTCCATATCCGCAGACTCGTCGCTCTCCAGGCAGATTTCCACATCCGCAAGGACTGGAGCGGACGCGCCGTCCGAAACATAGCTGCCTGCCGGCTCCCAGTCCTCCCGCGCGCCGTTCGCGTTGACGTCCGCCCAGGCGTCGATGCGGAACGCCGCGCCGGACGCGACGGCGTTGGTGAAGGTGAACGCGGCCGGACAGCCCGCCGCCGCGAACGCGCGGCAGACCCGGGACGTCGCCGCATTGCCGGAGATGAAGTCGAACGCATTCGAGGCGGAAAGGATCGCGAACACCTTGCCGACCAAGGGCGTTCCGCTGACGACCGTCCCCGAAACGGTGACGGGGAAGCTGTTGGTCGCAAGTGGATCCGAGCCCGCCGCGACCTCAAGCCCGTCGCCGAAGCCGTCGCCGTCCCAGTCGGCGCGTACCGCGCTCGTGTTAAGAAGTATCTCCTCGTCACCGTCCGAAAGGCCGTCGCCGTCCGTGTCCGAAACGGCGGGGTCGGAGCCGATCGCCGCCTCGGACGCGTCCGCCAAGCCGTCGGAATCGGAATCGACCGCCTCGACGATCCTCGCCTTCGCATAGACGACGTGCAGGGCGGACGCGGTGTCCGCTTGCGTGGACATCGCAATCGCCTCGACGGCAAGCATTATGGCGAAGATGTTTCTCAAGAATCTCATCGTTTGTCTTCTGTCTTTTGCCTTATGTCCTACTGCATTGCCGGAATCTTTCCGGTCCTCGCCGGACGTGGCGTGACGCGCTCGAGCCCGCGCACCTCTCCCTTCGCGACGTTGAGCCGGATGCGCGAGTAGAGTCCCACCGACCCCATGCCGCCCACGAGCGCCTGCGCGTGGAGCCAGAACTCGAGGTGCCTGCCGCGCAGCGACTCGTCGTTGGGCAGCGTGATGACGACCATCGTCTCGCTCTCGCTGTGCGGCGGAATCTTGAACGTGCGCGGCTCGACCGCGATCCAGCTGAGGTTCGTGACGGGCGAATAGACCGGCTGGCCGGGGAGACGCTGGCAGTACGTCGGCACCATGGGCGAGACGACCGCGTTGAGCGTCGCGGACGAGTCGTTCCGAAGCGCGTAGTAGCCGCCGTTCGGAAGGCGCAGCCCCACCGGCACGCCCAGCGGCACGTCCTCCAGCGTGACGCTGGAGACCGTCGCCGCCATCGTGGGCTTATCGCGCGGCTTCTGCTCGTCGGTTTCGGTCACGCATCCGGCGAGCACCACGCAAAACGTTGCAAAGAAGGTCAGACCTGCTTTGCAATGTTTGTCATTCGACTGCACGGCCATGCTCCCACAGCGGGAACGCCGACGCTTCCACGCAGAAGGTGAAGAGGAGGTTCGCTCCATTTGTCCGGCCGCGCGGCGCCCAGAACTTGAGGTCGAACGTCAAGTAGTCACCTGCATCAACATAGCCCATGTAACCGGCGACTTCGCGTCCTTGCACATTCTCCTGCGCCTCGGTTGACCAACCGCTGCCAGTAGTATACCTATGGTCGAGCGAGTGCCACGTCGGCACCTTAGCCATGGTATCTGTCGTGAATGCAAGGTGGTAAGAGTATTCATAATTCCACCTGCGCAGTTCGTTCGGCGAAATGGCAGGAAAGTAGAGCATGTTAAATTCCGCGCCCCCAACAAACGTTTCTTTTACTACATTATCCCAGGCGTTTGTACCGCTGCTGGATTCATTAGTATCTGTAAATTTCGCGTACCAATCTCCCGTCGTCACATAAAAATACGCGCCGACGTTGCCTTCGTTGTGCGCCGTAAAGCGTCCAGGCCCGCCTTCGCCATGCCAAGAATCCGCAACGCCTCCGGCAGGGACGTTGCCAACGTTCCAGTAGGTCAGAGGATTGCCCTTGTTGTCATAATATCCTTCCGTTGGCGGAAGCGTGACGGACACGATCTGTGATCCATTTTCGCCACCCTCTGTAATCATCGCCTTGCAATAGACGACCTGCAAGGCGGACTCGACGCCATACGCCACACTGGCCCCCGCGAAAATCGCGGCGGCAAGCACGGCTCGTTTGATCTGCATCGCTTTCATGTGTTTTGTTTCCTTTCTTGGTTATCTATGAATTCGCATGAATGCACTCTGGGCAGTTCCGTCGCCGGGGGTGACGGCGAAGGTCATCTTGCCGGGATAATAACGCCGGTAAGGCCTTTACAAAGCGCAAAAGCGCCTTTGCCGATGCCCTTCACGCCGTCCGGAATCGTCACTTCCGCAAGTCCGCCGCAGGCGGCGAAAGCCAGGTCTCCTATGTCCGTCACGGGAACGGGACTGTCCCCGAGTTTCGAGGGAACGGTGATCGCTCCTGACGTGGACGTGGGTATCGCGGCCTTGTACGACGGGTCGAATACCGCAGCGCTTCCTGCATTCAGGACGTACGACCACTCGATTCCGTCGACAACCTGGGTATAGGCGCACGCCCTGATTGCCGGCAACGCCGCAGCGGCAGCTGCGGCCAGTTGAAGCACTGCCCATTTCACGCGGTTCATGTGTTTTTCACCTCCTCGTCGTCGGATATCGAAGTTAGCGAGATGGATTCCATTTCGGCGATCGACGTGAGTCCGGAGCAGATCATTTCGACGCCGTTCTGCATCATCGGCCTGTAGCCGTGCGCCATGGCGACTTCGACAAGCTGGCGGGAGCTCATTCCCTTTTCGATGGCCTTTACGAGCATCGGACTTGACGGCGCCATTTCCATTACTGCGATTCGCCCGTCGAACCCCGACCAATTGCAGTACGCACATCTCGAAGGCTCGTATACCGTCGACATCTCAACGAGGAAACGATCTCTGTATTCAGTAAAGCGGCTGGCATTCACTTTCCGCTCCAGGTCTTCGCCTGTGAGCTGGTTTGTCTTCCCGCACCGGCTACAGAGCCGGCGAACTAAACGCTGGGCCTGCGTCATGCGCAGGGTCGACCCTATGAGGAACGGCGAAATGCCAAGGTCCTTTAGGCGGTCGATCGCGCCAAGGGCGTCATTTGTGTGCAGCGTGGCTAGGATCAAGTGTCCAGTAAGCGCAGCCTGGACGGCTATCTGCGCCGTCTCAGGGTCGCGGATTTCGCCGACCAGAATGATGTCGGGGTCCTGGCGCAGGAGTGCTCGGAGCATCTTAGCGAAAGTCACGCCTGCGGCGTCGTTCGTCTGCGTCTGGTTCGCACCCGGAATCGTGTATTCGATAGGGTCTTCGATTGTCGCTATGTTCTTCTTGTCACCGAAAACGTCGTCGGAAAGAAGGTGCATCAGCGCGACGTTGAGTGTAGAAGTTTTACCTGATCCGGTCGGGCCAGTAACAAGGACTATTCCATCGCGGGTTCCCAGCGCTTCCTCGAACTGGCGCCGAAGTTTGGCGTCCCAGATCGTTCCTGCGAGGCCTGCCTTGGCGAGCTTTTTCAGCCGTCCTGGATCAAGAAGTCGCATGACCATCTTCTGTCCAAACGCGACAGGAATCGTCGAGATACGGACGTCTACAAGCCTCTCTACGCCGCTGTCGGTGTAGGATATGCGGACGCTGCCGTCCAACGGTTTGCGGCGCTCTGATATGTCCATACGGCTCTGCGCCTTAACCCACGTCACAATCTGGACGAGATCGGCTATCGGGACGCGCCGCTGCAGAATCTCGAGGATGCCGTTAACGCGCAGGCGGATTCGGCCCACGCCGTTGTCCATCGGCTCAATGTGAATATCTGAGGCTCCTCGGTTCAGCGCCTCGCGGAACCAGGCCCTGGCCTGCATGATGACGCCGGTCTCGCCTGGCTGGACATCCACGGAAAGCGGCTTAGCGACTTCCGCTTCATCGATGCCTTCGCCCCTAATCTCAATGCGGTAGTAAATGAAGTCGATGACTCGGTTCACGACGGAGGAATCGACGCGAACCAGCCGCACGGAGACGGGGCGCAATATCTTGTCGGCCAAAACGGCGACGAGATTGCGGTATACGTCGCTTGGCATGTACGGCGTGGCCGCAAGGGATGCATTGCGCTCGTTTATGAGTACGTACAGCGTTTCGGCACCGGAATCGTCTCCGTCGGACGCAACGCCTAGCGGTATAAATCCACAACGCGTCATCACAGAAACGGACTCGTTGTCGGTTTTGTTGAAGTCCGTCATGAAGCCGTAGTCGACGACGGCCTTAAGAAGTTCGTCGCCGTTCGCCCCGGGCGCGACAGACGGATTCCCTTGCCGCTCCTTCTTAAGATCGACATGGTTGAACATCTCGGCGTTTATCGCACCGTTCATGACCTTGATCTTTGTAATTCGGAAAACACCGGATTTAGCGGCGGTTTCACGGGGCACCCCCCATCCTCCTGTCCATGCGCACATCAGCGGCCTCCTTTCTCGCCAATGACAATACAGAGAATCGTCGCTACCACATGGCGTTTCTCGTCGAGCATCTTGAACAACACGCCATCCGGTGGCAGAAACGAATCGAGCATCAGCCAAACACCGGTCGAAAACAAGAAAGCGTCACGCGGGACATACCTTCGTGATCCCCGCAGAAGGCTTTCGCCGTCTATGCGAGTGAACGCAGGAAACCTGACGAATCCCATCGGGCTGTCCTCCTCGGCGTTATCGACGACCCTGAACCACGCAGCCCGCTCGCCTACAAAGAGCAGTTCGTATCCGCAAAGCTCATCCGAAGGCGCAATAACAAACCCTTCTTCAAGGGGGCGCTCAAGGCACGACAGGAACACATACCCCTTCTTGCCCGTCGCAGGATCAGCCGGCGTACACGAAGAGACTGGAACCGCCCAGATCTTGCGCACCAACTTCTCTTCCTCCACGAACGCAATCTCGGCAACAACGCGCGGCGGCTGCGAGATCAAGATATCAGGACGTCCATCTGCCCACCGCGCGAATTCCTCCAACACCAGTCTGTATTTCTCCCAGTCGACGGCCTTTACGGACGGACTGCTGGCGTTGCCAGCGGGTGATGGCGAAAACCAGCCTGCAACCGTTTTCCTTGCCGGAAAGCTATACAACATCGTTGCCTCGCCGATCTGCTCTACTGCGAACGGAACGAGCAGCACAACGAGCGCGAGCATTGCGGCGACGAACGCGCCATTCTTCGTAATGTCCTTGAACTGCATTCTCAACTTGCTGCGGATTTCGACAATATGATGAGCGTCTTGTACACGCCGATGATCACAGGTCCGATCATCGCGCCCAAGAGTATGATCATGACAGGGGTCAGCATGTCCATCGTACGCCGCAAGAGAGCCTTCGCCTGCTCTTCGTAGAAATCGACGATCGGACGAGTCATCTCGGCCAGTTTCCCCGACTCCTCTCCTGCCCTGATCATCTGACGCACGAGACCAGGATAGACATCCGCCTCCTGAGGACTGCTTATCGCCGCTGAAAGGCTTACGCCCTTTGTCACGATCTGATCGTGTATGCGCCCCAGGCTATCTTCAATAAGCGCGTCATCAACCGTACCCTGGATAAGGAGCAGTGAATCGGAAATCTGTATGCCCGTCTCGTGGTTGGCGGAAAGCATGTCGAGGAACCTGACGAGCGCGAACTGGTAGAGAAGAGGCCCAATCATCCAGACTCGACGCTGGAGTCTGGTAAGCGCTATGCGCGTGGCATGGTATTTCATTCCTATGCGCCACATGAAAACCATACCTGCAGCGGCAAGCGGCGGGTACACCAGGCAGGCAGGGTGCTCGTATATGTAGAACAGCAGCCTGATCGCCGCAGGAAGCTGACTGTAAACCTTGGCGATGTCTTTCGCTCCGACGATTTCCCTGAGAAGCGGCGGTATCTTCATCGAAATGACCGCGCCTACCGCAAAGAACACTATCATCGCGATTGCAGGATACGTCATGGCGGAAATCGTCTCGCGCTTTGTTTCGACCGCGCGCTTGAATGTCGTTATCAGCCTGGCGAGCGAATCGCCAAGTCGTCCGTTCGCCTCGCCAATGCGCACCGTCTCGCGCATAAGGCGAGGGAACGCCTTGACGCATCGCGGATCGCTCATGGCCGTCGAAAGGTCGTCCCCCGTCCTAAGCAGCTCCTGCACAACGACAAGTCGCTTCCTAAACCACGGATTCCCCTCCTCTTCAATGCACATCTCGACAATCTGGAGCATCTGGACGCCCGCCATGTAAAGCGCACGCATGACTTCGCAGAACATGCAAAGCTCGGCAGTCGACACGCCAAGTCGTATCCTGAGCTGCAGTTTGCCCGTGAGCATCCTGTTGAGCCTTGCCATCACGCCGCCGTTTTCGGCGCTCCGTATGAGAAGCACCTCCCAGCCCTTCCCTTCACACTCGGCCCTAAGGTAGGATTCGCCGAAGCTCTCCATAATGGTCTGCTTCGGCTTTGGATTGCCCGCTTCGCGATATATTACGCCGTATTTTGCCATTCTACTTCTCTCTTACGATGACACACAGAAGTTCTCTCACGGGGCGCATCGCCGAATCAAGCAGGCGAAACACTACAGCCCTTCCAGCGAGGAAATCGTCGACCATGAGATACGTCTCTGAACTTGGAAGCTTTATGGCGTCGCCTGGCCAAAAGCAACGGCTCTTTCCGAAGATGAGCCGCCCCGGCGGGGGCGTGGGAGCCATTGTGTCCACACGCGAGAAATCGGGCCAAATACTTTGAGGCAACTCGTTCTGCGGTGGTTCCGCGCCGTAGAACGCCTCGAACCAGACGCAGTAGTCGCTGATGCTGAGAACGCGGTATCCGCATTTGTCCTCACCGGGAGAGATTACGGCCCCCTCGGGCAGCCCCTTGTCCATACCGGGGAAGAACACCGCCGATTCGTAGCGGCCTTTCATGGCCGAGCGGCAGCTTGCAACGGGGACAAGCCACATGCGGCGAAGCTTCACGTCGTAGTAGACGGGCGGAAGTCCTTCGTACGACAGGCCGATCTTGCCTTCGCCGCGAACTCCATCGACCGTAACGAGAAACCCCTTCTCGCCGCCTCCAAGCGACTTCACGGAACCGATCCTCCCGGACACCTTGTCCTCTGGTTCGCATATTAGGGTCAGTTTGTTGCCAACCTGGGCTGCACTGAGGTCCAGCTTGTCCGTGAGAAGCTGGAGCTTCCAGGAAAAGCGAGACTCCGTTGCGGGGTTTGCATCGGCCCTGACTATCTGGAACACATCGGGCCTGACGATGGAGATTTTGATTTCGGGGCGTCCGTCAACCCATTCGGAGAACGCCTGAAGATCCTTCAGCTGGCGCTCCCAGTCGACTTTAGCAGGCGCCTTCGACGCTTCTTGGCCATTGTCGGACGAAAAGAGTCCCTTGACCCATTTCGTCGCTGGAAAACTGTACAGCATCGTCGCTTCGCCCACCTGTTCGATCGCGAACGGAACGAGCAGCACGACAAGCACGAGCATCGCAATGACGAGGACGCCGCTTTTCTTAAGATCGCCAAAAGTCATTCCTTGTCCTCCACTCCGTTTTTATCACCATCCACCTGCACGGGCGTTACATTTTTCACGGGAAGAAGTCCCTCAAGCACGGCTCCTGCCACTTCGCCGTCGGGCGCGAAATCAATCTTCGCCGATTCAAGTGCATATCCTGGTCCAAGCTCGAGCGCGCGCCTTGCGCAGTCCGCAACCTTGGCGAGCGAAAGCCTTTCCTGTGATGGATTCCCTGCATCGGAGCGCATTTTATCGACATCCCTTTCAACTCTGGCACCAAGGTAGAGCGTCCATCGCACCCATGTGAACTCGAACCGATCCCCGCCCTTCACAAGAACGGACGGCTCGCAAGGCTCCAATTCTCGGAACGTCGCCTTGGCGCGCGTGATTCCGGCGGCGGCAGCAACTCGGTCATGCAAATCCGCCACGACGAGAGGCTCGTTGAACACATCTTTGCGGTCATACGCCTCGATGAGCGGCTCGAGTCTTCTTTTGCAATCTTCGCGACGCTTGTCGAGGAACGTTTTGAAACGTTTAACGCCGTCCGAAACTTCACTCAGCGCAATAGTGCGTGACTTTAGATACGAGTTGTCCAGCTCCCGGAAACGCTGCCATGGGAGTCTCGCATCGCCGACCTTGTCCCAGACTGCCCTAAGCCCACGTCGTCTTTTGACGTCGCTGTCAGGAAGCGTCTTGCCCGCCGCCATAGCGTCATTCTCCAATACCTTGTCAACAGCATCGAACCATCCTGGAATGTTGATGGCCACCTTGTAGTCCGGCAATTTCCTCTTGTCGACCTTCAGCTGCAGATCGACGTATTTCGTCATAAGCGACTGCGCGGTATTCGGCGGCGCTGCAGGGCCCTCGTCTTTCGATATCTTTGCCGTCTGCACCTTTTCGCGCAACTTCTTGATTTCGCCCACGCAGTCCGAGAGCGATTTCTCCTTCGCAGGAAACTTCATGGAGTCTGCAAGGAAAAATCTCGCTGAGATGTCGAGTTCGTCTACCCAGACGAGATGCTCCTTTTTTATTCCCTGCAAATCGACTTTGTTGCCTACGACATCCACCGCCGACGTTATTGTGCAGGAGACTTCCGCCGCGATATTAGTCGCCTGCGCGGCTTTGTCGCCGGGGCGGAATACATATACGCCGTCTAGCCTGCACTCCCCCCCCGTATTGAGGACCCAACGGAGAGGACGGAACCCCTTCCCGGGTCGCCGCGAATCGGGCAAAGCCATTGCGTTGAGGAAGTTCGTCGGATGATTGTCGACCCACACAAGTCGCACGTAGCGGTCCATCACGAAATACTCCTTTTCCGCCTCGCTCCATGCTGCGTCCATCTCCTCTATTGGACGGGTCACGGCTTCGTATTCCGCCAGGCGCATGTTTAGCGTTGGCGAATTGTATATTCTGAAACCATCGTACACCTCCCACACGGCGACAGCTATGGCCGCAATGAGAAGCATCCGAAGACAGAACTTTCGCCTGCTTCGCCAAGCGTACTGACGCGATGTAAAATCAATACTGTATGCCATGTCAGCAACCTCCCTGAAGCGCCATGCCGAAGGCGATAGGCGCAATGTCGCGATTGGACAGTATGGGGCCAGCGACAGCCTCTGTCATATCTATCTTGTCGATCGCGTTTTCATCCCAAAGGTCCCAGTGCTCGAACGAGCTCACGTGCGTTTCCTTCACGGCGACGACGAGAGGATCAATCGTCCTGTCCTGCACAACGGCTGGATGCTGGCGTGTAAAGTAGTCAATCCACCCCTGCATGCGCGCAGCAATCACATCCGGGGACGCATCGTCGCCATCCATACGCGGAAGCAGCACCTCGTCAATGTACTTCCAGTCGTCCATTAAGACCGCACGGTAGACGCTGCGTCCCTTCAGAAGCACAAGCCTGAACGGATTAGCTCTGCGCTTCTCAGCGGGATACAGCGCGAGATATGCGTTTGCAAGGGCAAGTGCGGTGGAGGCTATGTGGGGACGGCTTATGCCCATCGTCGAGTACCAATAACGGTAGTCACGATTCACCGACTCCTTGATCGCACCCGCGCCGACATTGTGCTCCGCAGGAACGACTCTGCCGCCGTCTATCTCCTCTCCCTTCATGCAAAGACCGCCGATGACAACTGTATCTTTGACGAACCTGCTCTTTATCTGTGTGACGAAATAATCGGACTTGCCGCTTTTCGTGGCAAACTCCCCTGCTGGCATTTCGATGGTGCGCGTCGTCTCTACCTGAAGCCCGCCCTGTTCACTCGGAGACGCCCAGAAATGACGGGCCCCAGTCAGCTTAGAGAGTTTTTCCGCAAACATCGGATCGCCAAGTTCGCCGTCAAGCGACCAGCCGATGGACAACTTTCCGCCCTTGCCGGCGGAAAGCCCAAGCGCCAGGCACTTCGAGCCCTGGACGCCGCAACCCACTACATGTCCCCTGGGTCGAAAATCGCAAGTTCTAGTTAATATTTTCATGCTTGGCCTTCTCCTTCTGCTCGAATTTGGCCGTACGTATCGCAAGCTTCAGGTCTGTCGGCCTGTTGCTGAACGACACTGCGTCCTCTTCGGTTATGTCGCCGCGCAGCCATGCGTCGTACAGCGACTGGTTCTTTGAGATCATCCCGTGCGCAGCGCCGTCCCTTATGGCGTCGTCTATGCGGGCGATCTCGCCTTTCTTGATGAGTTCGGAAATAAACGAAGTGTTTACGAGCACTTCCTGTATGCAAACGCGGCCTTGCCCGCTCGCCTTGCGCACAAGGCTCTGACTGACGATTCCGCGAAGCGTCACGGAAAGCTTGAGCCGTATCTGAAGCTGCTCTTCTGGCGGGAACGTGTTGACAATGCGGTCTACGCTCTGCTTCGCGTCGTTCGTGTGCAACGTCGATAAAACTAGATGCCCGGTCTCGGCTGCCTGCGTGGCGATCTTCATCGTCTCGGCGTCTCGCATTTCTCCGACAAGAATGACATCTGGGTCCTGACGCAATGCGCGCCTAAGCGCTTCTGCAAAACTAGACGTGTCAATGCCTATCTCTCGCTGGTTTATCAGGCACTTTATGTCGTCGTGGACGAATTCAATCGGATCTTCGACCGTAATGATGTGCTTGGATTCAGATTCGTTGATCTCCCTGACCATCGCCGCAAGCGTTGTCGACTTTCCGGATCCAGTCGGGCCAGTGAGCAGGACAAGCCCCTGCGACTGGTGTGCAAAAGTCTTAAGAGTCGGCGAAAAGCCCAACTCATCGAGCGACTTAACATTTCGCGGAATCTGCCGCATGACGATTCCGGGATGCCCCATCCGCATGAATATGTTGACGCGGTAGCGGTCGGGCTGAACTTCTGGCTTATACGAAAGATCAAGTTCGTTCTCGTTCTCGAACCGGGCGACGAGTTTCGGACCCATCATCTCTGAAATGAGGGCGCGCACCGCCTCGTCGGTCAGAACCGCTTCGTCATCGAATTCGGCAAGTAGTCCGTCAACACGCGAAATAGGCCGTCTCCCGACCTTGATGTGCAGGTCGGACGAACGCCTTTCGGTCATTTCAAGAAGAAGTTTGTCTATATGTTTCATTTCTTCCCCCAGCTCATGAATCCTGTTTTTTTCTCAGGAGCGGCAACGGGCGCAGCAGCACCATTCCCCGTTACCTGCTCCACATGCTTCGTCGCCACTGAAGACTGCGCCGCGATGCCGCCTTTCGTCTTGAGATACTCTTCGAGGATGTGCGGACGGTTGGCCGCCGACATAGCGCATTCAACGTCTATCACACCCTCTAGAACCTTGTTTGCAAGCGACAGCTCAAGCGGGCACATCCCCTTTGCGATTCCCGTCGCTATTGCACCGGCAAGTTGGTGGGTCTGGTTGTCGCGTATGAGATGCGCAATCGCAGGATTGGTTATCATAATCTCCCGTGCGGCGACGCGACCCTTCCCGCCGATCTTGGGGAGGAGCGTCTGGCAGACCACAGCGGCAAGCACGCCGCCTAGCTGAGTCCTCACCATTGCCTGCTGCTGCGGCGGGAACACGTCGATCACACGATCCACCGTCTGGGGCGCGTCAGTAGTATGGAGCGTCGCAAAGACAAGGTGCCCTGTTTCCGCAGCAGTAAGCGCAAGCGATATCGTCTCCAGGTCGCGCATTTCGCCGACAAGTATTACATCAGGGTCTTCACGGAGCGCCGAGCGCAGCGCGTTTGCAAAGGATTTTGTATGCGCGCTCAGCTCGCGCTGGCTGATGACGCATTTCTTCTCCTGGTAGACAAATTCAATTGGGTCTTCGATTGTCAGGATATGCGATGTATCCCGGGCGTTTATCATGTCCAGCATCGTTGCAAGCGTCGTCGTCTTGCCCGACCCCGTCGGACCCGTGACAAGCACCAGTCCGCGCGGCAGCTTCGTAAGCTCCTGGATCTGCGTCTCAAGCCCGATCTGCTCCGGAGTCAGAATCTGGTAGGGAATCAGACGGAACACGGCGGCTAGTCCGCGGTTCTGGCGGAACATGTTGACACGGAAGCGAATCGGATGCGTCGCGAGCCGCATCTCGTACGAGAAGTCGATTTCCCAGTTCTTGTCGATCTCGAGGCGCTGGTCGTCGCGCAGGATGCTGTAAAGAATTGACTCGCTCTCCTCGGGCGTCACGGTATCGTATTCCTCCATGCGCACGATTTCGCCGTGTATTCGAAGACACGGACGTCTCTGAGGCGCGATGTGGATATCGGACGCTCCACGTTCATCGGCTTGAGCCATTATTTCAAGTAGATCTATCATGCCGTAACCTCCATCCAGACTATAAAGAATGCAATCTGCAAGAGATAGAAGAAATAGAACAGCCCGGCATACGAAAGCCACCCCAATTTGGTCTTAAGCCCAAGCCAGCAGAACAAATAGCCTATTGCCGTCGTAGTCAGCGCAATTCCAGCAAGGCGTAGCATCGTAAAAGCCGAGAGCCTGTATGGAAATAGAATGTAGTGAAGCCTGTCGCCAACATCAAGCCTGTCGATCGACTTCCCGCCCTTTGCGATTTCAACAGTCCTTTTGTATATACCAACGGGCCATGCGAAGCCATGTTCGATTCCAAACCAGAATTCTTTCCAGACCTCGACCGCCCATTCAGACATCCCCTTTTCGTGAGTCCTGTTGGGCCACTTCTTCTGTTCCGCATCGACCTGACCCTTTAGGCTCTTCTGCCATTTCTCATTCCGAAGCGTAGGGGAAATCCCCTCTAGTTCGCTCCTCCACCGCTCTGCCGTCTCGCCAAGGCGATGCATGGCCTGGACCTGATTTATCTCCAAGTCAAGTCCGCGGAAATCCTCCCTCTTCGCCGCGAATCGTCTATCCCATCTGCTTGTCGTGCCTATTAGCACCGGGATGTAGCGCGAAACCGCTTCGGACGCTCCGCCAAGAGACATCATCGTAAGCGTTTCACCGACTTCGTCGCGCATTTTTTCGATGTCCGAGTGTATTCCCTGCGTCCGCATCATGAAGAAGCATCCAGCAATCGCCGCTACAAGCGCCACGGCATTGGCGATGATGACGATGCGCCAGACGCGCCGACGCTTCGCTCTAGCGAGGTCGGTCGCAGCCACATCGTCGTGTAAGCCGGGCTGCCACGATTTTCTGTCGTATCCGCCCGTCATCGGCTCTTGTTCCTTTCATATTCCAGTTCGTCTCGCCGAAACCCTCTATTCTCCGTTCCGTGCGTGTCGTAGGTAAGCACAGTGTAGCTCCTTCCGGAGCGCGAGTACTCTCCAAGTTTCTGCGCAACCGTCGCTCGATTGGTGACATTGTACGGATGCTCAAGAAAAATATCGCACTGATAGGCTGGCGTAACCTTGAAATCCGTAAAGGAGTCTACGTCAGAAGGCCCCATCTGCGTACCGTTGCGCGAGCTCGACGCCGCCTCGACCTCGAATACCGCACGCAAATCCGGCGCTATGACCTTGCCATAATCGTTTGTCCATATTCCGTCCGAAAAATACCTGTACGCGCCTTCTGATATCTGCTCGCAGTCGGAGAACGTGCATCCGCTCGACGTTCCGCCATCGTTGCTTATGTAGAACACGCATATTCTCCTGTCCGCAAGCTGCATGCCCATTTGGCAGAGCGACGGACGGTTCGTCATGTTCACAAGAAGTCTCTTGGTTACCGACGAGCCGTTGCAGCGGTACTCGTAGATTGACATTTCAGCATTGTTGTTGTCCGTGCCGGCTGCGTTGCCCACGTCGGAATTAACTATTCCAAACGGGCTTATCTGAAAGACGAGTGCATACTCGCCAGACCTCGAAAGAGGCCAGCCATGCCTGGCCCCCGCCCTTTCCGACGTATTTGTTGTCTCGCGGACCAGGCACAGGCGAATTATGTCATTGGTAATCCCGCTGACGTAGCCTCGTGGCAAGAAATAATACCGCCGGCCATAATCCTCCTGAATCCATCCGCCGGTGTCGCGCATACCTATGTTGACCCACCATTTCACCGGACCGTCCGCTGTGTTCGTCGCTGCAGAATCTGTAAACCGCATGTTCCACAGGCTACCGGACTTTATGTTTTCAACGGGGAACCCCCCGTCCTCAGAATTTGTCCCGTATTCATAATCGGGACGCGAACAGTATTGGTCTACACCTACATCAATCGAAAACAACCTCTCGTTCGTCCTGCTGTTGCTGATGTCGAGATGCCGCTCATCCGCGTAATCCGGGAATATCTGATCCACCGGCTTTACCTGGACGCCAAGATCACGTTCGCTACCAGTATAGTACCTGTATGCCTTGCCATTGCCTGTGATCTCGACATCCGTCCTTATGCAGTTCAATGCGGACCGCACCGCGTACGTCTTCTCGAGTTCGTGCTGCCGGTCGATGCGAAGCTGGCATTGATAGCGGAAGAGAAGCAACGCTCCGGCACCGAACAAGAGTCCGATTGCCGTCAGTATAAGCACAGTGACAAGGATGAATCCGCCACGCGCGGATTGCACGTGCCGCATATGTGTCATTTCCAATTCCACAGACGCACCACCCTTCCTGCCGTTGCCGTCTTCCATTCATATTCGCCATCTTCGCCCTTTACGCGATAACGCGCCTCAACCTCCAGATATCCGAGCGCCGCGTCCGACGTCTGCCCGCCGTCTTCTTCCCAAATGCTGCCGTTGAGAGGAACTATAGTGCAACGAGTCAAGTCGCCCGCCAGCGGCAAAAGCGCCGCGTTTCCGTTCGCGACGCGCGAAACCTTGCGAACAAGCTCGCCGCCCTCGAATCCTTCAATGTCAATGTTTACCGTATGGTTCGTAGGATGGACAAACGACTCGAGTCTGGCTACACGTGTGACAAGTCCAGTCTCTAGCGAAACACCGCCCGTCTCCCATCTGTAGGCCACGGACGAAACCCCGCCGCTTGCGGAAAAAGACGAGCCTATGGACATGAAATCCGCGAAGGCTGCGCACACATCGGAAAGCTTCTCGCGAACGTATGCGTCTTCACGTTCGCGCTCCTGTATGCCGAGAAGCTTCACGAAAAGAACGCCAACGGACGCGGCAACGATGGCGACAATAGTAGTTGTCGCCATCAGTTCCACGAACGTGTAGCCTTTTCTAGCTTTGGGCATACATCTCTCCATGATGTCTACTCCCTTTCAATCTTCCAAAGGCATACCGGCAAAGAGAAGAACTGTCGTCCCGCATCGGCTAGATTGCCGTTCCCCTCGTACAGCCGACCGACAAGCCAGTTGTTGTTTGGCCATTTTAGAAACCTGCTCGCGTTAGGAAGGTCTTTTTTAGCCATAACGCAAAGCTGGTATCCAATCGGCGAAACATCGCCGTCGAAGACTTTGTAAACTGTGCCTAAATCTCCCGATTCGAATGCTACCCTGTTGATGTTCCTTTCCATTTTCATCCGATACACGCCCGCACCAGGATTGACGTTCCTGTATTCATGCATAAAGGCGTCCATCATGCCGACCAAGCGCTCAACCGCCTCGCGGCGGCGGGCCTCCTTGCGGGCGGATTGGATGCCTATTATTTCCAGCCACGCAAGGCAGACAAAGGTCAGAATCAGCATCGAAACAAGAAGTTCCACAAGTGTAACGCCGCATCTGGCACGGAATTTGCCATCCCGTTCAGCAGCTGCGAACACATTGTGGAGCTTCTTTCCGGCCATTCAGCTATTCCTCCGTTACAGGCTTCACCTCTGTGACCGCCCCCTCTTCTGAGGGCGCGGCAGATTCTTCTTCCGAAGGGACTTCCCCTTCATCGTCTTCTTCAAAGGGCTTTACGGCGCGTTCACGATACAGGTCCGTGATGAAACCCTTCGTATCCTTGAGGGAATACGGACCTCCGATGGGTGTCGCCTTGAGGTCGCGTCCCGAATTAGCAGAGACGGATTCCATCTCGCTTAGCGCATTTTCCTCAAAGCCGGTGAGGTCTTCGTCTTCGAGTATCGTCGGTCGAATCATGACAATGAGATTCCGCTGCCTCATTTTTGTCGTCTTGCTTCTGAAGAACCAGCCAAGCAAAGGTATGTCGCCAAGCCAACGGACCTTCGTCTCGACCACTTCCTCGGAATTGTCGATGAGTCCGCCGAACATCAATGTCGCGCCGCTGGGAACCGTGGCACGCGTATCCATCTCGTGCATCTTCAAGGGATAGTTGAAATACTCCGTCCCCTCGAAGTTGAATGTGACCGCAGGCTGCTTTGTCACGACCTGGGGATGCACGGTCAGCCTGACAGACGAACCCTTCTCTGTGATTTCCGGCGACACCCACATGAGAATGCCACTTCTTATCATTAGCCATTCAAGGCTCATGGTATCGCGCCCGCCGGCAGTTGTAGTCGTGTAGTTGCTCTCGGGATCGGGAACGGGATCGACCTGCGATACCTGGATAGCAGCCTCGCTGTGGTCACCTACGACTATGACCGGGCTGGACAAAAGCTTCGAGTTGTTCCGCTCGCGGATCAACTGGATTACCGTGCTGAAATCCAATCCCTCAGTCCGCATCCACACCTGCCCGCCGTCACGGATCTTGAATCCCGTCGCGGCTGCTGTCGCCGCGCCTGCGATCGATCCATACAAAGGCACAAACTTCTCGAACCCGGACCATTGAATTCCGTCAATGTCTCCATCTCCGTCTGCATCATTGTCGGTATCCAGCTCGAATATGATCGCCTCGATCAGGATCTGTTTTTCCTTGATGTCGAAAAGCTTGATCTTTTCCTCGATGTTGGCGATGTTTTCCTCAACGTCGTAGGCAATAATGGCGGGGACCGTACGCGGCCTGACAAGCTTGTCGAAAACCTGCGAGGTCGTATCGCTCATGCCGGACTGGCTGCCGGAACTCGTCTGGATGCGGGCGTTGAGATTCTTGACTATCTCGGTGTTGTCGTCCTTCTTCCGCGTCGCCTGGAGCGAAGCATTTGGATGCTGCAAAAGGCCCTTTATCTTGAGGACGCGTTCGACAACCGCCTCGGGGTCGGCGTGGTATAGACGAATAACCTTGGCGGTCAAAGGCTTCTTCGCGACCTCGTCCTGCTCCCACTGCGCAAGCTTTGCGCGCTTGGCTATGCGGACGACTCCACCTACCTCGACAAAGTCGTAGTCGTGGGGGTTGAGGATTTCGCGGAGCACGATTCGCCATTCGACCTGCTGCCCGTTCGTATCGAACGTCGTGCGCTTGACTTGTGACTGCGAAGCTTTCGCGTTATCGCTCGCCTTACCCACCTGATCGGCAGTAAGAGCCCCTTCGGCTCCTATTGACTGCGCTGGAACGTACAGATCGCCAGCCTCCATGTAGTCGGTCGTTATCGTGACGTCCGCCTTGACCGACACGTCGCGTATTGCGCTCCTGAGGTCCATGCCGCCCTCGGTCTCGTTCGTTGTGAAAAGAATCGGCGTGCGGTTTGCGGCAAGTCGCTCCTGGGCAAGCTGCTTGTGCTTGACGTCAACTTCATCCGAAAGTCCGAAAAGAACAAGCTCGCCGTCTTCCGTGAAGTTGTATCCGACAGGCGTGAGCAGCAGCCTAAGCGCCTTTCTCCACTCGACCTCGTAGCTCTTGCCGTCGCCGAGCTGCTGGTAGGGCATGACGAGTTTTTCGACGCCATTGGTGCTTACGGTTCCGACCTGCTTTCCAGCCTGGACGAGTATGTTGCGGACAGCCTCCTCAAGGGTCCTTGCAATGTCGGAACTGGGAGGGATGACCATGCCTTCGATAGTCAGCGCCTTCACATTGGCCATTTGAGACTTCGACTCGACATGGGCATTGGCCTCTGTGGCGCTCGCAACAAGTGCATCTGCAGAGACCGAGACCATTTCAGGCTTGGTGCCAAGCTCGACGGGAGCAACAACAACGGCGTTTTCCGCATCATCTTCAAGACCGACTACGTTTATGGTCTTGGGCTCAACGGCCTGGGCAAAGAGCATGGTCGCAGACATTGCAACCGCTCCGCATCCGCCTATCATCAGGGACAGTTTCATGTTTGTTTCCTTCCTGTTTGTTAATTCGGATCGTTACTTCCAAGTTCCTTCCGCCGAGTTCCAGTGGTAGTACGGCAAAAGCGCAAGTCGGCTAACCTCGAGATAAGCCGCACTGTTCGTGCCAAGCAGCGAGGCAGCCGCCGACTTCTCGGACTCCGAAACGGCGAAGTCCTTGTTTGTATCCGCCTCGTTGAAGAGCAGTCCCGAGACGAAGAACTCATTGGCATTGATGAATGCGGCAGGATTCCAGCGCTTCCAATGGTAGACGCAGACACCTGTGATCTTCACCGCTTCGCCTGGATCAAACACCTCGTCGCGATTTCCTGTGCGGCGAAGCGCAGCCTTTACCTTCGCCGTCAGTTCTACATAGTCGTATCCGTCCGGCATCGTGCCGGTCGGCGAGTCAATGTAGAACGTCTTGTCTACAGAAGTCTTCTCCCCTTCGCCTGCCGGTCCTGGCTTAAGCTCGACCCAGTAGCCGTACTCGGGATCTACTTCGCCGTCGCCTTCGTTCTTTACATTGAGTTCAAGGTCGATTAAGCCTGTGTTCCAATTCAGCTTCCCTGATATCGCCGTCGTGATAAGAGGCGCAACATCGATAACCGTCAAGTCGCCAGGGTCTATTTCTATCAGATAGTTCTGCGCCTTAGCTCCGTCAAGGCTCGCGACGTCAATCCAGATTTCGTCAGCATAGGGTCCGGCGTCGTCCCGCGTTGGCTCTGATGCGTTCCACACTGTATTCGTGTAGTCAACGTCCGTCGCAAGTCCGGTTCCGCCCGTTATGTCGGCAACCGTGTCGTCTGCCTGGAGTTGTCCGGAGAAGTCCGCAAAGCTGTTCGCAGGACGCGGCTTGCCGACTTTCCAGGAAACATTGTTGACCGCAATTGTCAGTGTCGCCTGAGTAACGGTGAGTGTTCCGTTCGAGAAGGCGATTTCGTAGTTGTTTGTATCAATCCCGGTCACTGGATAGAACGGAACAATTTCTTCTTCGTATTCACCAGCATCAGTTCCGTCGTCAGCGGCCTTCACGCTGGATATGTAGACGGACGTCACCTGCTCACCGTTCTGAAGCTCCCCGCTCACAGTAAACTCCGTACCGTCAAATGTCAACACTTCCCCGTATACCTTTTCCGCGTCGTTAGCGATGATCGTAATCGCGGCTCTAGTTATGTTAAGCAGTCCGTCCACATACGTGATCTCGTAGTTGCCGAGTCCCGTGCCCTGCGCGTTCGACGCGACGATCGGATAGCCCTCGGCCTTGTACGGAGCCGAGGCAGCAGC
>SUWC01000114.1 GCA_015061665.1 Lentisphaerota bacterium
CAGGCACATTTGTGACGCTCAAAAGCGCCGAAAGCGCGATTTCGACGCCGCTCATCGCATTCTCTTCATCTCGAACTTCTCGCCGGATAGGGCGCGGCGCGCGAACTCGCCCCAGTACGGCGTCGGCTCATAGTCCCAGTTCTTGATCATGCACGGACTGCACTTCGGGTGGAAGCTCCACGCGGTCCAGTTCAGGCGATACTTCTGAATCGCGCCAAGCATGTCCGGCACCCAGTCCTCGGGCTTCACGAAATCCTCCTTCTTCTCGAACGGCATCGGAACGTCCTGTGCTCCGACCTCGCCCATCAGGATCGGATACTTCTCCGCCGCGTCGAGAAACGCCTTCTTCCATCCGCGCTTCCACGGATAGCAGTGGGACTCGTACATCAGATTCCCGTCGTCGAGAGCATAGCCATTGAGCACACCGTCGAGCTGATACGCCCAGTCAAGTCCGCCTGCCGAAACGAGGTTCTTCGCGCCCGTGGAGCGAACGTGCTCGACGAGCTTCTGCATCCCTATCGTCATCTCCCCAACAAGCTTCTCGTTGTTCTCCGCGTGGGCGTTGCCCGTCTTCTTGTCGCCCGCCATGCCGCCGTTGCGCCAGACCTCCCAGCTGACGTCGTGCGGCTCGTTGAGAAGTCCGAAAATCACGCCGGGGTGGTTCTTGTACCGTGTCGCCGCGTCGAGCCAAAAGGCGGCGTGGCGCGGCTTCGGGGCGCGGTATTCGTGAAGGTCGAGCACCATGTACTTCCCGTGGTTCTGCATATAGTCGGCAACTTCGTCTACAAGCCCGCGGTAGCGGTCGAGTCCGTTCTTCTCGTTCTGCCACTTGCCGCGACCGAACCAGTAGCTCGAATGAACGGCGAGGCGCACGACGTTGACGTTCCAGTTCTCCACCAGGTTCGTGACGGACTTCATGATGTTGTCACCGCCTGGGCCCCATTCAAGCGAGGGCACGGCTGCGCCCTGAAGCCATATCTCCTCGCCGCTCTCGGCGTCCGTCAGCCTGTTGCCGCGCACCTTGATGGGACGCGACGTCCACTCCGGCTTGACGCTCAGCGTCTCGCTGCGCTTCACGCCGTCAAGCACCGCGTCTATGGCGCTTATCGGCTCAAGCGACATGTTGCGGACTTCAAGCGAGCCCGACTTGACGTTGAAGAGCGACGGCATAAGGGCGATTCCCGCGACACCCGCAGGCACTTCGAATGTCTTGCGCACCGCCATCCAGTCGTGCGAGCCCTTCCAGCCGCCGATTGCGGGCCCGCCCTTAGCCTTCTTGCAGTTCGAGTCGATGAAGTCCGTCATGATGCGCGCGTCAAACCACTTCTGCGCGCCCTGCTCGACGCCATCGTACTTCACTTCACATGTGAAGACGACGGCCTCCGTTCCCTTCGGGAAGAAGACGGGCGTGTATATCGTCGACATCTTCCCCTCGCCCTTGAAGGGGACGGCGACATCTCTCTTCCCCTCTGGGACGAGATTGGCAAAGCCTGCGAACCATCCCGAAAGGACCATACCCACGGCGAACATTAAACGCTTTTTCATCTTATTCCTCCTGCAATGTTGTTTCCGGCGAGCCTCATCACAAAGCCGCTTGTCTTTGGCATAGCCCAGAGTTCCGTGCCGTTCTCGCGAAGTTCAAGCGAGTCGACATTGTCGCCAGTGGTGAACGTCAGGCTTTCCATAGACGAAGTGGTTTTAATGAACAGCTGCGGCTCTGCCGACGACAACGACGACCTTTTCTTGAAGTCGACCACGAACGACGCACCGTTCGCGATGCTGACGGACTTCGCCGTGAGCGTTCCTGTGAGGATTACGCTACCGCCGCTCACCTTGAAGTCGCCGCCGATAAATACTGGACCTCCGAAGTGCTGCGTTCCAGAACCTATCTTTGTGATGTTGAAGTTGCCGACGGTGTTTGTAACAACACCTCCGAAATCTCCGTTGGCATCGTTGTCGCCGATTGACAGCGTGGCCGTGCCAGTGTATCGCTTGTCGAGAATGCCGTTGCCGAAAAGTCCGTTCATGGTGCCGCCGTTCGGCATGAACTTGCCGTTGACGTAGACAGTGCCCTTTCTGTCCCCGCTTGGCAGAAAGTAGGACGTGTCGATCGATGCCATGCCGTTTATGTACAGGTCGCCTGTAAAAGTTCCGGTAGACTTCACCGCAAGCGGGGCATTTGCAGTTGTGCAGTCGATTGCATTGTCGGCAAAGACGATATCGCTCCCGGCGACATTGCCCTTCAATGTGGCAGTCTTGTTCGCGCACTGTGTGATGTAGGCGGTCGCCTCTCCAAAATCGAAGTTTCCGTCAACCGTCACGGTGTTCCAGACGGACATGTCCAGCACTCCCGAAGCGATGTGCATCGTTCCGTTCGTGACGTAGACCGTCGCTGCAGAGGTCGAAAGCATCGAGAACGAATTTACATACGAGTCTCCCGCAAAGTCCACCACGCCAGCCGCCGTGACGCGAACGTTAGCGCCTGACGTCGGCACGACACCCGTCTGGACCGACGAAACCGTCTCGTATTCAGTATCGGCGTCAAGGAACCGGAAACCGTTGTCGCCGTATGTAACCAGCTGGGTCCAGACGGCGTCCTTGGCATCGCTCGATAGTGCGCCGCGCGCCCAGGGGACAACTGGAACGGATTTAGTTCCGTCTGTACCGGTTCCTACGGCATTCACTCCGTAGGAACAGGTAACGTTCGCTTTCCCCGCCGTGCCAAGCGCCGCCGTACCAAGCAGATTCTCGGCCGCGTGGATATCGAGCAAGGCGCTGCCTTCGCGGAAAAACTCATGGATGTCCAGGTGGGCATTTGCATAGCCCGCGCCTCCCTTGACCACAATGCGATCGAGTCCGCCCTTGCCCGCGCCAGGCGCTATTGTGAATGTCTCGGCATGGTCCGTCAACGGGCCAGTGGCGAGAGCCTGGAGCGTAAAGGACTCGCTCTCAAGACGGACGTCGCCGAGATCGTTTTCCGTTGGACCAAGCACAGGCGTATCGCCGCCGCTGCCGCCGGACGCCGTTGTCTTGGTCTGTGCGAAGAACCACTTGAGGATGTCGCTGTTCTTGTATGTGCGCGACCAGACGTCATGCGGCGCGTCTGGATATTCCCAGTAGTGCGCGTCGGCTCCTGCGTTCCACAATGCGCTCATCATGCTGCGGCTGCGGAACACGGGGACAGAACCGTCCTTGCTCCCGTGAAACGCCCATATAGCGACGCCAGTCAGATTCGGCGCCTGCGCGACATCAGCTCCGCCGCAAATCGGAATCGCGGCGGCGAAGACCTCGGGACGACGCGAAATGGCATCCCATGTGCCGTAGCCGCCCATCGAGAGGCCCGTCGCGTAAACGCGGTTTGTATTGACCGCCGGATCTTCAAGAAACGTATCCAGCAGCTCAAGCGTCAGTCCCATCGACTCCGACGGCTCGGGCAACATCGTGTGGGCGAGGGAATTCCAGTTGACGTCGACCCAGAGCTTGCCGGACGGCACCTGCCCTGCGACGACCTTGAAGCCTGCTTCATTGGCGTCAAGCCACGTAACGATGTCCGGCAGGTTGCCCAATTGCGCCGTGTTGTCGTCGCCGCGCTGTCCCGCACCGTGGAAGAAGAACAGCAGCGGGACCTTTGAGCCGTCGGACGGCGTCTTCTCCACAAGACGGTATTTCAGCACCTTGCCATTCGCGCCCGTGAACTCAAGCGCCTGTGCGCGAGACTTCAGCGACTCTAGGGTCTCTCCGTTTGCGCAGACTACAGTTAGCGCTACGGACAGAAGGAATCCTGTCTTTTTCATTGTTAACTCCTGGGAATTTCGTGCAGAATGATAAAGTAGGTCAGACCTGTTTTATCAAAACTCGTCACTGAATGACAACGTAAAAGCCAGCCTTCCTCGGCGTCGCCCAGAGTTCAGTGCCGTTCTCGCGGAGTTCTAGCGCTCCGACGCCAGCACCCTTGGCAAATGTCATCTCGCCCATCGATGTTCCGCTCGTGAGAATGCGCTGAGCCGTGCGCCACTTTCCGCTCCTGACATTCGCGTTGACCGTCACCGGCCCGCCTGTCACCGCACCCGTTACATTCAAACATGACGCGACATCGTCCGCCACATCGACATCGAACTTCGCGCCGTCCACAAATGTCAACGTCGTCGCAATCGAGCCGTTGCCGCCGATTGCAGCGCCCGCCGCTACATTGACCGCACCCTGCGTCACAGTGCCATCAAGAACAACCTTGCCCACGTTGACGTTGAAATTACCGTTGGACGCGAGCGTCACCATTCCACCGAAGCGCTGCATGCCAGTTCCAATCTTTGTCAGCGTGGAACTGTTATCCGTGACCGAGAAAGTTCCGGTAAAGTCACCGTCCGCGTCGTTGTCGCCAACGAACATGTTCTTCGTCCCGGAAGAGGCGCGATTCACCGTGCCCTTTCCATAAAGGCCGTTGATCGTGAAATTGTCGGCCAGCAGTATTCCGTTTACATAAACGTCGCCCGTGCGATCTCCATGCGGGAGAAGCCCCGTCGCCCCCACATTGACGAATGTCTGGATGTATGTGTCGCCCGTGTAGGTGCTTTCATTCGCGTCACCGCCAAAGACAAGTCCGCTTGTCGTAATGGCGGCGGAAGTCGCCATAGGCGTCGTGAACGTGACGCCGGCGGAACCCTTAAGCGCGCCATTGATTTGATTCCTCTTGCCTCCCGGGCAGACGATGAAGCCCGGACGCGCACCAAAGTCCAGCGGGACGCCAACAGTCGGATACTTGTAATTGCCCGCAGCACTGTTGTAGCCGATCAAGACCATGCCGCTCTCAACGGTCAGAGTCGCATCTTCGACATTTTCGCCCGGCATGATTGCTGCGCACTGGTCGCCGCCGTTCTTTGCGCCGAGGTAAAGAGAGTTGACCGTGGCTGGTCCGGACAGGTAGTTCGTCGTTCCGTATGGGATAAGGAGATTGACAGACGTTTCGGCGGATACGTCGGCCGCATAATCTGTTGTCAGATCAAGTGGAACAAGTCCGTTTTCCGCATCGTACGAAACAAACGACTGATCATACATGCCGTTCTGCCCTGCCGTATCGCCGTCCGCCTTGGCTCCGACAAGCTGCGGCACTATGCCACCGATGGTATCTGGCGCGGTGTCGAAAAGAACCTTCACGTCGCCACCGAGCTTCGCACCGCGAACGAGCAGCGAACTACCCGGCTCCATGTCGAGACTTCCAATCCGAACCGTGTCCGTCTTGTCCGCGGTTGAAGCTCGCGGATAGAGGATGGAGCATGATGGTTCGTCCGCGAGGACTTTCAGCTTCCCGGTGATTCTGTCAATCACGCTCACGTAGGTTTCCTGGAACTCCACGCGGGAGCGACTTAACGTCAAGTCGCTCGCACGGACGGCATCAATGTCATTCTTGTCGCTTGACGTAAATCCTGTCTTGAGAACAGTATTCGTTGAAAGAGTTATCGCGCCATTCGAACCGCCCGCGCTTCGGAACGTAACAGTTCCTGCGCCATCGAAAGCAAGGTCGCCGTTTGAAATGCGGTCTGAGAAAATCCAGCGCGCACCACCGTTGATGAATATTTTCCGCGACTGTCCGCCGAGGTCGAAGTTCAGTTTTTTCTTGTCATCATAACCATTGCCGAATACAAAATCCTGGCCCATGGATGACGGCGTCAGGTACAAATCGTCATTGAGCGTCACCGTGCACGGTCCGTTCGACGCGCGGATGATCGTTCTCCCCACAATTGACCCGAATATCTTGAACGAGCCAGTCCAATCGGAACCGAGGTACAGATCGGTGTCGCCACCCGATCCACTTGCCCAGTCGGCACTGAACACACCACTCACGACGCCATCCGCCCAGTTGTCCGTAGACAGAAAATCATACGCGCCTTTTTCTGTCTTGTTCCACCCCGTCGTGATGTCGCCAAGAGACGTAAATGCGCCTAAGCAGATGCTCACGAGAAGCACGATTGCATTTGTTGCTGTTTTCATGGATTTCCCTCTGTTGGTTTGTTGATTGGTTTGAAATCGGATTATGCCTTCCGCCGAAGTCTTGCCAAGGACTCACGGGAAATGAATCCCACCGGCACCGTTACCGTTGCTCCCGGCGCGGCGGGCTTCGCGATCCGCGCGACAAGCGCCTTCACCGCCTCGCGGCCCATCGCCGAGAAATCCTGGCGGACGGTCGTGAGCGCAGGAGTCGTCCACTCAGCAATCGGGTCGTCGTCGAATCCGACGAGCGACACGTCGTCCGGAACCTGCATGCCGACTTCCGCGAACGCACGCATCGCGTGCCGCGCTATCGCGTCGCAGGAGCAGAAGACGGCGGTCGGACGCACCTTGCGCTTCACGATGCGCACGACGGCGGCGCGCACCTCCGTCCCCCAGTCGCCAAATCTGTCTTCGCCCTTCACGTCGTACTTAAGCGGAGTCTCTCCCGTCAGCTCTGCGGCGAGCTTCGAGAATCCGCTCCAGCGTCCGCGAACCGTATCGGCCACGAGGTCGCCAATGAACGCTAGGCGGCGGTGCCCTGCGCTGACCATGCGCTCCGCGACAAGCCTGCCTCCGATTGCGTTGTCCGCAACGACGCAGGAGACATTCACCTTCTTCCCGAGGTCTTCGTCGACGACCACGATTGGGAAGCCCTTCTCCGCAACGGCATGCACCACCGCGTCGAACGCCTTCGCGTGGACGGAAAACACTATCGCCCCCGTGGCGCCGGAATCAGGAAGCGCCGCAATCTCGGCGAGCAGCGCCCGCATGTCGCCGCCAGCGTCCTTGAGCTCAAGCTCCGCTCCGATCTTCTGCGCCTCGCGCCTTGCGCCGCTCGCCGCCTTGATCGCGGGGTCCCACATCAGGTTGCCGGCGATAAAGCGCCAGCGGCGCGTGACCTCGCCGCTACTGCGGACGAAAATGCCGATGCCGGCCCTGCGCTCCACAAGCCCTTCTTCCACAAGCGCGTTCACGGCCTTTCGCGCGGTCATGCGGCTGACGTCGCACTCCTCGGCGATCGCGACCTCCGTGCCAAGCGAATCGCCCGGCTTCAAAGAGGCGACCCTCTCCCGCAGGAGATTCGCTATCCGCGCGCTCGGCGCAACCCATTTCTGTTTCTTATCCGCCTTCACGCGGACAAGAGTATCATAAATCAGTGCCGCCCGTCAACAGGAATTTATACATGTATAAATCTCTTTGCTCAACTGCATTCACGGACGGGAAACAACCTG
>SUWC01000115.1 GCA_015061665.1 Lentisphaerota bacterium
ATCATCGGCCAGCTGACTGGCGTCCAGAAGATGCTCGCAGAGGACATTCCCTGCGAGGACATCCTTACGCAGCTCAACGCGGCGAACGGAGCGCTCCACCGCCTGTCGTTCATCGTGCTCGACGGACATCTCCGCCACTGCGTACGCGAGGGCATCGAAAAGGGCAACGCCGACGAGACGATCGAGTCGTTCGCGGAGGCGCTCGAGAGTTTTTCGAAGATGGCATAGAAGGGGTTGGGAAAATGAAAGACATATTGATTGCGTTTGTCCACGTGTTCGCCATGATGGCGCCGTGGCTTGTGTTCGGATTCCTGATGGCGGGGATCATCGCCGTGTGGATTCCGCGCAGCTGGGTGAACCGCATGATGGGCGGCAGCTCAGGCTTCCGCGGAATTCTCCGTGCCGTGGCGATAGGCGTGCCGCTTCCGATCTGCTCGTGTGGCGTGCTGCCGATCGCGGCGGGGCTTCGCAAGCACGGCGCTGGGAAAGGTCCGACCGCCGCGCTTCTCATCTCCACTCCGCAGACGGGAATTGATTCAATCCTTGCGACATACGCCCTGCTCGGTCCCGTCTTCGCCGTGGCGCGTCCGATCGCCGCCGCGCTTACGGGCGTCGTAGGCGGAGCGTTGGTCTCCGCTGTCGGCGGAGAGGACGCGTCGACAGTCGCCGCCGAGGAATCGGCTGCGGGCTCGCGCGGGATCAAGGCGATATTCTGGCAGGCGTACAGGCGGCTTCTCGGTTCCGTCGCGAAGCCGCTTGCGGTCGGACTTGCCGTGTCTGCCCTTGTCACTGTGCTTGTTCCCGACAACTTCTTCGCGGACGCTTTCCACGGCAGCGACTGGATTGCGATGCCGGTGATGGCGCTTGTGGGTTTCCCGATGTACGTCTGCTCGACGGCGTCCATTCCGATCGCCGCGTCGCTCGTCGCGAAGGGCGTCTCGCCAGGGGCGGCGTTCGTGTTCCTGATGGTCGGACCTGCGATGAACGCGATGTCGCTCACGACAGTCTCCGCGCTTGTCGGACGCAAGGCCGCCGCCGCGTACGTCGCGGTGATCATAATCGGCGCGATTCTCTGCGGCATCGCAATCAACCTTGTCCCGAATGCGCTTCCGGCGGCTTCGGCGATCGCCTCTGCGGGCCATTCGCTTTCCGTCGTGCACTGGGCGTCAGCAGCGTTCCTCGCAATAATGATAGTCTACAATCTGGTCCGCCCAGTCGGCATGGGGCATCACAAATGCTCTTCAAAGTAGAACCCTAAGGCATCCGCCTCGGCAAGAGGATATGAGGGGAAAGGAAAAGAGAATGACGACATACAATACAACTGGAACGTGTTCGCGGGCGATCAACTACGAGGTCTCGGACGGCGTTGTGACGAAGTGCGAATTCGTCGGGGGATGTCCCGGCAACACGCAGGGCGTCGCGAAGCTCGTCGTCGGACGAAAGATCGAGGAGATCATCGCGCTTCTGAAGGGCATACAGTGCCGCAACGGCACCTCCTGCCCCGACCAGCTCGCCCGCGCGCTGGAGGCGGAGCGCACGATACAACAAGATTAAGGGATGCAAGCAATATGAAAACCGGTTTTGACAAGTTCAGGAGATGGCGTCGCTGTTGTGTGGCGATCGCATGTGGTTTGCTGGTCGTTTGTGATTGCGAATAGCATTAAGAAGGAGATAGGCATCATGTCAAGTGAAAGAGACTGGAAACTGTTTCGCAAGAGACTGCCTGAATGGCAAGAGCGCTGCATGCAGTCGCTCCTTAATGAGTATGCCGCAATAATCGCAGCAGCAGAGAGCCCTTCGACGAAGTTCTGGAAACTGGAAAAGCGGCTGAAGCAGGACGTTAGGCGCGTCGGTGTCCAGGCGGAAATGAGCCGTTCGAGTATGCATTTCAACCTGCTGTGTCTTCTCAACGAGAAAGTCATCACGATGTCAGACCTTGATGGCTTCAGCGAAGAGTTGGTGGCCTCTCTTGCGGAAGTTTACAATCATGAAAGAGAACCCCCTTCGCGGTCTTTGCGGCTAAAACAAAACAATGAAAAAGATACGCTGCCCATATTTCGAATTGAACGACCTTGAGCGCGCATACCACGACAAGGAGTGGGGCACGCCGTGCCGGAACGACCACGCCCGCTTCTGCTTCCGCTACAAGGAACTGCGACGACATGAGATGAGAACTTAACGCGAAAGGAAAAACGATGAAGAAGAACTTGCTCGGAATCGTAGGGGCGCTGGCGGTTGTGCTGGCTGGGTGTGTGCAGGTGGATGTCGCCGGGCGCGGCGGATTTGTCGCGCTCGCCGAGGCGGTGCCGGACGCGATTCTCGAGCCGCGGTACTATTCGACCTACAACTTCGTCGGCGAACGCATCGACGGATACGAAGAGCCGTGCGCGCTTTTGACGAAGGAGGCCGCGCGTGCGCTCAGGGCGGCGAGCGACGACTGCGTGAGGCGCGGCTACAGGCTGAAGATATACGACGCCTACCGTCCGCAGCGGGCGGTCGCGCATTTCGTTCGCTGGGCGGCCGATGTCGGCGACACGCGGATGAAGCCGTATTTCTACCGCGACCTCGACAAGTCCGTGCTGTTCGAGCGCGGCTACATCGCAGAGAAGTCGGGGCACAGCCGCGGCAGCACGGTGGACCTCACGCTCTTCGACATGAAGACCGGCAAGGAAGTGGACATGGGCGGCACGTTCGACTGGTTCGGCCTCGAATCGCATCCCGACTACAAAGGCGTAACGAAGGAGCAGTTCGCCAACCGCATGCTCCTCCGTGAGATCATGCTCGCCCACGGCTTCAAGCCCATCGCCGAAGAGTGGTGGCACTTCACGCTCAAGAACGAGCCCTATCCCGACACTTACTTCGACTTCCCGGTCATTCAACGCCATGAGTAACAAGAGCGAGATTCGGCGGGAGATGAAGGCGCGGCGAAGGGGGCTCGCGGCGGACGAGAAGGCCGTGGCCGATGCCGTCGTCTGCGAGAAGCTCAAGACGCGGGGCGACATCGGCTTTATGCTCGACCCGCTTGACTACGGTGGCGTATTGGCCGTCTATCTCGCCTCGCCCGATGAAATCAACATCGGCCCATACATCGAGTACATGCTTCATGCGGGCGTCGAGGTTGTCGCGCCCCGCTGGAACGGCGAGACGTACGAGCTCGCGAAGCTGAAGGGACTGGACGAGAAGAACCTGCGGCGCGGGCCGATGGGAATCCGCGAACCGATTGACGCCGACGTCGTGGAGCCGAAGAGCGTCTATGCATGGATCATCCCCGGTCTTGCGTTCACGCGCGGCGGAAAGCGCCTCGGCTATGGCGGCGGATGGTACGACCGGTTTCTTGCATCCGCGCCGAAAGGCGCAGTCAAAATCGGCGTCGCCTATTCGTTCCAGATTGTCGATGACCTTCCAAGTGAACCGCACGACATCCAGCTTACCGACGTTGTTGACGGTTCTCTTGAAGACGATGCGCTTGAATTCAAGGAGACGGACGACGGTTTTCTGGCAAAGATCAAGATAAAGGACAGGGTGCAACGGTTTAAGGCGGTCGGTGTGAGTCTGTTGTGGACGCTTGTCGCGTCTGCTGTTTTCGCAATATGTCTTTACGGAATGCTTAGGGGGCTTTTCGGCTGCGCCAGATGTGAAATTAGAAGCGAACGGATGTACTGTATGTCGGGATTGTGGCCGTTTGTGCGGAAATGCGAAATCTCGCTTGAAGGCAAAAGTCCGTCGTCTGGCAGAGAGCTCACGAGCATAGACGACTTGTTTGAAGAGGCTGGCTGCTATCCGTTCTCGTGGCTGCCGCCGAAATACAGACTGCCGTTGCGGCTCTTCGTGGAAGAAGTGCTTGCGATAGATGCTTCAGATGATAAGGTTCGGGGGATGTTTTTAGCCACAAAGGGCAGGAGGGACAGGAGTATTTAGCCACAAAGTTCAGGAGAAACATGAGATGAGAAGCAGAAAAGGAAAAACGCCATGACAGAAGAAGAGATTAATGCGAAATGCGATGCCATACGCCAGATTGCGTATGATCTGCATGTGTATCTCGGCGTCGGCTATCTTGAAAAAGTCTATGAAAACGGTCTTGCACATAGACTGGCAAAAGCGGGTTTTAATGTCGAGACACAGGTGCCGATAACGATTCACGATGAGGACGGCTATGTTCTCGGTGATTACATCGTCGACATGCTGGTGGATGGCATTGTGATTGAGTTGAAAGCGGTGTCAACGCTTTTGAATGTCCACATAGCGCAAACGATCAACTACTTGGTCGCCATGAAAATCGATTATGGTATGTTGATTAATTTTGGTTCACACAAGTTCGAGACGAGAAAGCTTGCTCGCCCTCACACTCCTGCATCTCCTGTCCTTTGTGGCTAAAAAAGACACTCACCCATCCCCACACTCCTGCATCTCCTGTCCTTTGTGGCTAAAAAACCTTGGAATCAAAAGACGGAGTTTTATGGTATAATTATCTCAAAAGCGACTTAAATCAAGACAATGAAAACGACAGACCTCACTGAAAAGACGCTCGCGACGGAGCGGAAGTACACCGGGAAGATCATCAGCGTCGATCTTCTCGACATCGAACTGCCCGACGGAAGAAAGGCGAAGCGCGAGGTAATCCGCCACGGGAACGCGGTCGCAATCCTCGCGCGGCGTCCCGACGGCAAGTTTGTGTTTGTGAAGCAGTACCGCAAGGCCGCGGAAGAGGCGCTGATAGAAGTCATCGCGGGCGGACTCGAACCGGGCGAAGACCCGGTCGAGGGCGCGAAGCGCGAAACCGCCGAGGAGACAGGCTACGAGGTGACGAGCATCAAGTTCCTGACGACGATCATCTGCACGCCGGGCTACTGCGAGGAACGCATCCACCTCTACTTCGCGGGGTTGTCCGAAACCGCGCACGCCCAAGACCAAGATCCGGACGAGAACGTCTACCCCGTCGTCCTCTCCGAGGCCGAGGTCGAAGATGCCATCCGCAACGGCACGATCTTCGACTCCAAGACATTGTCCGCCTGGCTTTGCTGGAAGATCGCAAAGTAGGAATGGACACGGACTTGAAATAACGGTGGGGCCATCCTCGTAGGAATGTATGAGGTCGCCGCGTAAAGGCACAATCGAGATGATTTCCCCTTGCATTGCGAGGGGAAATTTGGTTTAATATGTCACATATTCAAGGCATAAAGTATGAAAGATGCGGTTAATGTCACAGGAGTGAGGCCTAATGAATAGAATAGATGACATATCTGATGAAGCCCTGCTGAAGGAGGTTGGGCGTCGAATTGCGTATTTGCGTATTTCTGCGAAGATGAAGCAAGGAGAGCTGGCCGCGAAGGCCGGCCTGTCGCGCTATGCGCTTTCTCGCCTTGAGAACGGCGCAGGCGGCATTCGCCTCGATTCTTTTCTTTCGGTTCTTCGCTGCCTCAATGTTTTGAACAGGCTGTCGATTGTGTTGCCAGAGCCCTCTCCAACGCCGCTTCAGGTTGCGGAACTGGAAAAACATGCGATGAAGATGCCAAAGCGCGTGCGGACTGTTCGCGCCAGGACAGTACGTACGTGGGGCGATGAGCAGTCTGCAAAATGAAAATGAGGTGTCGAGATGCATAATACCGCGAATGTCTATCTTTGGGGTACTCGTGTGGGGACCGTGCTCCTTCAGGATGAAAGTCCGATTGCGAAATTCCAGTACGCCGACGAATTCCTAGATATGGGCGTTGAGGTGTCTCCACTCATGATGCCGCTTTCGTCGTCGGTGTTTGAATTTCCCGAACTGCCCATCAAGTCGTTTCACGGACTTCCCGGGCTCTTGTCGGACTCGCTGCCGGACAAGTTCGGCAACAAGGTGATTGCCGCATGGTTGCGAGAACAGGGGAAGCGTCCAGAAGACTTGAACGCCGTGGACAGGCTCTGCTATGCGGGGCGGCGCGGGATGGGCGCGCTTGAATACAAGCCGGCGCTTGTCGACAAGGAAGATGCAAGCGAACGGCTGACGGTTGATGCGCTTTCGGAACTCGCAGACAGGGTTCTCAAGATGCGCGAAGACGCGAAGGCGTCGCTTGTTCCGGGCATCAGCGAATATGCCTCGATTCTCAAGGTCGGTTCTTCCGCCGGCGGCGCGCGCGCGAAGGCGCTCATCGGGTGGAACGAGGCGACGGGCGAGGTGAGGTCCGGACAGGTCGCGCTTCCCGAAGGATTCGGCTACTGGCTCATCAAGTTCGACGGGCTCACGGGAAACGGAGACAAGGAAGGCGACGACAAATGGGGCTACGGGCGCGTCGAATACGCCTACCATCTGATGGCCCGCGCGGCGGGAATTGAGATGACCGAGTGTCGTATTTGGAACAAGTGCCACTTCATGACGCGCCGTTTCGACAGACTCGCGGACGGCGGCAAGCTGCATGCCCAGACGCTCGGAGCTCTTGCGCACATGGATTTCAATGATCCCGCCGCATATTCGTATGAACAGGCGTTTCGTGTCACGCGCCGCGTCGTGAACGATGCGCGCGCCAACGAGCAGCTATTTCGACGCATGGCGTTCAACGTACTGGCGTGGAACTGCGACGACCACGTGAAGAACATCGCGTATCTCATGGACCGGCGCGGCGAGTGGTCGCTCGCCCCTGCGTACGACGAGTGCTACGCGCACAATCCGGAAGGCGACTGGACCTCGCGCCACCAGATGTCCGTGAACGGAAAGCGCATCGGCATAACGGACGACGACATCCTCTCCTGCGCGCGCTTCGCGAACATGCGCGAACGCAAGGCGCGCGCGGTGCTGGACGAAGTTAGGAGCGCGGTCCGAGACTGGCCGCGTTTCGC
This sequence comes from Lentisphaerota bacterium, assembly GCA_015061665.1. Taxonomy (GTDB): domain Bacteria; phylum Verrucomicrobiota; class Kiritimatiellia; order RFP12; family UBA1067; genus UBA1067. The sequence goes on from SUWC01000115.1 coordinate 6,814, forward strand.
CGCCGAGGCTGAGGTCCGCGATGACTTTGTTGGAGCAATCTCACGTCAGTTGGATACGACAAGGAGCTGAAGATGAAAATCGAGGAACTCATAGACCGTGGTGACGAGACGGGACAGCGCATCCGCGAGACGCTGAACGTCCTCCTTGAATCCCCGTATTTCTACAAGACGGACGACGAACGGCTTTTTCTCGTCCTGACGCACTACAAGCGCGCGTTCGAGGCGTTCTTCGACAAGTTTTTCGGATGGACGCTTGTGATGGATTCGAAATGTGCGCGTCTCTACAAGCCCAAGTGGTTCAACGAGAAGATCACGCAGCCGAACCGCGACATGTTCGGCTTCACGAAGCGCGACGAGTGCATGGCGTTTCTAATCCTCATCG
>SUWC01000116.1 GCA_015061665.1 Lentisphaerota bacterium
TCCATGAAGGCTCGCGCCAGATCTATCTCATCGATGTCAATCCGGGCAAGGCGGGGGCGGGGACGGCTGTCACGTCGCTGAACGGAAAAGGCTGGCGTCTGGACGGCGTGCCCGTCTCGGTTCCGCATACCTGGAATGCCGAGGACTACGACATGGGTTTTGCCGATGGACTCGGAGTCGACGACTTCCGTCTGAAAATCGATCCCGGCAACTCCGTGAAGCGTTGCGCGACGCTGATGAAGGTCGCGACATACACGAGGCCTCTTCCTGCGCCAGAGGATGGACGTCGGTATTTCGTCCGTTTCGACGGCGTATGCGAAAAGGCCGTTGTGAGAGTGAATGGAAGGTTCGCAGGCAGCCATGTCGGAGCGTTCACTCCGTTCTGCTTCGAGATAACAGACTTCCTTCAGCCGTCCCGCAACCAGCTGGAGGTGGGGGGTGACAACCGCTATGATCCGGAGATTCCGCCCGCCAGTGGAGATTTCACCATGTGCGGCGGCATATACCGCAAGGTCGATCTGATAGAAACCGGCGAGAAGGGTATCGACCCGACGAGGCCGGTCAAGCTGTGGCCGGATGCCACGACTGGGAAAGTCCGCGCAGAAGTGCCTCGTCTCGGCGGGGATTACGTCGTTCAGGAGTACGACTGCGGCAAGGTGGACTTGTGGACGCCGGAGAATCCGCGACTTTACACGGTGACGATATCGCTCGATGGCGATACGGTCGTGAGGAACGTCGGCTTTCGCACAGTGGAGTTCCGGGAGGACGGCTTCTACCTGAACGGCAAGAGGCGCAGGGTGCGTGGCGTGAACCGCCATCAGGATATGAAAGGAAAAGGCTGGGCGGTTTCGCCGGAGGATGAGGAGCGCGACATCCGGCTGATAAAGGAGATGGGGTGCGATGCCGTGCGCCTTTGCCACTATCCGCAGAGCGAGAACATATACAGGCTGTGCGACGAGCTGGGACTCTTGGTGTGGAGCGAGATTCCGAACGTCGATTACCTTACGCTTACCGAGACATACCGGCAGAATGCGTTGGCCATGGCGCGGGAGATGATCGAATGGCGCGGGTCGCACCCGTGCGTTGCCTGGTGGAGCTGTTGCAACGAGTTGTACAGCTCAGGCGAGTTCAAGGGCGAGCAGCCGTTCCGTCCGACGAAGGGTGCGGCTTACGATCCGGCGATTCGGCTCCTGTACGCGCACATGAAGTCGCTGGATCCGACGCGTCCCGTTGTCGCGGCGGCGTGCCGGCGGACGCTGGCGTCGATCATCGCGATACCCGACCAGATCGGGTTCAACGTCTATCCGGGCTGGTATGGAACGGAAACGATGGCGGAGTGGGTTGACATCTTTCTCAAGGAGAATCCAAAGTACAGATGCTTTGCCATGAGTGAATATGGTGCTGGAGGCGCGGCTGAGCAGCACCAGAACCCGGTGCGTCCGCTCGGAACGCAAGACACTTTCGATCACAGCGAGGAATATCAGACGCAGGTGCATGTCTCGGACTGGCGGCAGATGTGCGGCGACGAACGGCTCTGGGGCGCGTTCATCTGGTGCTTCAGCGACTTCGGGGCGAGCGACAGGTACGAGGGTGTGCGTCCTGGCGTAAACGACAAGGGACTTGTCACGGCCGACCGGAAAATACTCAAGGACAGCTACTTCTTCTACAAGGCGAACTGGAGTTCCGCGCCGGTGTTTCATCTTTGTTCAAAGCGCATGGAGACAACCACGAATTCCGTGTGCGACGTCATGGTGTTTTCCAACCTCCATGCTCCGGTGCGGCTGACTGTTAACGGCGAAAAGCGCGGCGAGCGGATGCCGGACGAGGTGGCGACGGTCGAGTTCAAGTCCGTCGGGCTGCGTCCGGGCGAAAACGAAATCTCCGTCGAATGCGGGGATTTCGCCGAGAAGTGGCGAATGAAGAGAATACAGTAAGACGGTTGTCGGAGATGGCCTTAAATTTTACAGGAAGCAAAGAACGCAGATGGAGCATGAGAGTCGCGCTTTTTGCCGCGACTGCGGCGGCATTCGCGGGAGGGACGCGTGTCGTCGCGTTCGCGGCCGACACGGAGGTCGGCCCTCCTGTGTTTGAAGGGCGGCTTTCGGCGGAGTTCGAGACGGCGTATCTTTCATCAAGCGGGACGCTCTGCGATACGCGGCCCACCGCGCTTCAGAATCTGGACTGGACAGTGCATTTCGGCGACTACGGAAAACTGTATGGCTATGGCTGCTTCCTGAGCATGCTTCATGACAAGCAGCATGAACTGCACCGCCCCGCGTTCAACGAGTTCGAGGGCGGCGCGTTCTACGGCTACGACTGGAAGCTTTCGAAAGATGTCACGTTCTTCAACGGCGCGGGCGGAGTGTGGAATCCGCTCTTCGGATACCGCAACGGCTACGACGACACGCTTTGGGAATTCCGATACTTCCAGTCGCTTGAGAATCCTTATCTTACGCCGTACTGGGACACGCTTACGCTGATAAAGCCGGGACAGTGGACGCGGCTTCGTTTCGGGGTGCGTCACGACTTCAAACTGACGGAAACGCTGACGCTGTCGGCGTGGGCCGATGCCGTGTGGGGGTGCAAGCGCCGGTTCGGGGCGCGGTACGGAAACGAGCCAGACCATCCTTTTCTAGGCGGTGCGTTCTGCACAACGACCGTCGGACTTCATCTGACGTGGCGCTTCGCCGATAACTGGATGGTCTACGCAAAGGTCAGGCAGTTCGATACAATCAACAGGCAGGCGCGGCGAGCTGAGAAACGCAAGTCCGAGTACTGGGCCCGCCGCGACATCGCAATAGGAACAATAGGAGTTGCTTATGAATTCTAAATGTTGTCATAAAACCACAAAAAAAACGAAGCGCAAGAAAGGACAGCTGGAATGAAAAGAATCCATGAAATGGCGTTGCTATGCGCGGTAATTGCGGCGACGTCAGCCGGCGCTGAAGACGCGCTGGTGCGCCTTAATCTGGCGGATGGCAGGGTGCGGACGGAACTCGTCCCGCTTGAACAGGTTTCGACTGCGCATCTGCGTTTTACGTATCCCAAGGAGCGCATTGCCGATGACGTCGTTTCCATCGACGTCGTGCCTGATTTCATGACGGCAAGAAAGGGCGATGAGGGATACTGGATCGACGCGCGCGGCGCGTATGGACGCTTCAAGAAGGACGACGGCGAATACGCGAACGACCGGGCCGGATGGATGCCGATCTTCGCCCTGAAGCGCGGCGACACGCTTTGGTACGGACAGGTTACAGGGTGGCGCTGCGACTACTGCTTCAACGCCGTGGCAAAGGATGGACGCTACGAGGCGTTTCCGCGCTTTATGGTCAAGGAGCTGCGCGCATTCTATCCCGTATATCAGGACATCGTCGTTGACTTCCGCAGGCTTGAGGGTAGGAACGCCGACTACGTGGGCTACGCGAAGGCGTACAGGAAGCACCAGTTTGCCAACGCCGGAATCAGGATGGCGCGCGACCGCGCCAAGACGAATTCTGTTACGGACTATCTGCTGGAGTCTTTCGTGATCCGCATTTCGCAGCACTGCCGCAAGCAGGTGCTGAAGGATCATACGCTGCGCATGACGAAAGCGAACGAGCAGCCGCTCCTTGTCCACATGCCGTTCCTCATCTGCGAGGACTACGTGCAGCAGCTGCATGACGCCGGGGTGGACAAGGCTACGATTCTTTCCGCGGGATGGACCTCGGGCGGATACGACGGACGCTACCCCGACATGTTCCCTGTGGAGCCCGCGATCGGAGGCGAGAAGGGGTTCAGGTCATTTGCGGCGAAATGCCGCGCGCTCGGCTACCAGATTTCGGCTGAGGTTGACTACACCGAGATGTACGGCCCGGCAGACAGGTTCAATCTCGACCTTGCCTGCCGGTATGCGAACGGACAGTTCCCCGACGGCGGCTTCTGGCCCGGCGGACTTGCGTACAACCTCTGCACCAGGAAGGCGCTCGACTTGGGCTGGTGCCAGACTGACTTTGCGCGTCTCAGGGACGTGATTGGACCGGGACCGCTTTTCTTCGACGTGATGAGCGCCATAGAGCCGCGCCGGTGCGGACACCCCGCGCACAAGCAGACGTCCGACGACATGGGCGCAGTCTATTCGCGGCTTTACGACCTGGCGCAGACGACGATGGGCGGAGCGGCTAGCGAATGCGGCTTCGACCTCGGCATCAGTCACCTTGACTACGTGAATTACCTCTGGCACGAGATCGACTTTCTGAAGAAGAACAAGTTCAATGGATTCCAGAGCGGTGTGTTCCCTGTCTGGGAGCTTGTCTATCACGGAGTGGTGTTCTACACGTCCGACAGATGGTTTCAGAACCATACCTACGGCAACGAAGACCGGTCGAACGGCGCGTTCGATTTCGGGTGGGGTATCTACGACAGGAAGGAAGATCCCGAGAAGGCGCTTATGATGATTGAGTTCGGGTCGCGTCCGATCCTCTACACGCATTCGTTCAGCGACATTCCGTCCGTCGTGAAAGCCTGGCGCGAGTACAGACCGGTCCGGCATCTCCAGAAGGAGGAAATGACAGGGCATCGTGAAATCGCCGCAGGCGTCTTCGAGACGACATACGGCGACGGCTCGCGCACTATCGTCAACTATCGCACGAGCGCGTTTGTCGAAAAGTCCCTCCATATTCCCCCTCTGGGCTATGTGCTTGAGACTCCGGGCGGAGAGGTAAGATATTTTTCATTCGACGAAACCAAAGGCCTCTCGGAGATTGTGCGATGAAAATGTTCTTTGTTCTTTTCGCTCTATGCGTTGAAGCGACTGTATCGTTTGCTGGCGTGGTCGAATTCGCCGCGCCGTTTGCCGACGGGTGTGTTCTCCAGCGTGGTGTGCCAGTGCCGGTGTGGGGCCGTGCCGATCCTGGCGAGAAGGTCGAGGTGACCTTCGGCGGGCAGAGCATCGGAACGACGGCCGGGGCGGACGGACGGTGGATGGTTCGACTTGCGCCGATGGAGGCCTGTTCGGAAGGACGTGTTATGTCTGCGAACGACCGTCAAGTAAAAGACGTTCTGGTCGGCGAAGTGTGGCTTTGCGCCGGGCAGTCCAACGCAGGAATGCCGCTTTTCGGGCAGAATCCGCGCTATCGCGATAGGGAGGGTGCGCTCGTTGCGGCGATGACGCGCAAGCCGCTTGTCCGTTTCGCGTCAATGTTTGGCGAGCCGTGGTCTGCGATACCGCGCACCATGCCGTTGAAGCCTGTCCTCTGGAAGGCATTCACACCTGACAACCTTGGAATGGGAAGTGGAAGCTTCTCCGCGATTGGCGTCTATTTCGCATTGGAGCTTTATTCGGCGCTGAACGTTCCCGTGGGCATCATCGGTGCGTATGAGGGATCGACACCGATTGAGGCGTGGATTTCGCCCGAGGCGTTCGAGCGGCGAACTGAACTTAAGGACTATCCGGCGTATCCGCCAGTGTCTGCGGAAGAATGGAATACGTCGATGACGAACAGGTTTGTGCGATACGGCGGCTACCAGCAGCCGTGCGCAATGTGGAATGCCCGCGTTGCACCGCTTGTGCCGTACGCGATCAAAGGCATAATATGGTATCAGGGATGCAGCAACCATTGGAATCCGGAACGCTACATTGAACTGCAGCATGCGCTGTACGACAGCTGGGCAATGGCTTTCGAAAATCCAAAACTTCCGTTCCGTTTCGTTCAGATAGCGCCCTATAAGAACAATGCCTTGCCGATTCAGCTTGCGCAGGCGCAGTTCGCCAAAGAAGAGAAGAACGCGGCAATGGTCGTCATCTCCGATATTGGAAACTGGTGGGATGTACACCCTAACAACAAGGTTCTTGTGGCGAAGAGGCTTGCCGCTATTGCTCTTGCTCGCGACTACGGCTTTACCGGCATTCGCGCTGACTCGCCGACACTGCGCGAATGGCATGCGGAGGGGAACGAAGCGGTGCTGACATTCGACAAAGCCCGCTCGCTTTACCTATACAATCCCGACAATTCATTGGACAGCACATTCGAAATTGCCAATGCCGATGGCCGTTGGGTCCATGCGGAAATCTTGAATATAGAGACGAATGGCTTGCGACGCGGGTCGTTTCCGTCCAATGAAATCCGACTCGTCGCAACGGGCGTCGCGTCGCCGGCCGGGGTGCGCTACCTCCATTGCCCGCCGTTTACCGGAAACATCTTCAACGAAATGAATCTCCCCCTCGGCGTGTTCAGGATAGACAGATAATCAGGAGCCGATTAATGGCAAACTGGGCACGAAAAGTGTGCGCCACTGTATTTCGTGCCCGAATTGGCATATAGGATTTTGGGCACGAGATATGGCATGAGGTTGATTTCGTGCCCGAAATTTGATATCATACTGCCAAATAGCGGATAGGAGGCCTTAAATATGTTTGTTGGCAGAACGGAAATCCTGAATAGACTTGACGGGCTTTGGCAGAAGGCTACGCCGTCCCTTGTGACGGTTCGCGGCAGACGGCGGATAGGAAAGTCAACTCTTGTGTCCGAATTCGCAAGGCGTACCGCCGACTACTTTATCTCCATAGACGGACAGGCACCGGGCGAGGGCGTCAACAACAAAGTGCAGCTCAGAAGTTTCATGGAGCAGCTGGCAATGCAGACCGATGTGCCTGACGTTGCCGTCAAGAACTGGCTTCAGGCTTTTCGCATGCTTGGCAGTTCATTGCCGGAGTCCGGCCGGGTCGTGGTGCTGCTGGATGAAATATCGTGGATGGGCGGATATGACAAGTCTTTTGCCGGAACGCTCAAGATTGTCTGGGACAAAATGCTCAAGAAGAGGGATAATCTCGTTCTGGTGCTTTGCGGAAGCGTCTCAAGCTGGATTGCCGACAACATCTTGAATGGAACCGGTTTTGTCGGAAGGGATTCGCTAGACCTTGTAGTGGGCGAACTGCCGTTGTCTGTGTGCAAGGCGTTCTGGGGCGCGGCGGCGGAGCGCACGTCGATATCTGAAATGCTTGACGTGCTTTCCGTGACAGGCGGCGTGCCAAAGTATCTTGAGGAGATAAATCCGGGACTGTCGTCCGACGAGAACATCCGGCAGCTGTGCTTCACGCGCGAAGGGATGCTTTTCCGAGATTTCAACCAGATATTCAACCAGATATTCGGAAAGAAGGCACAGGAGCGCAAGTCGCTTCTGCGTGCCATAGCGTACGGGTCGAAGTCGGCCGCAGAG
>SUWC01000117.1 GCA_015061665.1 Lentisphaerota bacterium
CTTTCGGTTTCGACATACGACCTTGAAGGACGCCGCACCATCATCAAGCGCATCGGCCCGGCGGGAATCGTTGCCGCCGCTCAGTCGCTGTCCGGGGCCGAGACAATGAGTGTCGACGTGGAGGCGGACGAGGACAGCGACGTTCTGCTCGTCAAGACCGACCGCATTCTTTCGCCCTGCGAGAACGCCTGTGCGTTCCACGCGCGGCTCGTCCGCAACCTGATGCGAGCACTCGCCGTCAAGACGATCGAGCTGAACCGCAAGATCGAAATCCTGTCACACCGCTCCACGCAAGACCGGTTGATGGCCTATCTGCGTTCTGTGGCACAGCAGAAAGGAACTGACGAATTCGACATTCCCTTCGACCGCCAGCAACTCGCGGATTTCCTCTGTGTCGAGCGAAGCGCGCTTTCAGCGGAAATCAGCCGGCTGTCCAGCCTCGGTCTCATCACATCGCGAAAAAGCCACTTTGTCCTGCGTCGCACCGTCTGACCGCCCGCGCCCGCACCTCGCTCGCAAAGCCCGCTACGTTGCCGTTGCCCCGTGTCGGGCTTTTCCCGTTTGTGCGGGCAACCACCCGCCTTCGCGCCACAGGTCGCCGTGCCCCGCGCCAACTTCTTGACCTGCTCGTGGTAGAAGCAGTTGACGACGATGGGCGGCTCGCCGAAGTCCGCCATGCTGTTGTCCTCGGCGAGTGTCCCGTATGTCAATGGCAGACAGCAAAGAGGCATGCGTGAGCAGTGGTGCGGTAGCATGCGTTGCATGAGACGCATGCGGACGGCCGCACATCACCCTTTTGCCACCTGTTGATCAAGTTCGGCTCGCGGATGAGCGGGCGGGACAGCGCGATGTACTGTATGGCGGTCTTGGCGAGAACAGCATTTGCCGTTTCGAGCGAACGCACGCCTCCAACCAGGACGACCGGTGTTTTCACGATTGCCGCCAACGCCTCTGCCGCCGGAAGAAAGGAACACTCGTTCACGCCCGCGCGGATGTTCGGACGTGACGTATAGTTCGCGCTGACTTCGATGGCGTCGATTCCTGCGGTAGAAAGCATCTTTCCTGCGAAAAGAAAATCGTCTTGCGCCAATCCGCCCGGCTGGCAGTCGTCACTGTTGATTTTTATTGCAACTACGAAGCCGGGGCGTGTCCGTTCGCGCATGGCGGCGAGGATTTCGACGAGAATGCGGGCGCGGCCCTCGGCAGAGCCGCCGAAGCGGTCGGTGCGGTGGTTGAAGAGCGGGCTTATGAACTTGCTCAAGTAGAAGAAGTGCGCGGCGTGAATCTGCACGCCATCGTAGCCGGCGCGCTCGGCGCGCGCTGCCGCCTCGCCGAACTGCCGCACGACGCCTTCCACTTCATCTGTCGCAAGTTCGTCGACAAGCCCGTCCACCATCGCCGTCTGCATGATGATCTTCGCGCCTTCGTCATGGACGGCGTCCGTCAGGCGGCGATGCCCGGCTACGAACTGATCGTCGTAGAACTTCGCCTCTCCACCGATGGCCGCATCGTCCTCGGCAATTGAGGTAAGCCCCGTGACAAGCATTGCCGCGCCGCCCCTGGCGAGTCCGGCGTACGTGCGGATGATGCCGTTCGTGATTTCGCCATTGCGTCCGGCGAGTCCCAGCCAGGTGGCAGACCGCCATGCGCGGTTGCGCAGCGTCACGCCGCCAAGCTTCGTTTCGTCAAACAGATTCTTCATTGAATGTCCTTACCCCGCCAGCCAAGGACGAGGCGCGTGATGGTGCCCGCGACTTCGCGGTGTTTCTGCTGATAGGTGTGGCCGGTCTTCTCGATGAAGACAAGCTGGTTTTCGTTCGCCTTCGGAAAGTGGCTGTTGATGTTCTCGAGAAATGCGGCGGGGGCGCCGTCGGTGAAGCGGTCGTATGTTCCGATCAACAGCGCGCCCGTATGCGTGATGCGCGAAATCTGCGACCAGTCGCCGTCATGCGAGGTATGAACATTGTTCAGCGTCGGACCGAGCCAGTCGGCGGCGGTCGCAACGGTGCAGTCCACCCAGCCCATGAGCGGGAAGGGGAGCATCTCGCCGCCTCTGCCCTCCGACATGAGCGCGGCGACGATTTCGCGTTCCTCTCGCGTCACGCCGCTCGTCATGTAATCGACGTTCGCGGGGCTCATCAGAATGAAGTGCTCTACGCGCGGATCGTGATTACGTGAGAGATAGTAGATGACCTTGTTCGCGCCGAGGGAGTGTCCTGCGAGAATAACATGCCGATAGCCGCGCCGCTCGCCCTCGTCAAGATAGGCGGCGATATCTTCGTCAGTCTCGGCGAAGCGCTCGTTCCACGAGCCGATTACTTCCTCATTCTTCGTGATGGCGTTCCGCGTCCTGATGACGCCAAACGCATTGCGCGTCTGTGCGTATGCGAAGTCGACCCCGGCGGCGTTCAGCGCGTCTCCGATATCGTAGTAGAACGGATTGGAATGGAAGTTCCCGTGTATGCCCGTGATCGCGATCACGAGAGTGTCCGACCGCCCCGGCGAGAGAAACAGCGCTCCGTTCAGCACAGTCCCCCGCCGGGTGGTGACATTGAGCTCGTTCATTTCTCTTGGGCCTTTTCGACAAGGCGAATTCCGAGAGCGCGTGCATTGGCAAGGTCTATGGCGAAGTGCGCATCCCGGTGGGCGATTTTCTTCTCGGCGGAGAAGAGATTGACGTCATAGCGCGAGTAGTCGGCGAACTGGCATGTGTCGCACACGAACAGGCTCTCGGAATAGCCGAATATCCCGTCCATCAGCTTTTCGTTGATGCCGAGAAGCGTCGGATACTGCCACTTGTCGAGTGCGTCCTCCGGGACGTTCATCGTCAGAATCATCGCCGTAGGAACCGTTTTCCTGAGGAAGCGCTGGCGAACTCCGTCAATTACCGTGTAGGTGTCGAGTGGGAACATCAGGCGTTCTAGAAAGGCGTGCGCGACGCCGGTTATGCCGCTGTAATAGACGGGCGAGCCGACGACAAGCACATCCGCCGCCGCCGCGCGCTCAAGCACCGGACGCAGCGCATCGCGGATGGCGCATACGCCGCCCGTCCTTGCGTTTTTGAGTTTGCAGGCGAAGCAGCTCTTGCACCCTTTGAAGTCAATGTCGTAGAGGTTGACCAGTTCCGTCTCGGCTCCGGCGGACCGAGCCCCCTCCATCGCACTTTCGAGAATCTTGGCGGTATTCCAGTTCTTGCGCGGGCTGCCGTTGAAGAACATCGCCCTCATGCCAGCCTCCCCCAATCCCGCGTCATGTCGGCGATAATCTGCGCGGCAGGCTTGATTTCATGGATGAAGCTGATGGCGTGTCCGACGGAGACGTAGCCATTCTCCATGTCGCCTTCGAGCATTCCCTTGCGCAGGTTTGCGAAGCCGCCCATCGCCTTGCCCAGCTCCTCGTTCGTCGCGCCCGCCCTGTCCATCTCGACAAGCTTGTTGGCGAGTGCGCCGGGAAGCGAACGGTAGTATGCGGGAATCGTGCGGAAGAGAAGAAGGTCTTTGGCATTCGCCTTGAGGACGGCCTCCTTGACGTTCGCCGCCATGCGGCTTTCCTCGGACATGAGAAACGCCGTACCGCAATAGACGCCTTCCGCGCCGAGCGCAAGCGCCGCGTTGAAGGATCGCCGATCATAGATGCCGCCCGCCGCCATGACAGGAACGGACTTCACGGCGTCGACGATGAGCGGAACTATCGAGAAGGTTCCGAGCGTCATGTTCGGAAGCGTGCCACCCTCGTCGAAGCCCGTCGCCACGACGATATCCGCGCCGCATTCCTCCGCAAACGCCGCCTCCGCGGGGGAGGGGTTCAGAGAACGATAGACGATCTTGATGCCGCGCGACTTGATTTCGTCGAAAAGTTCCTTTTTCACATCACCGACGTAGGTGACGACGGGGACCTTCTCCTCGAAGATGACCTTGAGCATCGGCGGCGTAAACACGTCAACGCCGTTCGACATCGGAAGGACATTGACCGAAAACGGCTTGTCCGTGAGTTCACGCACCTTGCGGATTTCCGCCCTCATGCGCTCGGCGGTTTCGCCGGGGTCGCGCGTGACCGAGGTCTGGCCGGCATTCGGTCCGAGACTGCCGAGTCCGCCCGCGTTCGAGACGGCGGCGGCGAGCTTCGCGTCCGTGAGCCACACCATCGGCCCCTGGATGACGGGCTTTTCGATTCCGAGGATATTGCAGATTCTGTTCTTCATTTTTCTGTTCCTTTGATTTGAGAGTGTTTCCAGCCCCATTTCATGAGGGCGTAGAAGACGGGATAGAGGTCTTTGCCGTTGTCGGTAAGGGTGTATTCGGTGCGTTTCACCTTGCCGTCAGCGAATTCCCTCCGGCTAACGACGCCGTCGCGTTCAAGATCGCGGAGCGTCGACGCGAGCATGGCGCGCGTGACGCCGGGGAGCTGGCGCTGGAGTTCGCCGAAACCAACGGCCCCGACGCACAGGCGGTAGAGGACGTCCGCCTTCCAGCGTCCGCGAAAGACGTTGAGCGCAACACCGACCGGACATCCTCCGTCGGGCGTCGCCACGCCCTGACCGGACGTCATCCGTTTCACGAACTGCCGGTATGTAAAAATGGTTTCTGTCTTTGACATGCCGCATATTATACGACATCAGCCGTCAGACACTCAATTAGTATGAAAAAACATACTACCGCCGCACCAGGCGTCCGGTGTGGCGAGATTGATTTTTGTGATTTGTGCGTTCAGAATTATCTTTCAACCGGCTCGTAGTCGATCTTCGATTCTTCGTCGGTCGCCTCGAGCTTCATGATGACGGGACGGAGTCCGTCGTTGCAGCTCACGATGGCGACGCCCGGCTTCTTGATCCAGTCGCCGTAGTAGAAGAGCGACTTGTCCACGCCGTGCGCCAGCGCAAACACATACTGGTAGATTGCCTTCCACGCCTCGTCGCAGAACCCCTGCGGCTTCGCGTAGTCGGCGTAGAACACGTCGCCGACCTTCATCATCGGACAGGCGGTCAGTCCGTCGATGCCGTATTCCGCCGCAAGCTCCTTGTCGAGTGTCGTCTTGAGAATTGTGATTTTAACCTTCTTCATGTTTATCTCTTTCAGTCCCTGCCGAGAAATGGTCCCGCCTCATCGTCGGTGGCCTCCAGCTTGAAATACACCGGACGCAAGCCGTCGTTGCAGCAGGTGATGACCTTGCCCGGCTCCTTCATCCATCCGCCGCCGTAGAACTCGCGCACCCCGCAGGCGAGGGCGAACACGTACTGGTTGATCGTGCGCCAGGCGGCGTCGCACATTCCCTTGGGACACGTGTTCGTCGCGTAGAACACCTGCCCGGCCTTGAGGACGGGGCACGGCTCAAGGTTCGGCACGGCGTATTCGTCTGCCAGATCCTTCTTGAGCGATGTCTCAAGCACTGTAATTTTTACGACTGTCATAGATTCCTTCATTCTCAATTTCTCGACCAAACCTTCAATTTGCCAAGGTTCCACTTGACGCCATCACATGAAATGGCCGACCTCCGTGTCGGCCTTTTCCCCCGCGGCCGGGACAGAGCCCGGCCCTCCCACAATCTCCAACGTCTCACCTTCATCAGCTGCAATTAAAGTATTCTGTTCTTCAAGTGCCATGTATATCTCCGCAGGTATCCTTATCATCCTTTGATTTGACCAAATCTTTTTTCAATCGTTCTTGAAGAAGTTGTTCAAAATTTGCTATCGGAAAAAGTTGCAATGGCATGAATAATCTATAATCGATTTCTTTTGCCGTGCATTGAATATATCTCACCCCCACATTCCTGAACAAACTCCACCTCTCAAACCATTTGTCAACGGGGAGAATGGCCCCTGTTTTGACTTCAAACACATAGAACATTGCTCCGACCTTGGCAATCGCGTCAAATTCATATTTGATTGAGTCCCAAGGCGCGCCGTTTGAAAGTTTGACATTCCAGAAAATGGATGAAGCAAGTCGATTTGCCTTTGAGAAACTCTTTATAGTCTTTTCAATAAGATAAACCATGCCGTTTTCCGCCCATCCGCCATCGAAAAACTGAAGTCGGTCTGCTTTAGGGCATATCGACACTGTCTCTCCATTATCTTTGACACAGACAGAGACTATATGTGCCTTTTTCATATTTTCAAAGAAGTTTCGTAATTGATTCCAGTAATCCGATTCGCGATAATCACTCTTTGCAAACTCAACACTGTCCACTGACTTTTTCTTGATTGCTTCCACCAGAAGCTTCATCACCGGCAAATACAGTTCAATCCTTCCTATCGCAGTCTTCGATAGAGCATAAAGCACATCGCGCTTCTCGTCATTACATTTGGCATCTATTGGAAGGAGTCCCAATGGCTCGAACAGTTCGTATAACGGCTTCCATGAGCGACCATGTGTTTTAAGCCTGTCTTTTATTTGACGTTCCAAATCGCCCCTGTCCTGCAAGAGCTTTCGTTTTTCACAGACAAACTGCTCGATGACATCAAGAATACATGCCTCGCTGGATTTATCGTCAATGTCTGGCTGTTTCATAGTGATATTGTCCCTCATGATTACGCCTTTTTGAATACGAGCCCACATTTGAAAGCGTCGGCGGCTTTTTCGCCGACCGCGAGATAACGCCAATTCTCCTCGTCGTAGATGATCGGCTTGAGCTTTTCGAGTGAATATTTGCCGTGCTCGTCGAGGATGCCTTCATCGGCCTGTATGTTCACGACCTCGCCCGTAATCTGCACGTGACTGCCGATTGTGACCGTATTCACGACCTTGCACTCGACAACCAGCTTCAGTTCGTTGATGACAGGCGCGTTGATCTTTTCGGCTTTCGTAACCGTCCAGCCGACTTCTGCAATCTTGTCGTGTTCGTAGCCAGATGCGATGCCGATGTAATCCGCCTCCGCCGCCTGCTCGATGCTCGGATAGCCGATCGTGAACGCGCCGGAGTGCAGGATGCTTTTCAGCGTCCTGCGCTTCGCCGTCGCGTTGATTGCGATGGTAAGGCACGGCGGCTTATGGCTCGTCGGCGTGTAAAACGCGAGCGTGCAGGCGTCCGCCTTGCCGTTCTCGTCATATGCCCCCGCGATGATCGCGGGCGTCGGGGAAACGACCGCGCGTAGCTTCAAGGATTTTTTCATTGGTGAAGTCATTCCATCGGCTTGAACGCAGCCTTGGCGACGCCGCAAATCGGACATTTCCAGTCGGCAGGTTCAGAGTCGAG
>SUWC01000118.1 GCA_015061665.1 Lentisphaerota bacterium
CGTGTTGGCTTATTTCAGGAAATTTTCATGCGGGTCGGGCGAGCAGGTCGGCGTAGGCCTCGGCATCAACCGCGCTACGCACAAGCGGCTCAACGGTTTAGAATCGCACCCTACAGCATCTTCCCCATTGACATAAAATCCATACTCTGATATAATTCGTGCATACTTTTCAACACACGAAAAAAGGATTTTCCCATGACAACGGCAACGATGTGCGAACGCGGACAGATTACAATACCGAAACAATTCCGCGACAAGCTCGGCTTCAGGCCTGGCATGGTCTTCGTCTTCAAACCCGAAGGCAAAAGCCTCAAGATGTCCGTGCAACCGAAAAAGCGCAGTCCTTTTGACGAGGCGTATGGTTGCCTCAAAGGTGTCTTTGGAGACATCACAACCGACGAACTGATACGCGAAATGAGAGGTTGCTGATGATCTACGCCCTTGATACGAATGTCATATACGACATTCTTCTCGCCGATCAGGAGTTCGGCCCCTCGTCTCGCGATTTCGTCAAAGGCATCTCCCTTGACGACAGCCTTGTCGCGTGCGACGTGGTGTGGGCGGAGGCTTCGGCGGGCTTCCACGACAAGGCGGCGTTCACCCGCCAGATGGCGGCGCTCGGGATAAACTTCTCTCCGATGCCGGAATCCGCCGCAATCCGCGCCGGCGAGATTTGGAAGAAAGCGCGGCTCGAAGCGGTCAAGCGCAAGGAAAAGCTGCGCCTCGCGATTGTTCCCGACATCCTCGTGGGCGCGCACGCGCTGGAATGCGCCGATGCGCTCATCACGCGCGACCGCGGCTTCATGCGCCGCTATTTTTCCAAGCTCAAGGTGATTGACCCATCCTCCAGACGATGAAATTGCGGGCAACATCCAGCGCCCAACATCCGATTGGATATTGGTTGCTGGATATTGGATATTTGCACAATTCCACATTTCCGCGATTCGGTTGTTTAATGTTGCCAATGTGGAAATGTTGTCAATACCAATGTTGCCAATTTCCATTTGTAATTGGTAGTAGGTTATTGGCAACATTCCACAGTCTTACCTGAAGATCAGCATCAGTCCAGATGGCTAAAAATTTGGGGACATAAAAATCCGTTCCTTGTTCTTTCTATCGTACCGTCTCCGGCGTGTCAAAAAATCCTTTGGCCGGCCTTACGGAAACCGAAGTCCTGTTTCCCAGGCCGTCCTTTTGGCCGCGCCCAAGTTTCCGCTTGAGGAACTCGCGCTCCTCGGCGAGCCATTCCTCCGCACGGTCAGAGCTGCCGTAGCGCGATTCCGCCTCGGCTTTGAGCTTCTGCGCCCCCTCCGCGAACTTCGCCGCGATCGTCCGGCTTTCGGGGAAATTCTCCATGGCGTCGGCCATGCGCTCCGAAAGTTCAGACACGTTCCGCTCAAGCGACTCCTCGTCGCCGACATTCTCCCCGGCGGCAGCGCTGTACGCCTTCTTCGCAAACGCGGCAACAAGGTCGTCATCGGACTTTGAAAGCTCCGACAAGGTACGCAGCGTCTCCTCGTAGCGAGCGGAATCAAATGACTCGAGGGATTGCCGAAACGCCTGCGCCAGTGAAGCGGATGCTCGATCGTCGTCGAGGGCCTTCACCGCCTTCACCGCGGCATCCACTAGACCCGCCACGGTTCCGCCGCCAAGTTCTATAAGTTTCTTTGCATACACGATTCCGTCGGAGATTCCCTTCTTCGCGCTTTCCTTGACGTACGAAGACTCGTCCGACAGAAACTCGCGCAGAACGTCTAGCCTGCCGACAGCGTCTTCCCCCGTACGCGGAAGCGCATCCCGAAGCGCCCTGACCGCCATTGCGCGTATGGCGGGGTCGTTGCTGGAAACACAGGCGCGCGCCGCGGCGAATACGGCCGCGCTGTCTTCGGAACCAGCCACACTGACAAGCCGTTCGAACAGCCTGCGGTTGCCCGGGGAGACGTTTCCAAGAAGCGCCGCAAGTCCATCGATGCTGCCTACGTCTCCAGGGGGCGACCAGTCGTCTCCTGGACATGCGTAGCCGTTGTCGCCGCATAAGTATTTCGATGCGGATTTACCGATGCGGGACTTTGAGCGCGAACTGTCCGGTGACGGACGGTCCGCGTCGTCGGAAGCTCCTTCGCGCGCCGCAGCCTTCTGCGAGCCTGCGTCGTCGGCACATTTCTGCCGCGCTGAAAAGAGCGGCAATGAAAACGCGGCGGCCGCGATCCAGCCTGCCAAGGCAATATATGATGTCAATCTGGAATTCATCGCCCACCTCCATTCGCATCGCCGTCAGCGGGTTGCTTCACAATGCGTTTCACGCTCAGGACTCTTGTCTCAACAACCCGACCTCCTAGCTTGTTGTTTTCGTATTTTGAAACGGCCTTGTCGGCGGCCTTCAACTTGAACTTGAGCCATTTGTCCTCTTCCTCCAGCCACGCTGCGGCCGTCTCCGTGTCTCCGTATCGTTCTACGGCCTCCGAACGCAGATCTTCCTTCATCCGCGCGTACTTCACCGCCATCTGAGGCAACTTGAACATCTTCCCCGCTTCCTGGACGTCTTCGTCGAATTGCTCAAGCGCACTCGCGGACGAGCGCGTGTCTTCGTCTACGGACGCCGCAAAGCTCTTGCGCTTCCACTCTTCGTCGTACATCGCCTTGCCGGCATCGACAAGTTCCTTGCGCCAGCCGGCGTACTTTTCGGCGGACCCAGGGCCGGCATATTCCGCGCCAGTCAACGATGCGTAAAGCGCCTCGGCGGACTTTCGCCCTTCGCCAGGCGGCAGGCGCTCGATCGACCGCTCTACCGCCGCGGCGAAAGCGGCAAGCGTGTCATCGCCCCTTTCAATGCCGTCGAAGAGACGCCCCTGCAGAGACCACCACTTGCCGGATTCACCGTCCATCGCTTCGATGAACTTCGAGTCTGTGTCCACGACCGCTCCCTCGAACGCCGCCATTCGCTCGCCTGCGTCCGCGATTTCGCGCAGCGCTGCGAAGATTGCATGCGAAGCGCGCGCGGATACGAATCCGTTGCTGTCAAGCACGAACACCTTGGCCGCGTCAATCAAAAGCCCCGGCTGTTTTTCCTTCGATATGGACATCGAGGGCAAGTCTGCCGCCATTAAAAGCGCATCCGCCATCATCGCCCTGACTATGGGATTGGGGCATCTGGCCGCATCCTGCACAATGGCGATCAGTTTTTCGGCATCAACCGGTGTGCAGGCGTCCTTTATCGCGTCCGCAACACGCATGACATACGCCGGCGCGCCCGACAGAAGAGAGTGGAGCGTGTAGACGTCCCACCTTCTGGCGGGACGCCAGAAGATGCCCCTGTTCGCAACACTGCCGCCCGAAGGACGCGGGGCCGCATCATCAGTGACGGCGGGAGGCTGTCCGGACGTCTCCGTTTCCTCGCGAACGCTGTCCGCTTGCGGTGCATCGGGCTGTGAATCACGGCTGGAAGCTGCATCGCACAAGCCGAGCCACAACGCGGCAAACGCTGCCGCGACAATCCAGCCTGACGCTGGGATGAGGATTTTTTTCATACTGACGCTCATTTATCGGTTATGACAGACGCCTTGACGTTGACGGCAAGGCTGCGCCCCTTCCGACACCAGCGATTCCGCTGCGAGCGCACCCATTGCGGCAAGAGCGAGAGCGGCGACTACAACTGTTTTCATCATGCGTTTCATATTGGACTTCCCCCTATTGATGGTTTCCTTGACATCAATATTATAACTTAAAATCCCCCGTCATGGCGAACTGGTTTTAACCAGTTTTTACACTCTAAAAGTGGTCGAGATCGATTTCCCCTTCGTGCCAAGCGAGCTGCACGGCCTGACGGCTACCGTCAGCTTCTTTTCCCCCGGGAAGTTCGGCGGCGGGTATTTCGACTTCCGTTATTCCGCGGTTCGGCTCGTGGCCGACGCCGCCGGCGAGTTCGACGCGCCAAAGTTTTTCCAGCTCATCTGCAGTCTTGCCCGTCGCGTCCTTCCAAAACGTCCCGTCGTCGAACGCATGCGCGCGCAGCGCCGCGTTGGCCCTCACCAGAGTGCCGCGATGGTTGCGCTCAACGAAGTCCAGGAAGGAGGCCGTCGCACGGCACAAGTCGTTGTAGCGGCATGCGCCGATATTGTCGCACGAATAGTCGCGCTTGCCGGAGTATCGATCGAATATGTAGCACTTGGCGTATTCCGCAATGCCCTCGGCGAGCCATTTGGGGCAGTTTTCCTCCGTGGCACCCGGCGTCTTCCCGTACCCCTGCATCACCTGCACGAGAGCGCGAAAGAACGCGCCCGCCGCCTCGCCGTCCTTGTTCTCGCGAAACCATTTCGCGTTCAGGTAGATGTCGGCGAGCGTGCCGTCGGCGATTCTCACGGGCGGCGCGCCGTCGTCATCCACATACACGGTCTTCACGCGGCGCGGGACGGGCCAGCCGGACGTGATGTCGATCGCGACGGCCGAGACGGCATTCCTGATGTATCCCGCGCCGCGAAGGACGCGGCGCGTCCATTCCTTCAGGTCCGGCGCGGCGGTCGTGTCGAAATCCAGGTCCAGGAACACTGGCGAAACGTCTTCCCTCAGCTTCGCATCGCGCGGCCTGACGGAATAATAGAACCTGTCCCAGACAAGAATGTCATAATCCTTCAGCGTATCAACGCCTATATAGTTTATACGCTGTAACTTCGGATCGCCAAACTTGACGAGCGGACTCTTCAGGCTTATGTCAACGTCGCATGCCGTGACCGAAGTCGGCATCCCGCAGGCCATCTCGACTTTTCTGATTCCGTTTATGTCGCCCACTTTACACTCGACCTTCGTGCCCGGCTTCCATTGCCACCCCTGCCCGCCCATAAGCTGTGTCATGTTGCCCCCTGTGTCGAGGAGAAACGAAACCGGCTTTCCGTTCACGATACCGAAAAACGAGCAGATGTACTCCCCGCCCGGAACGAATCCGCCGGATGTGTAGGACTTGAATCCCTTTCGCTCCCTTAGATTGAACACAAGTTTCCTGTCGCCGACGGATACAAGCGTCGGCACACTGCCGAGGACATCCAGCCCAAGTATCCCGTCTTTATCATCCCAGTCGCTGTCCCAGTCGCCGTCGAACACCGTCACATCCAGTCCGCCGAACTCGACGCCGGAAATCGACATTGAAACCCCATGCAGGTTGAGCGCCGAACCGCTTTCGCGGATGGAATCAATGTTGGAAAAGGCGGCACGGGGGTCTTTCACGCTGCGTACGGCGTCACGCCCGAATGCTCGCTCGACGAACGGCTTGTCGAAAAAGGTGTACGAGCAGCCGGTATCGACCAGAAGTCTGCACTCGACGCCGTTGACCTGGCAGCGCACGACGAGCTGCCCATAGCCGTTCGTCTCGCACGGCACGACAAGTTCTTGCTTGAGGCGCTTCAGATCTTCGGCTTTCAATGCCGTTGCGGTATCTGAAGAATATGCAATTGTGCAAACAGCCAACATCCAACAGCAAATGCTAAATTGGACATTGAACCTGGATACTGGATATTTCCACTTTTCCCCGTTCATTTCCTGAAGTTCATGAGATATTCGACATACTTCGCCGCGCCGCCTCTGCGGTAGCCGGTCTTGCCGATCTTGTTGCCGTCGCCGTCGAGAATGAGCGCCGTGGGATAGCCCTTTATGCCGTATTTCTCGACAAGCTTTTTGTTTTCGGCTTTGGCGCGGTCGGAGAGCAGCGCCGCGTTCTCCGGCGAATCGATGAAAACGAGGACGTAGTCGTCCATCACGCCCGCCACGAACAACGGGTCGGACAAGACTTCCTTATCCAGCTTCTTGCACCAGTAGCACCAGTCGCTGCCAGAGAAGCAGACATAGACCAGCTTGCCCTCCGCCTTCGCCTTGGCAAACGCCTCGTCGAGGTTGTCGGTGAATCCGGCGGGCGTTGATGTTTTGTCGGTCTTCGGCGGAATTTTCTTCACAGCCTCCTCGCGCGCCTTCTTCTTCGCTTCGAGTTTTGCAAGACCGTCCTTGCGCCCCTTTTCTATCTTCGCGAGATAGCCGTCGACGCCGCCTTCCCAGCCGCCCATGTCCAAAAGCGCCACGCGCAAACCGTCGGGATGGACGATCGCCATTCCCGGGAGAACGAGCGCGTTCTTGCGCACGGCATATTCGAATGTCGGCCTGACATTGTTTTTCGCAATCCAAGATTGGCAGGGATTGTAAAGCTCCGCCATATATAGGACGTACGACTCGCCGGCCTTTTTCAGGAACTCCTCGGAGCCAATCACTTCGTGGTCCAGAACGGCCGTTGCCTTGCCGCCATCGTCCGGGCGAGAGTCGAGGAAGTACGCGAGGACGAGCTTGCCATCCTTCGCCGCCTGGGCACACGCCGCTTTGAAATCCTCCGTCCAGCCAGGCAGGAGCGAAAGCGACTTTGCGGGCGGCGGCGGCAGAGGCTCCAGCACCTTGAGGCCGTCCGTCTTCTTCTCTCCGTCCTTCGCGAACAGGACGTCGACCGGCGCGTCGCAGACATAGAAACCGCATTCGTCGTTTTCTTCATAGCAAGACAGCCTGACCGACTTCACCAGCACACCGTCGTCGTACAAGCCGCCGTCCGCAAGGTAGTTCTTTCCATCCAGATGGAGAATCCTTGAACAGACGCCTGCTCCGCTGTAGAGACCGGATCCGCTGGTGCCGAAATTGCAGCCGCGTTCGTCCTCGCAGTTCTGCGCGAGGTAGATGCGCACGTTCATGTTCGTCGGCACGTCATACTCCACGCGGAACAGCGCAAGCTGCTTGTCCGACGGAACGACGACGCGCGTTTCCGGCGGCAGGAACTTCGCCCCGCTCTTGCCTTCATACGTGTCGTCCACCACGGCGACGCCGGTGACCTTGAGCTTGACGCCCTTCGCATCCGCCGCGTTCGCGGCTGCGGCGAACAACACGACTCCGGCCGTAGCCGCGACAACTAGCGCATTTCTTGCCTTCATTTACATTCCTCCTGTTTAGGCGGCTTAATTATACCATATTCCGACAGGCCGAGAAACTGGTTTTTACCACTTTCTTTCGCCAGGGCATGGTGATTTAGTTCATGGCGCGTTCGCCTTGTAGATATCGAATTGGCCGCCCCCTATTGACAAAAGCGGCGAAATATGAGATGATATCCTCGTCTCAATGTGCAAGAAACGAGGAACCATGC
>SUWC01000015.1 GCA_015061665.1 Lentisphaerota bacterium
TTCATGGCCAGGCGAGGCGTCACAAACTCCCAGACATTCAAGGAAGAACTCCAGTCAGACCGCGCACTATCCCTGCGGATGGTCGTGGATGAACCTCCAAACTAAATCACCATGGGCTTTCCGGTCTTTTATTTTTTAGGCGCTTGACCATGGCCTATTTCGGGTCATGAACAAGCGGCAAACATCACCGCGGCGGTTTTTGGTATAATATTAGCTTAGATTTCGAATCCGTACAAACTTAACTAACCAGAAAACAATGAACGTCGCACAAAAGATACTTTCGGCGCATCTCGTTGAAGGAGATCCGTCAGTCGACCGCGAGCTTGGCATCAAGATTGACCAGACCCTCACGCAGGACGCCACGGGCACCATGGCGTACCTCCAGTTCGAGTCCATGGGAGTGGACCGCATCCGCAACGACCTCGCCGTAAGCTACGTCGACCACAACACGGTCCAGATCGGATTCGAAAACGCCGACGACCACGACTTCCTCGCCTCGATTGCGAGGAAATACGGCATCATCTACTCCAAGGCCGGCAACGGCATCTGCCACCAGCTCCACCTCGAGCGCTACGGCAAGCCTGGCACCACCCTTCTCGGCTCCGACTCCCATACGCCCACCGGCGGCGGCATCGGTCAGATCGCCATCGGAGCAGGCGGAATCGACATCGCCGTCGCAATGGCGGGCGGCGCGTTCCACATCCCTACGCCGAAGATCCGCGCAATCCGCCTGGTCGGAAGCCTCAGAAGCGGGGTGAGCGCAAAGGACGTCATCCTCAAGGTCCTCGAGAAGTTCGGCACCAAGGGCAACGTCGGCTGGATTTTCGAGTACACCGGGCCTGGCGTCGCAACGCTGGACGTTCCCAGCCGCGCCACGATCACGAACATGGGCGCTGAGCTCGGCGTAACGACGAGCGTCTTCCCTTCCGACGACGTGACCCGCCAGTTCCTCGCCGCGCAGGGACGCGAGGCCGACTTTACCGAAATCCTCCCCGACGCCGACGCTTCCTACGACGACGAGTTCACGGTGGACCTCTCCGCCCTGGAACCGCTCGCAGCCGCGCCGCATAGCCCAGGCAACGTCGTTTCGGTCGCATCCATAGCCGGCAAGCGCGTCAACCAGATCATGATCGGCTCGTGCACCAACTCGTCCTACCGCGACATCCGCACGGTTGCGAAGATACTCGAGGGCAGGCACGTTGCGCCCGACACCGAGGTCGGAATCGCATGCGGCTCGCGCCAGGTCGTCTTGATGCTGGCGGCGGACGGCTCGCTCGCGACGCTCATCAAGGCAGGCTGCCGCATCCTCGAGAACGCCTGCGGCTTCTGCATCGGCGCGCACATGAGCCCGTCGACGAACGCCGTCTCGCTTCGCACGAACAACCGAAACTTCGAGGGACGCTCCGGCACAAAGTCCGCGCAGGTCTACCTCGTTTCGCCCGAGACCGCGGCAGCATCCGCGCTCACCGGCGTCGTGACGGCGTGCGTCGGCGTGGAGTCTGTCCCCGCGCCGGAGAAGTTCCCGATCGACGACGAGATGTTCCTATACCGCGACACAGCCGGCAGGGGCGTGCCCGAGACGCAGATCGTGCGCGGACCCAACATCGCGCAGGTTCCGAGGGGCATTCCACTTTCCAACGACCTCCTCGGCACGGCTGCCATAAAGGTCGGCGACAAGATCACCACCGACCACATCATGCCTGCGGGTGCGCGCCTGAAGTTCCGCTCGAACGTACCCGAGTACTCGAAGTACGTGTTCGAGCCCTGCGACAAGACGTTCCACGACCGCTGTCTCAAGAACAAGGAGGCCGGACTCGTAAACGTCATCATCGCGGGCGAGAGCTATGGACAGGGCTCCAGCCGCGAGCACGCGGCCCTCTGCCCCATGTACCTGGGCGTAAAGGCCGTCATCGCGAAGTCGATCGAGCGCATCCACCGCGCCAACCTCGTCAACTTCGGCATCGTGCCCTTCACCTTCGTGGATCCGTCTGACTACGATTCGCTCCAGCAGGGCGAAACGCTCTCGCTCAAGGGCATCCGCACGGCCGTCGAAGGCAACGGAGAGATGACGATACACACGGCCTCCGGCGACATCAAGGTCAAGACGACGCTTTCGGACCGCGAACGGCACGTTATCCTGTGCGGCGGACTTCTCGCTTCGCTCTGATTGGGAGAATCGGCAAAATGAAAGTTCAGCGCATAGCGATTCTCGACTACGGTTCGCAGTACACACAGCTGATCGCGCGCCGCATACGCGAACAGCAGGTGTTCTCCGAGATCATCCGCTACGACACGCCCGCGTCCAAGCTGAGGGAGGACATGCCGCAGGGCATCATCCTCTCGGGCGGACCCAACAGCGTGTTCGAAGAGGGCGCGCCGGGGATCGACCCCGAGATATTCAACCTCGGCATCCCCGTGCTCGGAATATGCTACGGCATGCAGCTCATGAGCCAGACGCTGGGCGGCAAGGTCGTCCCCGGAACCGCCCGCGAATACGGCAAGACCGAGATTTCGACAAAGGCCGACAACGTCCTCTTCACCGGCATCCCCGAGAAGTTCACCGTCTGGATGAGCCACGGCGACCGCGTATCCGAGATCCCCGAGGGCTTCGTCGTCTCCGCAACGAGCGACAACTGCCCGTTCGCCGCGATCCGCAACGAGGCAAAGCGCTTCTACGCGATCCAGTTCCACCCCGAAGTCGTCCATACCCAGTTCGGCAACCAGATCATCGGCAACTTCCTGTTCAAGATCTGCGGCTGCAAGGGCGACTGGAAGCTCTCAAGCTGGATCGACGAGACAATAGAAAAGCTCAAGGCGCAGATCGGGGACGAGGAGGTCGTTCTAGGCCTCTCCGGCGGCGTCGATTCGTCCGTCGTGGCCGTTCTGCTCCACAAGGCGATCGGCACGCGCCTGCACTGCATCTTCGTCGACAACGGACTCCTCCGCTACAACGAGGACGTGCAGGTCGAGCAGATGTTCCACGCGAAGCTTGGCCTCGACCTCCACACCGCCCACGCCGCTCAGCGCTTCTACACCGCGCTCAAGGGCGTATCCGACCCCGAGCAGAAGCGCAAGATCATCGGACGCGAGTTCATCAACGTCTTCGCCGAGGAGGCGCGCAAGTTCAAGAACTGCAAGTTCCTCGGACAGGGCACCATATATCCCGACGTCATCGAAAGCTCGTCTTCCGTCAAGGGCCCGTCGCAGACGATCAAGAGCCACCACAATGTCGGCGGACTCCCGCCCGACCTGAAGTTCGAGCTCGTTGAGCCGCTGCGCGACCTCTTCAAGGACGAAGTGCGCGCGGTGGGGCGAGTCCTCGGCATGGACCGCGAACTTCTCGACCGCCAGCCGTTCCCCGGCCCAGGGCTGGGCGTCCGCATCCTGGGCGAGGTCACCGAAGAGAAGGTGAGGCTCCTCCAGCAGGCCGACCTGCGCGTCCAGGAGGAAGTCCGCAAGCTCCCCGACTACAAGACGATATGGCAGACGTTCGCAGTTCTGCTGCCAGTCAAGTCCGTCGGCGTCATGGGCGATCAGCGCACCTACGAATACACGTGCGCCGTCCGCTCCGTGAACTCCATCGACGCGATGACCGCTGACTGGACGCACCTGCCGTACGAGACCCTTGCGACGATCTCCAACAGGATAATCAACGAGGTGCGCGGCATAAACCGCGTCGTCTACGACATTTCGTCCAAGCCTCCGGCAACGATCGAGTGGGAGTAAAACTTTTTTGTCAGAAACCATCCGCCTCCGCGCCTAACGCAATGTAACCGCAATGGTGCGGCATACGAAAGGAGTAAAAAAATGAAGACAAAAACAGTCATAATTGCAGCCGTAGCAGCGGTTATGTGTGCTGGTTCAGCCCTCGCAAGGCCCCACGGCGGACCTGGTGGACACCGCGGCGGACCGCCTCCAAGGATGCATCAAAGCGGACATTTCGGCGGTCGCGGGTTCGCTCCCCCTCCTCCGCGCTACCACGGCGGGCACCACCATCACCACAGCGGATGGGGCCACGGCGGTCGCGGTTTCGTCGGCGGTGTCGTCGGAGGACTTGTCGGCGGGCTCGTCTATAACGCCGTCACCGCGCCTACACGCTTCACCGACGCCATCGTGACAGGAACTGGCACAGTCGTCGCAAGCCCCGCGCCGGCAGCAGTCTATTCGACGCCTGGATACTACAGGGTACGCAGCATCTGGGTCCCCGGATGCTATGTGGACCAGGTCCAGCCCAACGGCGCGGTAGTCCGCGTCTGGGTCCCCGGCCACTACGAGGAACGTCCGGTATACTATTGATACCGGACGCCCCTGAATCAGCCGCACAGCCCGCTCACTTGAGCGCCTGTGCGCCCTTTCCGTCCATAGCGCCGAAGAGCTTCAGCGCGTCTTCGAGCGGATAGCGGTTGCAGAACATGTCGCACTGCGTCGTGATGGTGCCCTGGAGCGGGAGGCCAAGCACGGAGCGAAGTCCGTTGCACTTGCCCTCGTCGAGCTTCGCGGACTCGGAGTACTTCATCGAGAGGAACGAGTTCAGGTACTTCGCGTTGATGCGGTCCTTGAACACTGACGGGTCCTTGAGGTCCTCGTTGTCCTCAATGGACTCGATTCCGTCTGTTCCCTCGAGGTCCTCGAACCCGTCTACGCGCACTTTCGCGATCGAAGGCGAAATAGTCATCTGGATGTCGCTTTCGCGGTTGAGGAAGAAGACGTTGTTGTCGATGGACTGCTTCTTCATCGCGCCCGAGCCCTTTGTGTTGTCGTAGCCGGTGAGGACGTTGAGGCCGATCACGTTGTCCGTAATCGTCGCGTTCACGCCGGTGTTGTTCCTGACGCCGAATCCCATGTCCGCCAGGTCGTTCAGACGCGACCAGGTGAAGAGGACGGTGTTGTTCTTGAAGAGCCAGTTGACTTCGGGCTTCCAACCGGCGCGCGGCTTGTTGGGTCCGTCCTGCGGAATCGCCTTCGAGCACATGACGTTCGCGCCGATCATGCGGTTGTTGCAGAACACGCAGTTCTCGACGACCACATCGCCCTGGTACCATGTGACGTTGAACGCGATGTTGCCGGAGTTGACGAACGCGCAGTTCGTGAACGAGAGCCTGCCGGTAGCGCGGTTGGCGGTCGCCGAGTAGACGAGGTAGCGGTTGGCGGACGGAAACTTGTCGCGCGTCTTGTTCATCGCCGGACCCTCGAGCCACATGCCGGTGTCAAAGCCCTCGGGCTTGCCCTTCGTCTCGTGGTAGGAGTTGGCGAAGCCCTCGTCGAAGATGAGTCCGTCGAACTTCATGTCAACGCCGTCGGGCTGCTTCGCCTGCTTTGTGAAGTCGATCGTGAAGACGCCGAGGCCAGTCCCCTTCTTGTCGTTGTTCTCGTTGAGCGCCTGGAACATCGTCTTGTGCTCGAGGGGCTTGCGCTCGGCGAAGTCCTTGGAGTAGCCGCCGAGGATCGAGACTGCCTTGTCGATCAAGAACCAGTTCTGCTTCATCTTGCCGGGGTAAATTCCTTCTGCGAGATGAATGGTGTCGCCGTCCTTCGCAACCTCCAAAGCCTTCCACAGGTTCTTAAGGGGGGCTTCCTTCGTGCCTGCGTTCTTGTTCTTGCCGGTCTCGAGCGAGACGTAGATGTCGGCAGCCTGTGCCATTGTCGCAGCGAGCGCCAGCGCGATCCAGATCATGAGTTTGTTCACTGTTTGTCTCCTTGTGGAATGTAACTATTGGTTTGCCTAATAGTATACCACATTTTAGCGCAATGGGGCTTTGTCCTTGATCTCCAGCTTTACGGTGTAGAACATCTTGTCCGAATGGCCTGCGTCGTTCTGCATGGCTTCGCCAAGCGAGCCTTCGGCAACCTCTGACTCCATCCACGGAGCAAGGCTCGGACTCCTGAAGAGGTGGCACTTTATCCCATAGTCGCCCGTCCTCGCTGATTTCGCATCGTATCTGACAGTGGCTATCTTCACCCCGCCTTCGCCGTCATGCACCTCGAACGACATCTCCGGCTCGTACAATGCCTTCTTCTCCGCGCCGAAGACGCCAAGCGCATATCCCTGCCCGTACGTGTACAACGCGCCTTCTACGGGAGCGTCAGCGTACACGCTTCCAGGCAGTCCGTCGTCCCACCCGTCGGGAAGCGAAAACAGGTTGCCCATCGCATCCATGGCCATTACGGACGGCGCGTACGCCAGACACGCCGTTACGCGTCCCTCGGAATCAGGATCGGAATACGCAACGCGCCACTTGGCGGCGTCGCCTGCCGCAGGCGCGCCGTCGACATAGAGCGCCGAACGGTTCGTGCCAGGTCGAGACTGAAACACTGCGACAGGATAACGCTTCGTCGCGTCGAGCTGCGCCAGGGAATCGGACGATGCGTCCACCCGTATCGACGACTCGGCGGACATCACGACTTGACAGTTTACAAGTGATGTGACTTCCGCGCCCTCAGCGTCGAGGGTAAAGCCAAGAAACCCAGCCTCAACTGCGATCGTCGATCCGTCTACTGCGCCGAACCTCGGCCCGAGCATCAGCGTCGATGTTTCGCCTACCTTGGTCAATGCGACGCGCGATACGGTGAACCTGCCGTTGATCACAGAGACTCCTCCTTTCCTCGCGCCGACCTCAACCTTCACGCCATGGCGCACCTGACGCGTGGAGCCGATCCTTATGCAGGCTTTCTCGCCCAACTGGCGCAGCGTGCCGAACGATATCGCAGGATCACCGGCGGAGATGTCGAATATCGTGTACGTCATCTCTCCGTCGCGCCCCACGCTGAAGTTGTCTGGCAGTACCCACTCGGCATCTGCCGATCCAGAGCGCCAGCCATAGAACCCCGTCGCAGGCGCCATCGTGGTGCCGCTTATCGTGCACGTCCCCGTAAAGCCCCTGCAGTCTCCTGTCAGCTGCGCGCCCCTCTGCCTTGTCGAGCGAAAGAGAAGCGTCCCAGCGCCCGTCAAGGCGCCTCGTATCGCAAGGTTCGCATTGTCCGCATATATCTCGTTCACCGTGCCCTGCGCGATCTCGACATCGTCGGCGACGTACGCCCCGTATGCCGCGCCGAGGTAGAGCGTGCCGCCGGCCATGCGCAGCCTTCCGTCCGCCAGGTCAAACGTGTCTGATACGAGAGCCGGGGAAAACCTTGCGCCATTTCCGACCTCAAGCGTGCCGTGGAAGCCGTCGAACAGCTCGCGCGAGCTCCACGTATAGCTTCCGTCCGTTATGCTGAACTCGCCCGTTCCCCATACCTCGGAGTCGAGATTCTGTCCGCCGCTCACGGCAAGGCGTCCGTAGACCTCGACAGGAGAGTACAGTCCGCTCTTCATCCGCACCTTCGCGTCCTCCTCGACTGTGAAGCCTGTCGCCGGCTCCTCGACTGCGACGGATCCGACAATGATGTCGTCGTTCCCTCCGAACACAAGGTCGCCCGCCGTCGTCAGTCCGTTCGGGACCGAGCATCCGAGGCGCACCCTTCCGCCTGTGTTCACGCGGAACGAATCGGCGAAGACCGTTCCGCCGAGGAATTCGTACGTGTTGTTCATCGGCGCCGTAACGGACACGTCGCCGGCCGTCTCGGATCCGTTGATTTTCACTTGTCTCGTGATGTTTCTCGCGCCGCGAGGAAACGGAGTCCTGTCGAATATCGCCGAATCGCCGCTTGCGAACGTGATCGCCTCGCCCCCCGCGGTCCATGCCTCCGCGTCGTTCCACGCGCTCTGGGTTCCGTTCCACGTGAGCGGACCGGAGAGTTTCAGCCTGGCCCTCACGGTCCGCGTCGATTCGTCGACATACACCTCGTACGACGACGCGCCGTTGAGTCCGGCAATGGTGATCTTCGACGGATCCGGCATGTCGCCCTCGAGGATGGTGCAGAGGACAACATCGCTGCTGCCTGCCCATGCCGACAGATCGGCGACGAAAACCATGGATGACGTCTCGGTTATGGGAGAAGTGCGGAACACGACGCCAGGCGCGGGGAAATGGAAATTGCTTCCTCCCATGTAGAGGGTTTCGACCGGCGTTTCGGGGACATACAGTCCGTCGTACTCGTCGGAAACCGACGAGCCGTAGTTGTTCTCCGCGACAATGCGGTATTTCGCGCCCGAAGCGCGAGTCTCGGCGTCCACCCAGTGCAGGTCCGTTGTCGTTCCGATCCGCCTCCACGCGCCACCGTTCGTGGAACGTTCGACATGGTAGCGCAGGGCGTTCGCGCTGGCGGCCCACCTGACAAGCATCGACTTCTCATTTCCGCCCGTCGCCACGGCTATCGGCGCGGCAGGAGCCGCATGCGTCACGATGCCGTCAAAGCCAGTGAGGGACACGCACGAAACCTGCGCCGTGACAGCGGACCCGTTCCCCGCGCCGACCGCGATTCCGTAGTAGAGGGTTTCGGGCATATCCCTATAGGAGCCACATCCGCGCGATGTCCAGCTTGTGCCGTCCGGCGACCAGCTCGTGTACACCCAGTCTCCGTAGCGCTCGATCCTGACCCATACAGGATAGCTGTCGGGGAACACGCTGCCGCCCTTCTCCCAGTTCGCGCCGCCGCGCATCTCCGCCCAGCCGGTAAAGAAGAACTCCAGTTCATGATTCTCGTTCGCCTCAGGCAGCACTCCGCTCCACGCCTTCTTCGTGGTATTGGGGTCAAGGCTCGCGCGGAACATCGCGGCGACCTTTGCGCGCGTATCGCCCGCGACGAGCGAATCGACGCGGAAGACAAGCGACACGTTCTGGTTTGTGAGCGGAGCGCAGAGAAACAGGCACGAATCTCCTTCGCCGTCGTCATGGTGCCAGAGGTTGCCGCCGGAGCAGGAAAGCG
This sequence comes from Lentisphaerota bacterium, assembly GCA_015061665.1. Lineage (GTDB taxonomy): Bacteria > Verrucomicrobiota > Kiritimatiellia > RFP12 > UBA1067 > UBA1067. The sequence continues at coordinate 8,809 of SUWC01000015.1, forward strand.
TCCAGCTGTCTCCAGAACGCGTGACGGACGGATTCGAGACGCCGATGTTCGTCATGGCGAGCGCGTCGCCTGGGTTGCCGCCGACGGGAGTGCGCCACGTATGGGGCACGGCCGTCGAACGGTCGTCTGGAAGCCAGCAGCACCAGGAGTCCGCGTCTTCAGGCGTGAGACCGCGCTTCAGGTCAAGCCACGGCGTCTCGAAGCCAAGCCTGTGCCTGTAGGCCGTCGTAAGCCAGGTGAGTCCGCGACGCCCGTGTTCCCAGCCTCCTCCGCAGGCGTAGGCGTAGAGCGTGCTGTCCGTGTTGCCGTGCGTGATGAACGCGGGACAGTTGCCGAGGGCGTGCGCGGAGTAGAACTCGCCAGCGGAAAGCATCCTGTGGTCCAGCATCGAATAAAGGTCGACACCCTGCTTCCATGCCAGCTCGCAAATGTAAGTGTTGGACACCAGCCCGCCGTACGAATGTCCGAGGTCGCGTCCTGCCTCATGCCCTTGGCCCGTCGGCAGGAAGCCGTCCAGACATCCGACGCGATCTCGCACAAACACGTCGAGAAGCTCGTGGAAGAGTTCCTCGTCGTCGCAGAAAACGGCGACTCCGAAGGCGCCCGCCATCTCCAGCGCGCCCTTGTTCGCAGGACCCATCGTCTTGTACGTATATCCGGTAGCGGGGAGAATGACCTCCTTCATCCACTTCTTTACGACGGCGGTATCCTCCTCCGTCCAGCCGCTCCAGCAGCCGCGCAGGATGTCCGCCGCTCCGCAGAAGAAGTAGACGTGCTCGCCGATGTCGAGGCAGGCCTCGTATCCATCGAACACCTTCTGCGTGGTGGCCCAGTCGATGAGTATGTCATGCGCAATCTGGGCGTGGCGTTCGTCATCAGTGAAGTACCACATGCGCGCCTGGTTCCATGCTATGGCCATGGCCTGCTTCCAGATGCCGTTGTTCAGGCTCCGGCCTGGCCAGCGCTCCACGACTTCGACTGCCGCGCGGGGCACGTATGTCGGCTGTGACGCCCAGTCGTTGCGAAGAATGTCCCAGCCCGTCTTCCAAGGCATCTTCTCCTTGTTTGCCTTAAGGAAGTCAAGGTCTTCGCGGTTGAGCGGCATCGCGGGATGACGCATTTCGGCGAAAGCCGTGGCGGTGATTGCGCAGAATGCGCAAGCATTGACTAGCAGTTTGTTCATTTTTGGGTATTTCTGATTAGGGGACTTTAATCCACTCAAGGTCGAGGTGTTTGCCCTTGGTGCGGAAATCAAGCTTCACGAGATTGCGCTTCGGCGGGTTGTTGAGCGTAAAGGCGAACTCCTTCCATTCGCGGCCCGTCGCGGGAAGCTTCACCTTCTCGACGTACACACGCTTTTCGCACGTTTCAGGATCGGCGAACTCGGTATTGTAGTCTTCGGGGTTTATGATTCCAATCCCGCTCTGTCCGTCGCAACGGTAGCGGATCTTGTACTCGCCCGGCTTCGGCAGAGGCCAGCGGAACGGAAGAAACATCGGAAAGATGAATGACTTCCCTGAGAAAGAGATGTACTTGGCGCCAGTGGAATTGTCGCTCTCCACAGAAAGCCCCGGCATCCTGGGCTGGATGAACTCGGCAAACCGATTCACGCCGTCTTTCCCTGGGTCGTGCCGTTCGAGCGTACACCTGCCCGCGGCCTTCTGCGGGATCCAGAGAAACGCGTGAGAATAGTCCACTCCCCTCATGTCCAGGGCGTAGCCGATGTACCGCGTCTCCTCCGACTTCGAAAGGTCCCAGCCCCTGCCCCACTTGTAGTGCATGTAGACTATGTCGACCTCGCTGGAGAGCCTTCCGCGCCCGCCGCCCCAGTTCGCCGGACGCCTCCAGTAGTCGCCCTTCTCGCGGTTTATAGCAATGGGCGTCCAGTCTATGTCGAAGCCAAGGTTGTATTTGCAAATCTGGTTGACGCCGCGCAGGTACTGGTGCTTGAGGAATTCGATTGGATCGACGGCGCCCTTCTTCGTGGACACTTCTCCCGTCAGAGGATCGACGCGGGTCTTCTGCGACCAGAGGATCGTCAGGTTTTCTCCGAGCTGGCCTGCACCAGGGAAGGGATGCCCGATGTCGCGTCCCATCTCCGAATACTGTACGTGCGGCTTCACCTGCGCACCGGTCAGCTCGTTCGTCGTCACGAGGCGGCACATCTCACGGATTGAGCCATTGCGCTCGCCGACCGGCCCTTGCTTGTTCGCCGTAAGGATCTCGACCATCTCGCAGTATGCATCCCAGTCGTCCTCCCAGATGGCGCGCGCCAGCGGTCCGCCGAGCGTGAACTGGAGCTGGTTGAGGAGCGTTGAGCGCCCCCACCAGAAGCCCCGCCCTATCGCGATGAAGCGGTTGACTCCGTCCGTATCCTCCTTCGTCCACGCGAGCGGCCCCGTCTGCGGACCCGTGTAGCGCAGAAGCTCCGCCGCGCGCAGGTACCATCCCTCGGCGTTTGGCCAGCGGAACTGCGAGTCCCAGTGTGGACGCCCTCCCGTGATGTGGGTGTAGAACCAGCGGACGTAGTCAAGCGCGCGTTCACGGTATTCCGCCTCGCCGGTGATCTCGTACATGATGCCCTGGTAGTAGGCGGTCTGGGAATCCCATGCGCAGCGGTTGTCGAAGTCGGGATTGTCGATCTGCGTGATGCCCTCGCCACGGCGCGCGAAGATGCGCGGTTTTTTCGAAAAGCGATGGTCGTGCTTCGTGAGTGAGTCGTAGAGGGTCTTCCACGGCTCGACGCCGCCCTGTACGTTCGCCTTCAGCTGATCAAGCTGCTCTCGGTTGAGTCCGATGCCCGGATGCTGAAAGCGCCCGCCTGCGGCCTTCGCATCCAAAACGCAAAGGCCGACAAGAAACGCTATCGCAAATGGCAGAATCTTTTTCATTAGTAGACCTTCACTTCCCAGAGTCCAGGGTCGCCATCGAGAATGCTGATGCGAAGATAGCGCACCTTCCGTCCAACTTTTGCGACGTGCGGCGAACGGCAGGGTTTGCCGCTCTCTCCCGCAACCGGCTCCCATTCCTTTCCGTCGAGGCTGGCTTCGAGTTTCCAGTTGTGTCCGAATGCAGGCTGCGTGAAAAACATCTTGATTTCGCCGACATGCGTCTGTGCGCCGAAGTCCGCCTGTATCCACGGGGACTTGTCGCGTCCGTCGGCCGCCCAGCGCGTGCCGTTGTTCCCGTCGCCCGCAAGCTGCGCGTCGTAGGCGAAGGTGCGCGTGTAGTCGCGGTGCGTGCGGCCGCGCGTCATGCGCGGACCGCGAACGGACGACGCAGTCCAGAACGCCTTTCGCGCGAGATTGGGACGCGTCTCCTGGTTTGGCCCGAGATAGCCGACGCCTTTGAGGTCCGGCACAACGCGCATAATGTGTCCTTCAGCGTCGAAGTCCATGCGGTTCGCCATCACCTGCCGCGTGGTTCCCCCTTCGCCGTATTCGAGGTAGACGATATAGTAATCGCCGTCACACGCGAACACATTGCCGTGACCAGGTCCCCAGACATTGCCGGGGTAGTTGCTCGCGATGGCAATCGGATCGGATGGATCTGTCCAGCCCTCCAGCGGCGAAACCTTCGACACCATGTAGCCGTAGTGGTATCCGTCGCACCCTCCGATGGTGTAGAAGTAGTAGTAGATTCCGTTGCGCTTGAAAAGGCACGGCCCCTCCGAGTAGCCCTGAAGCGCGGTCTTGAGTTCGATGTGTCGCCCCTCGGTCTTTGTCCGCTCGGCATTGAGCTTTGCAATCCAGCGCTTGCGCCAGACGATATAGGCCGTGCCGTCGTCGTCGACGAACGGATCGCCGTCGATGTCCGGCGCAACGGCCGCGGACTTGACCTGCGCGCGGTTGAGCGGACCGTTCGCGCCGTCGTCGCTCTCGATCTTTTCGGCGAAGCGGAACGGACCCTCCGGACGATCCGCAACCATCAGAACCGTCGGCGCTGGATTGCCCTTGGGGTCGACGAGCGTCACATAGAGATGGAAGCGTCCGTTCGTCTCAATCACCTTGCCCGGTGCCCAGTAGCGCCAGTAGCCGAAGCGGGGATTGCCGTCCTTGTCCTTTCCAGTCTCAACGCCCTTGCGCCAGTCTACGCCTTCGACCGCCGGACCCTCGAACGACCAGTTTACGAAGTCCTTCGACTTCCAGACGACCGGCACGCCCGCCATCGAGAGCTCCTTGTCGATGTCCGTCGTGCCGTAGAGGTAGAACGTGTCGCCGAACTTGCTCACGCTCGGATCGGCGATCCAGTCCGGTATGACAGGGTTGAAGCTGCATTCGGCCTGGGCACTAAGCGCGACGGCGCAGGCGAAAATCATTGCGGACGACTTGACGTAAGAGAGTTTCACTTTCATGCCGTATAGAATATCAGAAATTGCGCTGCCGATATATCCCACTTTTGGGGGTAGACTCGACTAATTCCGCCGCGCCATTCCAACCTTCGGTTTTCGGCAAGCCCCGCGACACGAACCGGGCTACGCCCGACACGAATATACGCGAATTTTGGCTCTTCGTAAACAACTCTCCTACCATCCCATGTTCCGTCGCGGGATGCGCCCGCGCCGAAGGCGTCGGGTTGGGTGAGCGCGTAGCGCGAACTGCGAAGCAGCCGCAAGGCCCCGCGCGACGGACCCCCTGCAAGTTTAGCCGTTCATCCGACTGCGACACGACCTTATTGCTACTTGACCGCAAAGGCTGGGGAATGGGGAACGGGGAAGAGGGAAGAGTGAGGTGGGAAGTGGGATGAGGGATGTCAATTCCGCTATTCCACAATTCCATAATCCCAGAATTCCACAATCCTACCCGCCCTTCACAGGGCAGCACGGGAGGTGAGTGGCAGTCAGCTCCCGAGGTGGGCATTGGGTAGCTCGCGAGGTGGGCATAGGGTAGCTCGCGAGGTGGGAGGTGGGCAGCTCACGAGGTAGATGCGGGAGGCGAAAATGTTTCAACAGCTTCGCAGCTATCTGCGAGGCAGGTGAAAACGCCGTCCGAAGCGCGTCAAATAAGGCGATTTGCGCAGGACTCGCGGCGAAGGCAAACCTAGCGGTTGCCGAGCCGCGTGAAGACGCGCAAATCGGCCGTATCAAAAGGCGAGGACAGTTGCCCCGAACGAAGCCAAGCCCTTACAAGCTAGCAGCATGGGAATGGGGAATGGGGAATGGGAAGAGGGAAGTGGAGGTTAATTTGGAGACGCGGCTTCCAGCCGCGTTAATCGAGTGATTGGTCTGCGACTACTTTAGCGACTTGACGCGGCTGGAAGCCGCGTCTCCATGGGGTCGCCGCTCAGTCGCCGATATAACGCGGCTGGAAGCCGCGTCTCCAAAGGTGCAGCCTAACCTACACTTGACGATTGAAATTATGATGCACAGATCGACATCATACTGGTATACATTGACTGAAATCCACTTATTGAGGCGATTGAAGTGGCAAAGTCGGGAAATATCAGAAATTGCACTGGCAATATATCCCACTTTTGGGGGGAGTTCCGATGAATTATGTAGCGCGCGTTGATCAGTCAGTGAAAACCGCAGTGCCCGCGTCTGCGCTTTCGTTGTAAGTGAAAAGCCCCGTCCTGTCGCCGCGGTAGCTTCCCCACGTCATCCTGTAGGACTCGCCCGCGTCCTTCCACTCCTTGCCGTCAAGGGACCACGCGAAGCGCGCAACGCCATCCATGCCCCACTCGCTGCGAAGAAAGATCTTCTCCCCCACCTCGCAATCCAACGCAATGTCACGTCTCCCATTGCGCCAGTAGAGCGACTTCGCGTCGCCTTCCATCTTGACGCCGAACTCGCACGACGCCTTGCCGAAATGGCAGATTCCCGCGCGCTGTCCGTCGGACATCCTGCCCGTCGACAGGCAGACGGAGAACTCGTTCGCCGCATTCCGCCACGAGCGCTTCGAGAAGACGTTGCCGACGGAGAAGAAGTCGCCTGGCTTCAGCGGACGGAATGCGTCCAGCTCAAGGCAAGATTCGCTTCTGCGGACCTTCTCAGCTCGCGGCGCGTGGTTCCACGCCCAGTCGGGGGAGATGAAGCCCTTCGCCGTTTCAGGTGGCGGCGCGGGTTTCTTGACTACAGGGCGCTCGTGCTTCCATACCATCGTGCCGATGCCGTCCTTGTCCGGCTTGCCGACGATCGGCCAGCCGTCAATCCAAGTCACCGGCAGAAGGCTCGCCGCGCGGCCATACCACTGGCCGTGCCCGTGGTGCGTGAGGAAGAACCAGTTGCCGGCGTCGTCGACGAGAAACCCGCCCTGGTTCGGTTCGTCCGCCTCACGCTGCGGATGCGAAAGGACGCGACGCTCCTCGTACGGACCCATCACGTTCTTGGAGCGCGCCATCATAAGGCGGCGTCCGCCTCCGGCAACTTCACTGTAGAGATGGTAATACGTGCCGTTCCACTTGTAGAGCTTGTTCGCCTCGCGTCCATGTCCCTCGTTGACGAGTGCGCGGCTTTCGGGGACGACATCGAGTCCGTCGGCGGTCAGCTCGAAGACATACGTCTTGTATCCGCCGGCGAAATGCGTCGCTACAAGATACCCCTTTCCGTCGTCATCGAACAGAACGCCGGTGTCGTCCCACCCAGCGGTGAAAAACGACATCTTGCGCGGCATAGACCACGGGCCTGCGGCATTTTCCGCCGTCGCGACGAAGATGCCTTCGTCCGGCGTCCCGAAGTAGCAGTAGAACTTTCCTCCGCGCTCGCGGATGCATCCGGCCCACACGCCGCGTCCGTATCGGCGCATCCTCTTCCACGTCCAGTCGTCGCCGAAGACGGACGTATCATCCACGACATGTCCAACGACCCTCCAGTTGACCATGTCCGGCGACTCGAGTACGTCCATCCCCGGCGAAAGGTGGAGAGTGCTCGTTATCGCATAGAAGCGGTTGCCGCTGCGGATGCAGTCGATGTCGCTGAAGTCGGCGGGAAGGACGGGATTCGCGAAAGAGCATTTTTCCTCGACGAGCTTTGATATCACAGGCGCGAGTACTGCGGCCATGTTCGCAAAGGCCTCGTCGTTCGGATGGACGCCGTCCATTGACACTTCGTCGCTGCCGTAGAAGTCGCCCCCGGGCATGTAGCGGAAATTCGGATGCCGCGCTGCGACCTTCTGCGAAAGCTCGGCGAAAAGGCGCGTCTTCTCCTCGTCCTCCCGTGCTACGGAGGGATAGAGCCATCCCTTGAGAAGCGGAGGCGCTCCGACGAGCAGCACTGGCGTGTCGGGCCGCGCCGAGCAGAGAATGTCGAAGAACCGCTCGAAGTTCTTTCGTATCACGTCCGACGAGACATTGTGATACGGGTCGCACACGAACAGCGCGGGGTCCAGTTCGGAGAGCATCTGCGCCGCCTCTGGCTCAAGGCAGGCCGAGCCGGAGAATCCGAGATTCAGGAACGGACGCTTCACCTTGCGTTCAAGACGCGATGTAAGCGCGAGGCCAGGGCGTATGATGTACGCCCCGTGAATGATGCTCGTTCCGTAATAGGCTACGGGCTTCTCGGCGCGCGGCGGAATAAGCTTGAAAGCGGCGTTCGAGTCCACGCCGACGCGCAGCGAAACAAGCCTGTTCCTGAGCGGAAGGTACATCCGGAAGCGGCGCTTCTGGCGCGGGAGGCCTTTCGCGAGCTCATATTCCGCATTCCTCTGCCAGCGCGTGCCGTGCCCCGCAGCACCTGCCCAGCGCCATTCGCCGCGCCCCTCGTCGAACACGTAGAGGTCCGTTCCCGAAAATGCGCTGTAGTTGAAATTGGGCTCTCCGTAGCGGTTTACCGCAAGCTCGGTCCGAACGGCGACAGTCGTCGTGTCGCTCTCGAACTCGAAGAATTCGCCGGTGGACGATACGCCGTGCTGCCACACGCGGGGCAAAGCCTTGGCAAAGCGTTTCGGCACACGGTCGAACGGCATCTCGGTGTCGCTCCAGCCGCGCCCTTCCACATCGCTCCCGCTGATTTCGACCCGCTTCAGCGATGATGCATTACCGCCCTGCGCCAAGACGGTTTGCGCCGACAGACAGGCCATTGCTGCCGCAAGCAATATCGCATGCAGAAGGCGGTGGCCAAACTTTATGTTGCTCATATATTAACATCTCCTTGTGTTGCGGACATTATAGCATTTCAAAGTCAGAGCGCGCTTCCCACAATAGGGGGATTGCTTTCAAACCAAACAGCGACCGAGTATGGAGACGCCGAGAAGTCGATTGCTCCGCGCCCTTTTTGCTATTCACGCTGCTAGGCGAAGATCTTTTCTGCGTAGCGGACAAGGCCCATCGCATCCCGAGAATAGCTGTCAGCGCCGATCTTTGCGGCGTAGTCGGCCGTCAGCACCGCACCGCCAACCGTAACCAAGCAGCCCGGCACCTGCTCGTGGACAAGCCTGACCGTCTCCTCCATCGCGCCGACCGTAGTCGTCATAAGCGCCGAAAGACCGACTAGCCTTGCCTTCTCGCGCTTCGCCGCCTCGACGACCGTCTCCGGCGCGACGTCGCGCCCCAGGTCGATGACCTTGAAGCCGTAGTTCTCGAGAAGCGCGCGGCAGATGTTCTTCCCGATGTCGTGGATGTCGCCTTTAACCGTCGCCATCACTATCGGACCCTTCACGGAACTCGCGTCCTGCGGCGGCATGGAGGCGCGGACAACGTCAAACGCCGCGCCTGCCGCCTCGGCCGCCATGAGCAGCTGCGGGAGGAACATCTTCCCCGACTCAAACCCCTTTCCGACAACTTCAAGCGCAGGGACGATGGAGTTGCCGATTATGTCGAGCGGCGCAACCCCGTTCGCAATCGCAAGCTTCGCCTCGGCCGACGCATCTGACTTCAGCCCCTTGCGGATCGCCGCCGAAAGCGCATCGCCGTCCGAAGCGCCTCCCTGCGTTGCACCGCGCGCCTGCCCAGCCGCAACGCCACCTGCGGCAGGCGTCCAGTCCTTGAACGCCTCGATCCACTCGCCGCAGGCGGGATCCTTCGCGCATAGCGCACGGTACGCGCGGTACGCGGCCATCATGTCCGAAGAAAGCGGATTCACGATTCCGGCGGAAAGTCCGCGCGCCATCGCCATTGTGTAGAACGTCGCGGTGAGAAGCGGACGCGCAGGCAGTCCGAACGAGATGTTCGACACGCCAAGGCAAGTGCGGCATCCAAGCTCTGTCTTCACGCGGCCGAGCGCATCGAGAATAACGTTCGCGCTGTTCGGGTCCGCGCTTACCGCAAGGCAAAGGACGTCTATGACGAAGTCGGACGGCTTGAGCCCGTATTCCGCGCCGCGGGCGAGTATCTTCTTCGCGATCGCCAGGCGCCCTTCCGCAGTCGGCGGAATCCCCGCTTCGTCAAGGGTCAGCGCGACAACCGCGCCGCCGTATTTCGCCACTAGCGGCAGCACCGCGTTCAGAGACTCCTCCTTGCCGTTCACCGAATTGACGAGCGCCTTGCCGTTGTAGTGGCGCAGCGCGCGCTCAAGCGCCCTGGGGTCGGACGTGTCTATCTGGAGCGGAAGGTCGGTAACGCTCTGAATCGCCTGTATCGTAGAATCGAGGACGGCCGGTTCGTCAAGCCCTGGGACGCCGACGTTCACGTCGAGGATGTGCGCTCCGGCATCCGCCTGCGAAACGGCCTCGCGCAGCACATACGCGACATCGCCTTCGGCAAGGGCGGCCTTGAGCTTCTTCTTGCCGGTCGGGTTGATGCGCTCGCCGATGACGATCGTGTCCTCAAGCGGGATCTCGACGACGCGCGAGCCGGAAGTCACGAACGCGGATGGACGCGGCATCGCCCTTTCGGCAACCGGACGCGAAGCGAGAAGATCGTGCACGGCCTTGATGTGCGCAGGCGTCGTGCCGCAGCACCCTCCCACGATCGTTGCGCCGGCGTCAACGAGAGATGCAACGTCGCGCGCGAACTCCTCGGGTCCGACGGTGAAGACCGTCCGCCCGTCGACGACCTGCGGCATTCCCGCGTTCGGCTTGACGGCGACGGGAAGAGACGTGAAGGACGCAAGACGCTTCACATGCTCGAGCATCCTGTCGGGGCCAAGGCCGCAGTTGAGCCCAATGGCGTCGACGCGAAGTCCCTCCAGCATGGCCGCGACGCACTCGACGTTCGCGCCAGTCAAGAGCTTGCCGTCGTCGCCAAGCGCGACGGTCGCGAGAATCGGAAGATCGGAATTCTCCTTGGCTGCCAGAACTGCGGCCTTCAGCTCATAGGAGTCGCTCATCGTCTCTATCGCGATGAAATCGACGCCCGCTTCCGCGCCGAGACGGACCTCTTCGGCGAACGCATCGTACGCGGCGTCGAACTCGAAGTCGCCGGAGGGCTTCAGCAGCCGCCCCGTTGGGGCTACGTCGAGCGCGACGAAGCGGCGTCCTCCGACATTCGACGCAGCCTCGCGCGCGATCGCAACGCCCGCGAACACGACGTCCCTAAGCGGCGCGTCGCCATGGTACTTCTCACCATTTGCACCGAATGTGTTGGCGTAGACGGCGTTAGAACCTGCCGCATAGTAGGCCTCATGGACGGCGCGAACGTCGCCGGGTCGCCTTAGGTTCCAAAGCTCGGGAATCTCGCCAGGCTCCAGCCCCCTGAGCTGGAGCTGGGTTCCCATTCCTCCGTCGAGGAAAAACATTCCGGTTGTCTCCAAAAAGAAATTCTTCATTGCTTCATTCGCCTTTCCTTACTCCGATGACTGCGCTCACGGACTTCGACGGCACCATGAGGAGAGTATCCGTCAGCGCGATGCCGGCCTTGCGCCTCGCGTCCAGAAGCGCAAGCAGCGAGGTCTGCGCCGAAAGCGGGAAGTCGCCGTAGCCGGGGGAATAGCGCTCGACTAGCGACTCGCCTTCGCCGAGCTCCCCGCGTATTTCGTCCTCAAGCGAGTCCATGTACTTTTCTATCAGCGCCGCGCCGACGGCCTGCGCGATCAGGGCGTCCGCACCCGAGACGACGGATGCTCGGCGCTGGAATGCGTCGAAACCAGGGCCGAGGGTGCCGCAGACGAGGTATGCCGAGTCGCAGCCCTCGAGGTGGCGCGCAAGCTTTCCGTGGATGTCGAGCGTCACGCCGCCGGATGATATCGCGCCGTCGGATATCGGGAACCTGCGCCACGAGCACGCCGTTCGGACGGCGGCCAGCCCCTCCTTGCGGAGCTTCTCGACCCGCTCTGCGAGCGCACCTTCGGGCAGCTCGCGGTCCATGCGCATGTAGCGCGCTATCTCGTCAAGGGCGACGGTCATTTACTGCGCAAGTATGCCGCGGATGTTCGCCATTATGCGCTCGGCGACCTCGGGCTTGTTCATCGTGTAGATGTGCACGGCGTTGACGCCGTTTGCAAAAAGGTCGATTATCTGCTCCGTCGCGTAGGCGACTCCTGCGTCCATCATCGCCTCGGGATGGCCGCCGAAACGGTCGACTATCGCCTTGAAGCGGCTCGGGAGGTAGGTCCCGGAAAGCGCGCAGATGCGCGAAATCTGCCTGCCGTTCGTAACGGGCATGATGCCTGCGATGACGGGGACCGTAACGCCGTTGTCCCTGAGCTTGGCGAGGTAGCGGTAGAAGATGTTGTTGTCGAAGAACATCTGGGTCGTCACGAAGTCGAGGCCCGCATCTACCTTCTCGCGCAGGTGGCGAATGTCGTCCTCCATGTGCGCGCACTCGGGGTGGCACTCGGGATAGCACGCCCCGCCGAGGCAGAACTGCGATGGACGCAGCGCGCGGACAAGGTCGACTGCGTGGGCGAAGAACCCGGGCGGCGGCTCGGCCGCGTTTTTGGGGGCGTCGCCCCTGAGGCACAGGATGTTCTCGATCCCCGCAGCGCGCAGGGCGGTTATCTCGTCGGCAAGGCTGTCGCGCGTGGCGGTTAGGCAGGTTAGGTGCGCCAGCGCCGGGACGCCGCACTGCTGGACAAAGGACGCGATGTCGGTCGTGTTAGCCTTAGCGCCGCCGGCGGCGCCGTATGTCACGGACATGAACGACGGCCTCTGGCGGGCGAGGCGCTCGACGGCATCCTTCACAGGCGCAAACGGGGCGTCTTTCTTCGGCGGAAAGACTTCAAACGAAACAGAGGGACGCCCTCCTGCTAGTATATCCTTTATCTTCATGTGGCTGTATTTGTGCTTTCTATCGGTACAGGGCAGTATTATATCAAAAAATTTGGTAAAATATGCGTCTTGAACCGGGAGGGACCGGAAAGCCCTGTGGAAACCAGGCTCTGTCGCGCAGCCGTAAAAGTCGGAATGCGGTCCCGATCGCAACCATAAACTCAAGTACCCTCGCATGAGGGGGAAAGAAAACATGACAACAAAACTGATAGCCGCCGCACTGGCGGGACTTGCCGGCACGCTGATTGCAGACCAGGCGCAGCCGGAAGACGACAAGGCGTCGTCGACCAACGAAGTCGCGACCCTCGAACCGATAACCGTCTACGCTTCGCGCATCGACGACGAGAAGGACGCGATGCCCGCATCCGTCGCCGTGTTCACGGCGGAGGACATCGAGGCGAGCGGAGCGCGCGACCTGCCCGAGCTGCTCAAGAAGAAGGCCGGCATCGACGTGCACGCGCTGAACGGAAACCCCATACTCACCACGCTCGCGGCGCGCGGATTCGGGGACAACGCGTTCGGACGCATTAAGGTCGTCATTGACGGCGAAGAGCTCAACAACGTCGACATGAGCGCGCCCAACCTCACGCGCATCCCGCTCGGCAGCGCAAGCCGAGTCGAGGTCATCCACGGGCCGAGCCCAGTCCTCTACGGAGACGGCGCGATCGCAGGAATCGTGAACATCACGACGAAGAGCGACGACTACGAACGCAAGACGAAGATCACCGGCAAGGCCGGCTCGCAGAACACGTTCGGCGCGAACTTCCAGACGAAAGGCGGAATCGAGGAGGAGGGCATACAGTACGGCGCGTCGTACGACTACCTGTCGTCAGACGGCTACCGCGAGCGCAGCGCGTACAGGACCCACACAGCCAACGCGCGCCTTCGCAAGAACTTCGACAACGGCTCGTCCGTAGGCGTCAGCGCAAACTACCAGAACGCGTTCTACGAGCTGCCGGGTTCGCTTACGCGCGACCAGTGGAAGAACGGACGCAAGGTCTCCTACGAACGCGACGACTGGTCGCGCATCTGGAGCTACGGGTTCGGCATCGACTCGAAGCTGAAGATCGCCGAAGACCAGTGGCTGCACATCGACGCAGGGTTCTCGCACCAGTACCGCCACGCAAAGTACGAAAGCTCGCTCAGCGACCTTGAGTACGATGCGTACTGCTGGCACCTCTCGCCGCGCTACATCAACGAGATGTCGCTCTTCGACCACGAGAACAAGTTCACCGCAGGATTCGACTTCCGCTACGACCGCTACTGCGAGGACCACGTGAGCTTCGGTTATCCCACGAAGCGCCACTTCGACCGCGCACGCTACGCCCTCTTCCTGCATGACGAGTTCTACCTCACCGAGGAGCTCTCCGTCATCGCCGGAGCACGCGTCGAGCGCATCGACAACACATGGTCGCGCTACGAAGGCCTCGCGGAAAACGACGACACCGACTGGATGGCCGACTGCGAGCTCGGCCTGGTCTACCGTCCGACCGACGGACTCAGGACCTATGTCAAGGGCTCGCGCTTCCACCGCTCGGCGTTCTGCGACGAGCTGAGCTACACGAGGGACGGCAAGTTCCTCAAGCCCGAGACGGGCACCGAGATTGACATCGGCGCCGAATGGGAATTCCTCAAGGAGTTCAAGTTCGACGTGAACGGCTACGGATCGATCATGGAAGACGAGATATTCTACAACCCCTCGATCAAGCCGTGGGGCTACAACGCCAACAGCCCAGCGAAGACGCGCCGCATCGGACTCGACACGGTGCTCACCTGGAAGCGCGACAAGGTTGCCGAAGCCTCAATCAGGTACGGAGCGGTTCACGCCGACTTCGGAAGCGGCGCCTACCACGGCAAGGACGTCCCGTACGTTCCGAACCACAGGGTCCGCGCGGAAGTCGGATTCTGGATCATCGACGACCTTGAGATCAAGGGCGGCTACAGCTACACGAGCTCGCAGTATCTCTCCGGCGACTACGCCAACGAATACGAAAAGCTCAACGCCTATTCGCTCTTCGACATCGGCGCGGTCTACAAGCCGTCGTGGGCAAAGGGTTGGACCGCGACGTTCGTGGTGGACAACCTCTTCGACAAGAACTACTGCGACTACGCCGGCGTTGAATACTACTACCCCGGCAACGGACGCAGCTTCCTGTTCACCCTCAGCTACGAGTTCTGACGAACCGCAGCTGAACGAAGAATGCAAAATGAAGGCATGGCACCTTTTGGTCTCCTTCGCGGTGCACGCCGTCGTAATAGGAGCGGCCGCGGTGCTGTGCCTTTCATTTTCCAAACCCGACGAGATCGTCATTCCGATCAGCGTCGAACTCGTAGAGCCATCACCCGAACCGCCGCCCGCACCCGCCGAACAGCCAGCGCAGCAAGAACCCGAACCTGTTTCGGAAGCTCCCGAAACCCAAGATCACCCGGAGCCCCCTGAACCCCAGGAGCCACTAGAACATCTAGAATCGCTAGAACCTCTAGCACCCCCAGAACCCCTAGAACGCCCAGAGCCTCCAGAACCACTGCCTCCCCCAGAACATCTAGAAACAGCCGAGGAAGTCGCAGAAACCGCAACGGCTAGCCCTGTCGAGCAGGCAAAGGTTGTTTCCGATCCCGTTGCGCTGAACAAGATCGTTCCAGTTTATCCGCGCCTAGCCAGGCGCAAAGGTCACGAAGGCAGCGTCGTCGTTGACGTATCGATTTCCCAGGACGGCTCGGTAAGTGAAGCCAATGTATTTTCCTCTAGCGGACACAAGGAGCTTGACGCGGCGGCGATTGACGCGGTCCGCAACGCGAAGTTCTCGCCGGCGACTGAAAACGGCGCATCCGTCGACGGACGGCTGAGGCTGACATTGGACTTCAGGCTGGAGAATTAGGAAAGATGAACGGATTTGCAAAAAGTGCGCTTCTGCTGCTGCTCGCGCTTCGCGCAGGCGACCTCGTAAACGTCGCGGCCGGCATGTGGTTCGTGCCGCGCTATGTCTCGCCCGAGGATATCGGCGCCGTCCTGCCTGTGACGTCCTTCGCCACCTTCCTCTCGCTCCCTGTCTTCGCCTTCGCGATGACCGTGATGAAGGAGTCCGCATGGCTTGCCGCAAACAACGAGAGCGGCAAGGTTAAATCGCTGCTTCGCGGCGTGTTCCTGACCGTCGGCGTCCTGCTTGTCGCCGTACTCTGCGTTTCCGCGGCAGTTACGCCGCGCTTTCTGGTGAAGATGCGCATTTTCGACACAGCCGCGGGAATACTGGTCGTTTCAGCCGCCTTCCTAGGCTGCGTAGCGCCTGTTTATACGGACGCCCTTCAGTCGCTCAAGCGGTTCCGCTCGCTTGCGCTTGTCGAAGTCGGAGGCGCGGCATTTCGCTTTGCCGTGATGCTGGCGCTGATGCCGTTGCGCGCACTCGCCGGGTACTTTGCGGGGCAGGCCGCACTTCCGGCATTCCGCATCGCAGGCAGCGTCATCGCGCTTAGGCGCGACCTCTCCGTACCGGCAGAGCCGTTCTGGGACAGGGAATCGTCTAGGCGCATCGCTCTCGCATTTGCCGCAGTGCTTGCGTACCAGGCGTTTCCAATGGCAGCTTCCCTAGTCGAGCAGTCCATCCTGCGAACGGCTCTTTCGTCCGCCGACTCCGCAGGATACTACATGGCCTCGCGCTTTTCGGACATGCTCTTCTACCTCACCTTTCCGCTTATGCTCGTCATGTTTCCGTACACAGCGTCAGCCGCGCAGAAAAGCGCATCGACGCGTCCGTACGTCGTCAAGTGCTCTCTCGTCACGCTCGCTGCGTCCGCTCTTCTCGCGGCCGTATACGCGCTCTGGGGCGCGCCCATCCTATCGCTCATGCCGAACGGTGAGAACTACGCCGAATATGCGCATCTCATGCCGTGGCTTGTCTTGATAGCCGCCATGACGACATGCCAGGTCTTCCACACGAACGCCGAAGTCTCCGCAGGGCGCTACGGATTCCTCTGGTGGCTTGTCCCGCTGCACGTGGCGTATCCGGCTGCGCTTTGCCTCGCGTCGTCGCATGGGCTCATAACGTCGCTCGAAGGAATGGTGGCGTTTTTCGGCGCTGCCTCGCTTCTCCGCTTCGCATTTTCGCTCGCGCAGCTCCTCAAATGCGGATAAGCACCATGTAGGCGACGGTTCCGACGAGGATGGAGACGAGCCCGTTGCCGAAGCGAAGCTGCATGAGGACGACGATCAGCCCCGAGATGTAAGGCCACAGCGTGCGCCATTCGAGTCCACTGTACGAATACGCCACAAGAAACGCGATCACAGTCGGCGAGAGCCAGCGCTCGACTGTCCTGAGCCACGGCTTCTCGCTGCGCGCGGACCTTGAGAAGACAATGAACGGCAGCGCGCGAAGCATATAGATGACCGCCCACGAGACAAGCACGATTCCGGCGAAATGGAGAATCCGCTCGCTCATTTGCGCCTCCTTTCGCGGACAAGGTCCTTGACCTGGTCCGTAAGGATCGCGATGAAGAGAGCCGCCATGACGAACTCGATGCCGCGGCTCGGTATCGGCAGGGTCGAACCCGCGAGCGCTCCGGCGAAGCAGCCGCTCACCCAGTAGAAAAGGTTGAGCGACGTCAGTATCGTGCAGTAGCGTATGTACTCGGCCTTGCCCTTCAGCTTGCAGCTGGCCTCAAGGGCGAAATTCTCGTCCGCAAGGCCGCCGATGAGAAAGAGCTTGCGCCAGAGCCCTATGCCGTTCCACTTTCCGAGAAGCGCGAATCCGTAGAGCGCGTAGCGGAATGATATGGCGAACGTCATCGTCGCAACGAACCACAGCGAGCGCATCTCGCCGAACCAGTCGCCTATTACGAACTGGAGCGTGCCGGAGAAGCCAAGCGCGGCGATTGCGAGGCTCCACATCTCAGGATGCGCCGAGCCGCTCTTTACCGCAAAAACGACGCCGGCAGCGAACCCCATCGTGCCGTATCCCATCAGGATCGGCAGCGAATCGCGGAACGCCCGCGCGAAAACGTATGTCTTTCTTGTCATTTTCGATATCTGCCTAAATGGAAGCCATGAGCTCTCCGATTGCGCAGGCCGCATCAGCGAGGTCTTGCCTTGCATGGGAGGACATCAGCGCTACGCGCAGCCGCGCCATGGAGCGCGGCACCGTCGGATAGCGAATCGCCGAAATCACGAAGCCCCTTTTCTCCAGCTCCGCGGACATTGCGACCGCCCTTCGCTCGTCGCCGACTATCACGGGGACGATTGCGGACTCGGTTTTCGCGCGGACTCCGCGCCTTGCAAGTTCGGAGACGAAGAACGCCGCGTTTTCGCGCAGCGCCTCGACGCGCTGCGGCTCGCTCTCGAGAACGGAGAGCGCGGCATCTGCCGCTGCCATGGAGGCTGCGGTCGGAGCAGTGGTGAAGATGTAGGGACGCGACTTCTGCTTCAGGTACTTGACCATCTGCGCGCTCGCGCAGGCGTAGCCGCCCTGCGAGCCCAGCGCCTTTGAAAGCGTGCCCATCGCAATGTCAGGAAGCCCGCAGCCGAAATGCTCGGAGAGTCCGTGTCCGCGGCTTCCCATCACGCCGACAGAGTGCGCCTCGTCTACCATCGAGAACGCGTCGTAGCGTCCGCAGACATCGAGGAAGCGCGGAAGATCGAGGACATCGCCGTCCATGGAGAACACTCCGTCGCTGACGACGAGCCGCCGCCTGAAGCCGGAGCAGCGCGAAAGCCTGTCCTCCAGAGCCTTCATGTCGAGGTGGGGATAGACGACGACTTCCGCCCCGCTCATGCGGCATCCGTCGATGATGGAGGCGTGGTTGAGTTCGTCCGAAAAGATTATGTCGCCGCGTCGCGCAAGCGCGGTTATTATGCCGACGTTCGCCATGTATCCCGTCGGATATACGATCGCCGCCTCCGCGCCCTTGAAGCGCGCAAGATGCTCCTCCAGAGCGACGTGCGGCGGCTGAGTGCCCGTCACGAGGCGCGAGCCTCCCGACCCTGCACCGTATGCGCGCGCCGCCTCGGCCGCGGCGGAAACGACGCGGTCGTCGCCTGCCAGGTCGAGGTAGTTGTTCGAGCAGAGGATGCAGCATTCGCGCGAAGGCGCGGTTGCGCCCCTCGAACCGGTCCGGCCAAGAAGGGTGCGCTCGACGCGCTCAAGTCCGGCGGACGCCGTTTCGTCCAGCTCCTTCGCGATTCCGTCGAACCTTGATGCGGACGCCTTTGCGCAGAGCGGCTTTACGCCGTCGACTATGACGGCCTGGCGCTGGAGATAATCGATTGTCTTCTCGACCTCTGAGCGCGGTCCGCGGTAGAGGAAGATGCGTCCGCCAAGCGGCGAGCCGAGCTCCTTCAGCACCGTTATGCGCCTGTAGCCGAACTTACGCGACGAGACGTATCCCGTGACGTACCCGGGATCGTCGGAGACGCATATCTCGCCGACTATGCCAGGCGCGGAAAGGACCTTCGTCGCAAGGACGACAGCCTCGACGTAGTGGTTCTTTCCGAGCGAGCGGAGCGACGCGTCGGAGGAGTCCATGTAAGTCGCCCTTACGCCGCGGGCCTTGTCCGGCTCCAGCCGCTCAAGCGTGTCGGCGTCGAGGAGCATCGCACCGCGCATGGAGTACGTCTCCGCAAAGAGCGAGCGTATTTCCTGCGAGCGGGTGAAGCCCGCCTCGCGCAGGGATTCGTCCACGACCCTCCAGCCTTCGTCGGCCGACGAAACCTTCACCGTCGAAACCGGCAGCGCGTCGAGGCGGATGACGTCGCTCGGGGTCTCTATCTTGATGTTGACGAAATCGGGCATGCCGCGTTCATGGGACATCGCGCGTTCCGCAAGAGACGCGACGACGGACGGAACGGCGCGGGGCTCGACGATTCTCTCTGCGCCCGAAATGTGGCATCCGCCGAGGGACGCCCTCATCTTCACTGAAACAGGCATGGCGAAATCAGAATATGTGGCCCATCTTCTCCCGCTTCGTGTCGAGATAGCGCTTGTCGTAGTCGGTAGGAGGAATCACGATCGGAACGCGCTCGACGATCTCCAGCCCGTAGCCCTCTAGCCCCGCGATCTTGCAGGGGTTGTTCGTGAGCAGGCGGAGCTTGCGTATCCCGAGATCGACGAGCATCTGCGCGCCCTCGCCGTAGTCGCGAAGGTCAGGCGCGAACCCGAGCGCGACATTTGCCTCGACCGTATCGAGCCCTTCCTCCTGCTTGCGGTAGGCGTGGAGCTTGTTGGCAAGGCCTATGCCGCGACCTTCCTGGCGCATGTAGAGGACCGCGCCGCGCCCTTCCCTGTCGATCATCTCAAGGGCCTCGTGGAGCTGCGGGCCGCAGTCGCAGCGCTCCGAGCCAAGCACGTCGCCGGTGAAGCACTCGGAGTGGACGCGGACAAGAACAGGCGCGCCGTCGGAAACGTCGCCCTTTACAAGCGCGAGATGCTCCAGCCCCGAAACACGCGAGCGGTACATCTTGAGCTTGAAGTGGCCCCAGCGCGTCGGCATGTCGACTTCCTCAATCGCCTCGACCAGCTTGTCGTTCTTGCGGCGGTAGGCAATGAGGTCTGCAATCGTCATCGTCTTCAGCCCGTGGACCGACGCAAACTCGCGTATGTCGTCCATGCGGGCCATCGTTCCGTCGTCCTTCATCACCTCGCAGCAAAGCCCGACCTCCTTGAGTCCAGCAAGGCGCATCAGGTCGATCGTCGCCTCGGTGTGCCCAGCGCGGCGAAGGACGCCGCCCTCGCGGGCGCGAAGCGGGAACATGTGGCCTGGCCTGCGGAAGTCGGACGGCCTTACGCCGTCACGTACGCATGCCATGGCCGTGGCGGAACGCTCCGCGGCGGAAATGCCGGTCGTCGTCGAGACGGCGTCGATGGATACCGTGAAGGCCGTCTGGTGGTTGTCGGTGTTTTCGGCGACCATCTGCGGGAGGTCGAGCTTTCGGCACCATTCGGCGCTCATGGGCATGCAGATGAGCCCGCGCGCCCACTTCGCCATGAAATTGACGTTCTCAAGCGTGGCGAACTCAGCGGCGCAGATGCAGTCGCCCTCGTTCTCGCGGTCTGCATCGTCTGTAACAAGCACTATCTCGCCGCGCTTCAAGGCGGCGAGGCAATCTTCCACTGTGTCAAATTTGTCTTTCATTAGATAATATTATACCAAATCCTCGCCCCAACACGCTACGGCCTACGGCCCTACACGCTAGGCGCCGCCTCCAGAAGTAAACGCACTTTTATCGTTCGTTTACCTTCCGTAAAGATTGGCTATTGGTGATGGTGATGGTAAATCCCTCACTCCCTCCCTGGGGAGGGAACGCGCGTTTACTTTTGGGAAAGCCCACCCTGGGCGGATTCATAAACTCAGAGCAGCAGGGCTCTCGCGCGGGGCGACCTTACTGTGCAAGGCTCCTCGCGTTGCTCGTCGGGCAACCTGATCGCTGCGCATCAGCGCGACCGCGCGGTCCTTCTCCTCGTCGTCGAGGAAGGACGCACGGTGCGCAAGCCGACTGACAAGGTGATAGCACCTGTCCGGCTCGACAACCCTGCTCTTTCTCATGTGGGATCATACCAAAAACTCGGCTACTGTATCAGTTTTACTATATCAATTAGCTCCGACCCTTCATCCTCCCCCCGCGTTTTGCACCGTGAATTATACCACAATCCTCGACGTTGCACGATTCCATTAGAGAATATACTTGCATCCCATTCAGGAAATGGGCGTTGAGGCGAGATTTGCAGTAGCGTTTTTGGGGCTATCAAGCTATATTCTTTACTTCTATAAAGTGCGGGAGGGTGGTTTGGAAAGCAAAAATTTGCACACAGGGACAATCCGCACGATCAAGTCACCATGTATCTCTTCGCCCTCCTCGTCTCGCGTTATGATTGAAAGATCTCGGCATCCTGTAGCACGCGCCGCCTCCAGGATTCCGGAAAACTCCCGCGTGCGCGTTTCAACGTCCGCCATGTCCCAAGTGACTTGAACAAGTCGCTTGACGACCTCTCCCTCCGACACGACGAAATTGCATTCTCCGTCGCCATTGAAGTACGACAGTTCCTCGTTGTGGCTCTTCCGCCGGATCAGTTCTAGGTAGACGGTGTTCTCCAGCCGCTTGCCATCATCATCCGACTGAAGCGGAATAACCGCCGAGCGAAGCCCGACGTCGGTCACATAATACTTGCCGGGAAGCGAAACCTCGCTTTTCACAGACCGCGAATAGACGTCTAGTTTGCGTACCAGGTAGATCGACTGCGCCCATGCAAGCCAATCATAGAGATCGTCCTTGGTAACCTTCCGTCCAGACGCCTTGATTTCCCTGTAGATCGCGTTTACCGAAAGCCTGCTGCCAATGGTCGTCATCACGCGCTTGAGGAAGTAGCGAACCATCTGGGGCTTCGAGATCTGCCAATGCTCCACCAGGTCACGCAAGATCATCACGTCGAAATAGTCCTGCAGCTTTCGATATTTCTCGCTCACAACCGAGAGAAGCGCCGGCTCCGGCATGCCGCCGAGACGGTTGTATTCGTCAAAGGACACTTGAACTCGCGCCTTGTCCTGCTCAAGATGGGAGTCCGCGTCAACGCCCCTGAACCTCAGATACTCCCTGAAACTAAGTGGCCAGACCTCGATTTCGCGAGGCCACCCCCTCAAAGCGCTCTTCATCTCGGCAGACAGTGTACTCGCATTGCTTCCGCAGACGTATATGTGCTTGCAGGAACCCTTGAACAGCCGCAGCACGAAATACTCCCAACCCTCGACAAGCGGCAATTCGTCAAAAAACATCCATACATCCTTCAGTTCTGTATCAGGATACATCTCCCGATAGGCTTGGATAATTATATCCAGATCCTCCACTGTCATGTATTTGATGCGCTCGTCGTCAAAACCGATCCAAAGGATGTTCTCCTTTCTTACACCTTTCGAAAGTAGCCGATTGATTGCAATCTCCATCAGTGTTGACTTACCACACCTGCGCACGCCTGGAATAGTGATGATTTCATCGGCATCAATCGGTAAAACGACATCTCTGTCTATTACCACAAACGGCATTTCAGACTGCTTTTGTGCAATCAATGTCTTGAAAATGTCTTTCTTACTCATGCCATCTTCCCTTTTTAACGGACACCCATCGAACTTCTTTTCCGTTTTCAAAGGAAAGCATAGCAGATTCCGATGCCCGTCGTCAAGCGAGCGACACGAACAAGGCAACAAGAATCGGGCGGCTATCTTGATTTTTCCCGATAGCCGCCCGTTGGCGTGATACCCGCGCAGTTACATGGTTTTTTACACTTTAGAAATACCCGCCCTTGTCGATGATTTCGCTGATGGTGTCGCCCTGGCGCACCCACGAGAAGATGTCGACTTCGTTGCGTTCGATTCCCTCGGCGCGCAGAAGCACTTCGTAGGCGATCTCGCGCGGAATGCAGATTACGCCGTCGATGTCTCCCATTATGATGTCGCCGGGCCTCACCGTGACCTTGCCGATCTTCACCGGAACCTGATAGTGCGTGATCATGCAGCGCCCGAGCGAGCCGTTCGACACGCGGTACTTGTAGAACACCGGGAACTTCTGCTCGAGTATCTGCTTCGTGTCGCGGATTCCACCGGCGATCACTGCGCCGCGGATTCCCTTCGTAATCGCCGTCGCCGTCATGACGCCGCCCCAGAGCGACGCCTCAATATCGTCGGACGTATCCCACACGACGACGCCGTTCGGCTTGAAGTCGTCGAGCATCTGTGCGCGGAAGGTCATTTCGCCCTCGATCATGCAGTTTGGCGCTGACTTCACGGTAAACGCTTCGCCGCAGACAACCATTTCGTCGCGGAGCGGCATGATCTCGTGCGGCAGGTTCTGGTCAAGAAGGCAGGCCTCGCGCATGACGTCGTTGACGCAACCGGTGTAGAGCTTCTCGAATCGTTCGCAGAGTTCCTTGACGGGAATCGGGAATTCGTTGGTCGGCACGCTCTGGCGCTTCGCGATGAGCTTGTCGAGTTTCATAAGGCCAGCTTCCTTGGCCTTGGTTCTCATGTCTGCTAAACTAGGCATTGATTGTTCCTTTCAGAAGTGCTTTTAGGTATCCGTTGGCGAAGAGGCGTCCAAGAGTGAAGTAGCCGGGCGTGCCATCGGGCGTAAGAACGCGATCATATGCCATCTCCGGCACATGGTCGCCGCGAACTGGAACGTCGAGCCCGATCTCGCGGTATGTGCGCATGAGCGCGAACTGGTCCGTATCGCCCTGATCGTGGAATAGCTCCGTGAAGTCCTCCTTTGTCCCTTCTACGTCGCGCACATGGATGAACGCGATCCTCTTCCCGAAGTGCCTAGCCGTCTCACCAAGGTTAACGCCCATCAACTTGAAATTCGCCTGACAGAAGGTGACGGCGTTGGATGGCGAGGGGTAGATTGCGTAGGCGCGGTCGTATGCCTCGATGGAGCCGAAGATTCGCGCATAGCCGCCGAGCGAGGCGAGGCACGGATCGTCTGGATGAAGCGCCATGCGGACGCCGCACTTCTCCGCAGTCGGCATCACGGCCTTGATGAAATACTCGTAGTTCGCCCAGACTTGGTCGTGGGAGATTATTAGGTTTTGTTTTCCGACAGGATTAACAGGATTGACAAGATTATCGGGGTCTGGGGGCATTGCCCCCAGCTCTTTCAATCCTGTAAATCTTGTAAATCCTGTCAAAAAACCATCCAAAGAAAAGTACGTCGCCTTGGCTCCGCCGCGGCCTTCGCGGACTCCCGTGCGCGACCAGCCCCTCCCGACCATGAAGTTGTAGCAAAGGAGTTTTATCCCGAGCTTCCCCATCGACTCCAACAGCTCGCGGTAGTGCTTCAATGCCCCTTCCCGTTCCCCATTCCCCGTTCCCCGTTCCCCAAACTCCTTGATCGGCGTCATGTCGAACGGATCGCCTTCAAGTCCGACGACATTGAGGCCTGCGGTCTTGAGACGCGAGACGATAGACGCGAGAGTTTCAAATCGCCACGGGTCGGCGAGCCCCGTCAAATCGGGATTCACCTTCACGATGACGTCCGTTATCCCCATCTGCGGGCAGAGCTCCCAGAGAGGATGCGGCGTCGGCGGTACGAATTCGACAAGATTCAACTTTTCAACCTTTCTGCTTTGGCCGGGACAGAGCCCGGCCCTCCCAAGCTTTTCAACACGTCTCACACTCCCGCGCTGGAGAGGAAGCCGCCATCGACGGGAACTGTGATGCCCGTCACGAAAGACGACACCGAGTCGTCAAGAAGCCAATTCACACATCCGAGCAGATCTTCTGCCTCGCCAAAGCGTCCGGCAGGCGTGTGGTGCATCACCTGTTCACCTCGTGGAGATAGGCCTCCGTCGGGCGTCATCAGATACTGTCTGGAACGCTCATTCACCATGAAGCCCGGCGCGACGGCGTTGACACGCACCTTTGCGGGAGCCATGTACTGAGCAAAGAACATCGTCCAATTCGCAATCGCCGCCTTGCTCATTGCGTAAGGCGCGACGCGCGTGAGCGGACGGTACGTGTTCATCGACGCGAAGTTGAGTATCGCGCCTCCTCCTGCCTTCGCCATCTGAAGTCCGAAAATGCGGCTTGGGACGACAGTTCCGATCGTGTTGATTTCGAGAACCGACTTAAATG
Source organism: Lentisphaerota bacterium (assembly GCA_015061665.1). Taxonomy (GTDB): domain Bacteria; phylum Verrucomicrobiota; class Kiritimatiellia; order RFP12; family UBA1067; genus UBA1067. The sequence continues at coordinate 33,492 of SUWC01000015.1, forward strand.
CCTCCATGTCTATGTCGAAGAAGCCTCGTTCTTTCATGAAATCCCCAGTCGGCGAATAGTCCGCATCGCTGAACCTCAGCCTTGTCGGCATGGCCTTGACGTTGTTTCCGCCGGCGCCGTTTATGAGGAATCGGCACGGCCCCCATTCCGCCTCGACACGCGCGGCGATTTCGGCGAGTGCCGCTTCGTCGGTGACGTCTGCGGGCTCGATGCGGCAGGCGCCGCCAGCCGCGGCGATTTCCGCCGCGACCTTCTCCAGCTTTTCGCGTGTGCGGCCGATCAGCACGACCTTTGCGCCTTGTCTGGCGAGATCCTTCGCGATTGCCGAGCAGAGAGTCCCGCCCGCGCCGGTCACTACGGCTACTTTATCCTTGCAGTATGTTTTCATGTTCATATTATCCTTATTCATCGGTTTCGCAGCGTGTGCCGGGCGGGGGCGTGACCTTCCAACGGAGCTTCCCCCCCTCATGCCACCATTCGGCCTTTATGACGCCGTGCGGCGTCGGGACCTCGCCCGAGGCGCTGTCGATCAGGTCCGTGGCAAGCGGATTGAACGCAAAAACCCTGAAGCCCGGCTCAAGCGGGGTTATGCCGAGAACGTAGTTCGTGTAGAGCGAGGCGACGCACGTGTCGGGGTGGGCTTCGTCGCCCCACCCTCGCGTATGGAGGTGCATGCACTCGGACGTCAGCCGCGGCCCCTTCCATGATTCGTCCAGCAGCTTGTACCAATTGTGGTCCTCGAGCATCTTGAGCGCGCCCTTGGCGTCGCCGTACTCGAATCGCCCTCGCGCGGCGAGCTGCTGGAACTTGCCGTGGTCGATGCGTTTCATGCGCGGCATGATCTTCGCCGCTTCGTCCTTCGTCGCAAACTTCACCGCAAGGGCGAGCGCGTTTGCCTCCGCGCCCATCGAGACATCCTCCTCCGAAAGCACGAAACACCCCATCTCGTCCTTCCAGAACGAGCGGCGGATCGACGCGGCGAGCTTGTCGGCGGCCGCCCTCCAGCCAGATCCGTCCGCCGCGCCCATGGCGTCCGCGAGATACGCCGCGTCAACGTATGTCTTCCACAGGAGGATGTTCATGTAGGAGCGGTGGTGCAGCGAAGTCCCGCCGAACACAAGCCCGGCCGCGTGCTTGCACGTCTCCTTGCGCTGCTCGAAGATGCCGTCCGGGCGCTGATACTTGGCGAGGTAGGCCATCAGACTGACGACCTTCGGGTAGTTTCGCTTCAGCGTGTCGAAGTCCGCCGTGTGGAGGTAGTAGTCCTGCAGAACCGGCACGAACCAGCAGGCGAACTCGTCGGACCCGAACGGCCCCCACTCGCCCGCCTTGGGCGCCGGCTGCTCCGGCCACGGACTCGCCTGGATGTAGCCTTCCGGCGTCTGGTTCGCCGCGAGCATGTCTATGGAGCCTCGCATGTACGGCGCCCTCGGAGAGAAACCGTAGAAGCACGTCCGCTCCGCGAACCACAGGTCGCCGCTCCACACGAGCCTGTCGCGCTTCGCGCCGTCAGCCAGGTATGGAAACGTCTTCACGTTCGGCGTGACGTGCGTCGCCATGTACGACGGAATCGCCGAGAGCTCGCATGTGCGAACGGACGCCTCCCACAGCTGCGAAAGCCTCGAATCCGAGCACGTGAACGAGCCCGCCCTCTCCCCTTCCGAATGGACTTTGTCGTTCACAAGGCGGAAGTTCCGTATCGCAACGGCTCCGCGCTGCGAATCGAGGCTGAACCGCGCGTAGCGCACAAGCCCCTGCAGAAGTTTCGCGCGATACCGGCCGAGATGGTCGAGCGTGTAGAGCTCGTAGCGGTCGATGTTCGCCGGGAGAATCGGCAGGTCCACGTTCGGCCCGAGATAGCGCGCGGATGTCTCGCGCCAGAAGTCGCCCTTTTCCGAAAGCCCGTCAGGATGGCAGGCATATGCGACGCGAAGGACCGTGTTGCTCGCCTCGGCGTCGAGGCCGACGACCTCGAACTCGGCATAGCCGCCCGCCGCGCCCGGGCCGAAGTCGACGCGCTCGACCGAGCCGCCGGACACCGTCACGTCGAACGACTTTCCGTCTTGAAGCCTCAGCAGGACATCCCTCAAGCCATCGGAAACCGAGGCGCAGGGATATATGAGGTCACGGTCGTACCATCGGCTCCAGCGTCCCGCATTGTAGCGAAGGTCGAGCGCATCCCTGGCCCTCACATACCCAAGGGCGCTTTCCACATGGGCCCGGCACGCCTCCGAATCGTTCTCGTTCTTCGCCTCCACTGCGCACGAAAGCTCCGCAAAAATTTCAGAAGACAGCCGCATGAACTCCGCCGGATAGCCAAACCGCTCGAAGAGCTGCCTTCTCTGCGCCTCACCGAGCCCCTTCGAGGCGCGCGTCAACTGCTCCGAGCAGCGGGCGAACGCGGCGGACTGCGCCCGTGCGCGCAGCCCGGCGCGCGCCGGGTCGAGGAAGTCCGGGAACATGTCCTGGTTGACACGGCTGTGGAGATCCGGCGGAACCGCCGTCAACTGGTCTGGATCGCGCAGGTATTGCGAAACCACCTCTGGAAGCGCGCCTCTGGCTGGCGACTTCAGCCGCCCTATCATGCCGTTCGCGCCCGAGCAGAGGAACCCGTCGTTCAGAACTGCAAGCGGCGCGCGCGGACGCGGCGATCCGTATGACGAAACCTCATCGCGGGAAAGCTCGGTTTCGTACGCTGAGAAGTACAGATCTACGGCGCGGGTGACGGCGGGGGCGTTTCCGCCGAAGCGCACCTCCGTCCAGCCGTCGCGGAACTTCGCCGCGTCGAACCCCTGCACGTCGCGGGAGATCATGCTCGCCGCCTCGATCGTGTAGAGGAACGGCCTCACGTTGGAGACGTTGAACAGCACGAGCTCCCTCGCGCCCTTGCGCCAGGCATCGCCTAGCACCTGGTGCGTACGAAGCGGCGGCACGAGTTCGCAGCGATGGTTGCCGCACACGATGGCGAGATGGTAGTAGAGACCGAACGGCCCCTTGTCGCCCAGCGAGTCCACGCCGCCGATGTCGCTCTGGAACTTGAGGCCCGGGCAGTTGTCGGAAAACACCACAATCGCGCCTTCGGGGATTTCCAGGAATCCGCGCCTGTAGTATTCCGCGCCCTCCATCCAAAGCTGCGTGGCGAAATGCTCCGGGCGACGGCCAAGCGTCTCCTCTATCATGGCGAGCTGGTCCGCCATGGCGGAGGAAATCAGCCCCGCGCGACGACGGTCCTCAGCCTCCGTCACGTCGGGCGACTTCCAGGCACCATTGTAGTCCACCCAGAACGGCAGATCCTTGCGCCCGCGAAGGCCGAGCTGCCAGATGACGTCCGGCACCTTCGCCCATTCCTCGACGTATCTGCGCCACGCCTTGCGCCATAGGTCGGGATGCGACGCATACGTCGTGCCGCGGATCTCCGGAAAGCGCGCATCGAGCTGCAGGGCGCCGGCACCTACGGGCTCCTGATGGTGCATTGTGACGTACAGCCCCCGCGACGACGCGACGTCCACGAGCCGCTTCTCGTCGGGGTTGAGGATGTCGACGTAGCTCGCGCATATCATCGTGTTGAATCCGGCGCGCACCGCAGTCTCGTAGATCATGTCGGCAAGAGAAACGCCGAAACATGTGTGGTAACGCGGATAGTCAATCTTTCGCGTGCCGTTCTCCTCGGGACGGAAACCGTTCAGGAAGTCCTCGTCGTTGACGAACCATCCCCTGAACTTGAACGACGGGTCGCCCTGGCGAATGGAGATGCCGTCCCACGTCTTCGACTCCCTGCGCTCGGGTTCGAGCCCGCTCCAGTGGTAGAACGGATCGACGCCGAGGCACTCGGAGGCGAAGCGGTACAGCCCGAACATCACGCCGCGGTCGTCGGAGCCGGTAATCCTGAGGACGTTCCCATGCACTGACTCGATGGCGTAGTTCTCCCACCCGCTGCCGGACTTCGAGAGGACAATGGCGTTTCCGGCTGGCGACGACGCATCCGGAGCCCCGACAACGACCTTTGGCCGAGTGCCGAACACCTTCTCGATGTCACCGGCGACGTCCTCCGCCGCCTTGGCTACGAACGGACGCATGCCTGCTGGAACGATGATCTGCGGAACCGCGTCCTTACTTATCGTAAACGCCCCGGCGGTGGCCTGCGCTACGCCGTCGGCGGCTTGCGGAAGGGACTTGACGACCTTGTATGTTCCTGGGGCATAGAGCTTCTCGGACGACTCGCCGGGAATCGTGACGCGCGCGTTCGCGCCCTCGGGCACGGTGAACTTCCACACCCAATCGTCGCCTTCATAGCGCCAGGCACTCTTTATGAGACCGGCGGCGGACTTGTACTCCGCCTTCACATAGCCAAGGCGCCGATCCGGCTTCGGGGCCATCACGACCGTCCTGAAGCCGGGCGCGTCGCTGTCGCACGCGATGCCCGCTGCGTGGCGGTAGATCCAGGCAAGCACCGCTCCGTACGCATAGTGGTTGAAGCTGTTCATTCCGACGGGGCCGAAGCCGTCCTTCTTCGTGTAGCTGTTCCAGCGCTCCCAGACCGTCGTAGCGCCCTGGTCGACCGAATAGAGCCAGCTCGGGTTCTTGTGCTGGAAGAGCAGCGTGTACGCGACGTCGAACTCGTTCTCCTGCGCGAGCACCTCCATGAGGAAGCTCGTGCCGAGGAAGCCCGTCTGCAGGCTGTCGCCGTGGTCCTTGATGGACTTCAGGAGAATCGCCTTCGTCCGCTCCTTCGCCACACCCTCGACGACAGCGAACTTGAGCGCAAAGACACAGGCCGTCTGCAGGTCGCGCATCGGCGTCAGGAGGAGTCCGTCGGACTCGAGGAACCTGCCGCGGATGTAGCCGCGCGCACGCGCCGCGCTCGCCCGGAACCAGGCAATCTCGTCCGCGGGCCGCCCGAGCGCCGTGCCCATCTCGACCATGAGCCGCGCGTCGTAGAGCCAGTAGCAAGCCGCGAGGAAGCGCCGGTAGTTCTGCGCATCGGGGTCGTTCTTCCACTTCTCCCACGAACCGTACTTGTTGCCGCAAGTCTCGAACTTTTCGTAGGAAAGCCAGTCGGCGTAGATGTAGCCGAGCTTCCCCTCAAAGTCGTATTTCGTCTCGTCCAGCTTGCGCACGAACCTCACCATCGCGTCCCAGTTGTCCGCTAGGATCTTTACGTCTCCGAACTGCTTCCAGATCGTCCACGGCACGATTACGCCGACATCGGCCCAGCCGAACGAGAACGTCTCGTTGCCGTACTGCGCGAACGGCGCGACGGACGGAAAGCCGCCGTCGGGCGAGCGGCTGTCGCGCAGGTCCCGCGTGTACTTGTGGAAGAACCGCGTCGTGTCGGCGTTGTACGCGCCGGCCTCGGCGAACACCTGCGTGTCGGCGCTCCAGCCGAGGCGCTCGTTGCGCTGCGGACAGTCCGTCGGCACGGAGAGGTAGTTGGAGAGCTGGCCCCAGTAGACGTTGGAGATGAACTTCTGGAGATCCCTGTCGCCGACCTCGAGGTGTCCGAGCTCCATCTCGTTCTTGATGGACGTCACCGGGATGGAGGCGATGCTATCGATCTTCACGTCGTCGGTCGCGGTGATCGAGAGGTAGCGGTAGCCGAAGAAGGTAAAGCGCGGAATATATTTCTCGACGCCCTCGCCTGCGAACGTGTAGACGACGCGCATGCCGCTGTCGGGACACCGCAGGTTCTCGCGGTAGACGCTCCCCTTCGGCCCGTCGCATCCACGCACTCCCTTGTCAGCGTCGTTCAGCATCTCGGCAGGGAGCGCCGTGAGGACAGTTCCGCGCTTCGCGCTGAATCGGAACTCGGGCACGGCCGCGCAGTTCTGCTCGAAGTCGACTATGAGCGTCTCGCCCTTCTTCAGCGCAAATGGACCGCGAGCCATAGCAAGGTCACGGCGGAGCGTCACCTCCGCGCCGCACGACGGAAGCACCTCGCCCTCGAACTCCGTGTTGATCTCGGGCTTCTTGACGAGCCCCTCGCCGAGGACGGGGTCCTTTATGCGAGCGTCGTACTCCTCGCCGTCGAAGATTGCCGCATGCGTTACGGAACCGGCGACGCCGCAGCACCAGTTCTCAGTGTCGGTCGCGACGCGCGCGACGCTTCCGTCGGCGTACGAGATTTCAAGCTCGCCGCGGAATGCGCTCTTGTTCCCCAAGAAGCCGCGCTTCTCCGAATTGTGGTTGGGCGTCAATATCTTGTCGCGCCACCATCCGGCCGAGACTTCCGCAGCAAGAACATTCTCCTCGCCTGCGCCGCGCTTCAGCAGGTCTGTCACGTCGTAGGAGAAGGAGTACTTCGTTTTCTTGAAATGAGTGAAGCCGGGCTTTAGGAAATCGTCGCCGACACGCTCGCCGTTCACGAAGACGTCGAATACGCCTAGCCCCGACACGGTCCACTTGGCGGACGCTACCTCCGCCGCGTTAGTAAACGTCCGCGCAAACCAGCTCGTGCCGTCCGCCGCGCGCGATCCGTCCCGCACCGGGCCGATGTATACGGGCGCGTCGGGAACGGATATCCATTCTCCGCCCGCCCCGAGCGCCGCAGTGGTCGACGCAATTGACGATGCAATGAGCATGCCGATGGCTCTAATATTCTTAATTCCTTTGTAGAGTAGAGACCCACGCCTCGGCGTTGCCGACGGCGCGACCTTCCCCTCGTCAAACTGGCCTGCGCCGCCGTAGCGGCGCGAAGGCGCGACGAGCGGGCTTTCCGCATACGGCTTTCCTTGCATGACATTCTCTTTCACGGTTATTTACCTTTCTCTTGTTTCCACTCTGATGCGTTTTTATCGTCCTTTGACGACTTCGACCCAATCTGGCGCATTGACCTTCACGTCCACCCTGCCGTCGGGAAGCCTCGTCAACTTGACCGTGACGGCGCTGCCGTCCGGGAGCGCCATTGCACCCTCGGCCCATTCGAGGTCGCCGAGGAACGGCTTGACCTCGACGCGGCGGCATCCAACGTCAACAGGACGTATTCCGAGGACTTGGTTTATGCACCACGACGCGGGACCGCTCGCCCATCCGTGGCAGAACGAATGGCGGAAGCCGGGATAGCAGAACTCTCCATAGTCGCCGTGGATGTCCTTCCTGCCCGCGACCGGCAGCTCGTCGATGCGAAAGCAGTTGTTTGTCCAGGAAAGCTTGAAGTCCTCCCAGAAGCTCGTGGCACCCACGTCCAGCATCGCGCCCCAGTAGTCACGCACCGTGTCGAGCGCGCGCTGATTCTCCCCCGCCGCGCTCATCGCCTCGATCATGTAGTAGCCGTAGAACGTGGAAACCCCGGCATGTCCGTTCGCTCCGAGAACCTGCGCGAACATTTCCCTGGGCTCGCGCAGGCCGGAAAGCGCAAGCATTGCGGCGGCGGACTTCGCTCCGTGCGGATCGGGGCGCAACTTGGCCAGTTCCGCCGCCAGCGCACGGGCCTTTGCGGCGAGTTCCGTCCGCCCCGCCGCGTCCGCGAGAAACGCCGTTTCGCGGGCTGTGACGAGCGCAAGCCCCTGAGTGCCGGCCCACGCCGCCTTGTCGTCGTGCCGCGTCGGCCAGTCGAGAAAGTTGCCCGCCCGCCATTCGCCGTCCTTCATGCCGGACAGGACGTGATTGAACGTCTTCTCCAGATAGTCGCCGTGGCGGCGCACGTATTGGACATCGTCCGTGTAGCGATACCATTCCGCGAGGTTGCGGATCCACCACAGCGTATATGTCGGCATGCCGTTCATCCAGCGGTCGGGCGGCGTCACGGACGCCATGTAGTCGAGCGACTCGGGCAGGATCGACGCCGCGCCGAACACGTTCAGGATCGCCATCGTCTCGGGATGCATGTCGCCCATCCATACAAGCCGATCGCGCTTGATGCCGTCCCAAAGATAGTTCTGGCAGCAGAGATGGACTGTTCGCACAGCCGTCTCAAAAACCTTGTTCAGCCGTTCGTCTGAAGACCTGAATGCGCCAATCGCCTTCATCGGGCGCATTAGCGATACGGCGCGGACGAACTCTAAGCCGACCTCGCCGCTTGTCGCAAGGTCGATGCGCAGGAAACGAAAGCCCGTGTCGCCAACCTCGATAGAACCGAAACGCGGAACTGGAATCTCGAAGTCGCGCAAGGCGTGGTCATTCGTGGCGTGCTTGCCGTCGCCAACCGAACTCATCGCCTCGGCGACAGACTCGCCGAACCGCAGGCGCAGGCGCGCACCGGCCGTGCCGCCAGGACTCATCCCCAGCTGGATTCCGCCATGCAGCTCACGTCCGAAATCAATGAGGACGCCCGCCGGTTCGCTTTTGTTCACGAGCCTCGTGCCGGACTTCGATCCGAACAAACCTTCGCAGACCTGACCGAACTTGTGTTCCAAAAGCTTTTCCATCTTCTCCGCCGCACATTGCAACGGCAATCCGTCGCTCAAGTTCGGCGCGGATGTCTGCCACACGATGCGCTTGGGATACACGAACGTCCGAACGCGCGAATCCGGCGCGTCCGCCTGCGTGCAGAAGCCTGAAAACGCTGCCAGAAGACCAGCGACCGTCAACAAATGTTTCATCATTTCCCCATTCCTCCAATTTCGCATCTGCCGTTCACGAAGACATTGGCCACAAAGACCGTTACTCCTGACGGCACGGCGAATTGTCAACCTGAAGGAGCGTTCCTTCGCCCTTCGCCAGGTCAAGCGTGAACTTTCTGCCCAAAGGCATCCACTTTCCAGCATTCGGATCGAATCGCGTGACGGCCGACGGAGCCGTAATCTCCAGCGAACGCTCCTTGCGATAGTCGAGATTGACGACCATAAGCCGCGTCGGGCGGTTCAAAGCATCGAAACGAGAGACAAGGATGGAATCTGCAAGTTCCTTTTTCTCCGGCGACGGTTCGGACTTCGTGCCATCTGCAAAATCCAGAATGGCGTTTGGACCGTAGGGCGTGCCGCCACGCGGGCAGTAGCCCTTGAAATAAGCACCCATGAGCCTATAGCCGCGCAGCTGTTTCGCCGTCGCGACAAAGATGGGGTTAAGCTTGCTTAGCTCATAGTACTTGGCGTCCGGCACCCCGTCCTCCGAAACAATCGAACCTTTGTGTTTTGGGAAGGAATAAACATAATAGTAGATTCCCTGTGCGCCATAAGCAAGCGTAGTGTAGACAAGATAGCGCATCTCGTCCGGTCCGGGAATGCGCGGCGCTGACGGCGAGGCAAAATTTTGGGGCGAACACCAGGTGCATGCCTGAACGCCGTTCATGAACGGAATGCCTCGCGCAGCGCAGGCCTGCTGGACAATCGACAGATTGAGGAAGTAGTTGCTCGTATCCCAGCCGTTGTTAAGCTGATAGTGATCATAGCTGACAAATGCCGGATCATAGGTTTCAAGGAACAAGCGGACGTGTTCCCGATAGGCGCTTATGATCTCGCCCTCAAGTCCAAGCTGACTGTTGTTGGCATAGGTAGGCAGCAGGTTCACCCAGGTCGGATGCTTCGGGTCGATCGACCGTGCAATGCGGCAGTCGGCCGCAAGTCCCTTAAACCAGCCCACCGACGGCTCATCGCAGTGATGATAGATATAAAGCGCCGGATGGCCCTTCAGTCCTTCGATGCGACGCCGGAACCCGTCGCAATTGTCGGGATCAAGATTTTTGCCGCGATCTATGCCAAGCTGGCAAATGGCACGCAGACCCCATTTCGCAATCAGGTCAAGGTCCTTCTTGGAAGACGCCCATACCAGGTTGAAACCGCAGTCCTTGAGCTGCTTGAGCGATTCGTCGGAAATCTGCATTTTGCAGCCAGGATATCCCGGACCCGCCCAATACGTGACAATTGGATCGCCCATTTCCCACCCATGCGCCGGCAACGCCATGATGGCGGCCGCAACCGATGCGGTAATGCCCGCTGTCAAGCTCGTGAAACCAGTCTTCATTTTGTTAATTGCCATTAGGTTTTATCCTTTCTATTTGCCTTTCTCTTTGAGAATCGCGAGGTTGCGAATCCAGAAAGTACATCGCGTACCTTTCGGATTCGCGCCAAGGCGGAAAGCCACGACATCCGCAAGCGCATCTCCATCTACAAGTTCCACATTCCGCTTCTCCCACGACCCAAGCGGGGCATGGTACGGAATGCGGCGGACAGATCCATCCTTAAAGAGCAGCATAAGGCTCTGAGTGGCGAAATCGTTTTCCACCTTGTTTTGCGCGCTTTTCACATCAAACTGAAGCATTCTTGCGCCAGATAGACTTTCAGCAGGAAGTTTGAGCCTATAGACAGGATAAAACCACCGGTCGATATCCTGGTTCCTCCATTCAAAGTCGAAACGTATTGCCTGCTCCGCTTCGTCCCACGCCACATTAAACGTTTCGGCAGAAGTATTCCGTTCCCAGTTCTTCGGGGTGTTGTAGGCGAGTGGCGTAATCTCGCATGTGGACAAAAACAACTTTTCAAGGCGTATAGGCAATACAACCCGACTAGAACGCTTGCCATTGAAGACTCCCGTGAAGACGATATTCCGCTCAAAAATACCGTCATCATACGGCAAAAAAGTACAGCTTAGCGATACAGGCGGAGCGCCACGCGGTCCAAGGTCGATTCTGTCCGGCAATCCTTTGAACGTTCCGCCCTCCACTTCGACATATCCAGCCTTTGCGACTTCGCCCATGTTCCAGACCTGAATACGCATACGACCTGTTTCATTCTTTAACACAGCACGTGTTTTTTGTCCAGTAATCGTAAAATCGTTTGTGTTCAAGTCCACACGCAGAATTACCGTCACGTCTTCGTCTGCTTTCGGAACGTAGGGCATGACCTTTCCTTTAGGACGAGCCTTAGTCTTCACCGACAGCCCATGTAGCCCAGCCACGTATGCTGGAAATCGAGTTGCTTCAAGTTTCAATACGCCATTTCGGGCTGATGCAGTCGACATCGTACCACAGAGATCAGAGAGTCGATAAGTGCCGTCCTCCGCTGGAATGACAATCTGCCTTGCGAAATCCGGGATTGAGTGAACAACGCCGCCGCCGGAGGTGTCAAGTGGTGACACAGACCAATAAACGACAGTCTGCGAACCATCCAGCTGATCAAAGAGGTAAGCGCGAAGACCTTCACCAACGTCCAGCTCGCCTATGAGCCGGGCCGACACGAGTTCGCGTGTCATTGTGCTGATGGCTGCATATTCTGGTTTAACGGTACCATCGCGACGCATCACTCCCCAGTCCTTTACCCCCTTGCGTTCGTTGTAGGCTCCGAACACGAAGTAGTAGTTACGCGCCACACCCTCCATCTGAAAAGCAATTTGCGACTTCGGATAGAATTCTGCCTTCACGAGTTCCTGCTCTGGCGAATGCGCCATCAATCCCTTCTTGGCACCAGCCCTGGTCGAATGCCCCTCAAGATCCGTACCAGATTCCGTCATCCATACAGCCCGTTCTGCGATACCGTAGCACTCCATGCACTTGCGCAAAGCTGCGAACCTTCGGGGATAGTTTACAGGAGCGTCGTATGTGTGATAGTTGAAGACATCGAAGAACTTCACAGCATCGTTCTCGAAGAGGATACGCACATAAGCGCTGTCGGGATCTTGGCAGATCGCACCAGGCAACACCGTAATTCCAGGGAGACCAGACTTGAAGCCAAGATATGCGGCCTTTAATGCGGCGGCATAGTCCCATACCGGCTCCGGAGCAAAGAGTATGTCTTCTTCATTCCAGAACTCCCAATCCCCCATGCGGTCGCCAAACGCGGCAGCGGTCTGGGCGCAGAACGCATATACGGCGTTGAGGTCTGAGGGAAGCTTCGTCAACTTGCCAGCCCACTTCGGACAGTCGTGGAACATTCCGGAAATGAGAATGCCTCGCTCTCGCAACAGGTCGGCGTTGTACATGTAGTAGCTGTAATCAAATTTCTCCGGCTGCGGATTAACCTCCTCCCAACTCAATCGGTCGCGAACATGCGGAAGACCGGAGAGACGGATAAGGTCGCTCACGGTACGGTAGGTATCTCCGCTGTTCCACGGGCAGACAAACGAACCCTTGCGGGAGATCCAACTCTGCGCGGAGTCGATACCGTAAAAAGAATCATGGTCGAACACACGGGTTTTCACCTCGGGCACAACGGCAAACGTCGCATCCTCGTCTTCGCTCTTCAAATGGTAGTAGCCCACCGGCAGACGCGGCAGAACCGCCGTACCGCACTCTCCCCAAACGGCCGGGCTGCCTACTGCACGTCCACGCCAATCAGTAAGCGTGTAGGACGAGCCAGAGACGCCGCCGCGAGCGATCGGCGTCTCATTGTCGGCATAGACATGTCCTGGGGCGTCCAGTGAAATTGCAGCTGGCAGCGAACCCGTGACAACCAACACACAACAGATCAGAAGAACCTTCCTAGTGTGTGACATCGTCGTGTGAAGCCCACTCACTTGAACACCTCCTTGAACACCTCACTGATCGCCTCAATGTAGCCGAACTTGAAATGCGTGTCCGGCTCAAGACACGAACACCGTGTGCCAGCTTGAGACGCCGTGCCTGTCGTTATCGTTCTCATGTCTAAATTCTTGTTCATTCTACCTGACGGTGATGATGCAGCCCGGTGCGACAATGCGGAGGGTGCCGCTGCCGAATGATACCCTGTTCCCCGCAAGAGACGCGTCCGCAGTCGGCGAGCCGGTGAACGCCGTTGCCCTGACAAGCGTTATCCCCCTGTACGTCTTGTTCGCCATCCCTTCGCCGACGACCGTCACGCCCGCAAGGCTCAGCGCCCCAGCCACCTCAAGGCAGCCGCACGTGCCGTCGGACGCGATGCAGCATCCGAGCGTCGCCATGTTCAGCGTCGCCGTCGAGTCAATCTTCAGCGTGCCGGATTCGTAGACGCCCGGCCACACCGCGCCGGTCACGGTGAGCGTTCCGTTCGAGACGACGCCGAAGCCCACAAGGTTCGCGACCGTGAACGAGTTGCCGCCAAGGTCGAGGACTCCGCCGCGCAGCTGGAGCGTCGTCGCGGGAAGCGCCCTGTCGCCGACGGCGAGCGTTCCGTTCGAGACGCATGTCGCAACGACCCACGTGTTCGTTCCGGTGAGAGCGAGCCTGCCCGCGCCCGCCTTCGTGAACGCCGGGAGCGCGGCAAGCTCCGCCGCGGTCGAGGCGACAGGCGCGGACTGTCCGTCACGTGCGGCGAACGACTGCGCCGCCGTGAGGTTCTGCCCCGCCGTGTCGATTGTCGTGCCGCACCCGCCTATCGAGGCGGTCGTGAAGCCGTAGAGGAAATTGGCGTTGGCGGACGTGTTCGCGATGAGCGTTCCGCCGTCCATTAGGAGCGTGGCCGTGTCCGTCTCGTTGGTGGTCGTCCGCACCACGCGGCGCGCCTTGAGCGTTCCGTTGGTGAGAATGGAAATGCTGGCGATACGGGTGCCTTGCGACTGCGTGAGCGCGGCGACCGAACCGTTGATCGTCGCTACGCCGTCCCCGGAAACCTCGAACGTGCCGCGCCCGGCGCGGCCCACTTGCAGCGTACACCCTGAATACGGCATCGAAAGCGAGCCGCCGCGCACGTACAGTGCGCCGGTGTTATACTTCCAGTAGCCGATGCTGGGTTTTTGACTCCGGAAGATCGCCTCGCCGCCGTAGATGTAGAGGTTGCCCTTGCCTCCGCTCGTCGTTGCGAAGGCGTCACCAATGCGTCCGCCCACGGACACGCAGTCATTTGCGTGCGGGGCAGACTGATCGAGCGTCCCTCCGTAGAGGTAGTAGTTATTCGTGGTGGAGATGTCAAACCCCACCATGAATGCGGCACTCCCGGCCCAGAACTCCACCTTGCCGCTGTATTGCCTGAAGTTTCCGCGGCGGCCAGACAGCGCACTGCACGACAGCGTCGCGTTGTTCGTGACTATGATCTCGCTCTCGCAGTTGGAGTGCCCGCAGAGGATTCCAATTTGGCTCGCGTCGCTGATCCCCACCCGCGCGCCATCGAACACGAGATACGACGTACCGGTAGAATCGTAACCTGGCCTGATGTAGTAGTCGCCAGCCCTGGTCACCTGCAGCTTCACCTTGCCTCCGACGAACGTCAAGCGCGAACCTGCGTACGTGGTGATGCTGTTCGGCGTGATTATCGACGTCTCCGCGTTGGACACGACGAGGTTGCCGCCGTTGTACGCGGTAAATGTGTTGGTGACGCTCAGCACGTTCGTGACGACGCCGACCGGCGGCGCCACTACGGTCGTACCGCCTCTCAGGACAAGCTGCGAAAACGAATTCGTTCCGCTCAGGACGAGCGTTCCCGCCCCGCCGGTGCGCATGACGGTGCCATCGCTGCGGATGCCGCCCTTGACAGTAGCCGTCGCCGCGCCGACATAGGCGGTAACCGTGTTCGCGCCAAAGTCGAGGGGGTTTTCGATGGTGAGCGCGTTGTCCGCGTAGCTGTCGTTCATTATGAACCGCGTCAGGCGGTATGTCGAGCCGGTCGTCGCAAGCGTGTTCGCCGCGTCGCCGCCAATCCGCACCGTGAGCGGATGGCCGTAGGCGGAGAAGCCGGCTTCCGTCGCGCCGTCCGCGAAGGACAGCTGCCCGCCGCCCGTACCGTAGAATCCTGTGAAGAGATCCGTCGCGTACGTGCAGTACGTGCCGCCGTCGAGGACCACGTTGTCGGTGGAGGCGAGCCCTTGCCCGAAGTCCGCCACGAGTGTGCCTTCCTTCACCGTGAACGCCCCGCCCCACGTGTTCGCGCCGGTCAGCGTCAGCGGCGCCGCGCCGCGCTTAGATCCGCCGGACGTGAACGTCACCGACGCCGTCTCGACGTACGGAACGTAGGTGACGACGTCGGGCGAGGCGACATTGCAGACGGGCGAGGCCGAGGCCGCGAGCACCGATTCACCGCTCTCCACGGCGTGGACGAAGTTGGTCTCGCCGCCGCTTACGAAGGCCGTGGACGTGGCGGACGGGATGAATGTGTTGTTCACGGAGTCGTAAACGCCAGCAACGCCGTCCTTGATCGCCGGAAGGTAGTTGCGCACACATACCCCGCTGTTCGTAATCGTGCCGGAGTAGAAGCGCAGGTTTGCGAAATAGACACTGTCGAAGCTGCCTGACGTGGTGGACGTCACCACGCGGCGGCAGAACATGGGTATTGGGTGCGCGGTAAGACCTGCGGCGATGGTACGCGTGGACGACATCGCTACGACGGTCTTTCTGCCGCCCTGGACGATCGTGAACTTGCCACCGGCCGAGTCGAGGCAGAGCTGCGTTCTCTCCTTTGATACTGCGACGCTGCTGATATCAAATGTAGGCACAGTGTCGCTGCAAGTGTGAGTCCACGTTCCGCCGGTGCTGACGAATACGGCGAAAGTAAATTGACCGGACACAGAGGTGCCCCCTTTGCTGGTCAAGCCAAATGCGTACTGCGAGGTCTTGGTGTCCGTCAGCTCAATATCGACGGACATCGCGGTAGTGCAATTCGGGACCACGCCGGTGTTGATGTACTGCGCACCCGTTGCGACGATATGCGTCAGCAGGCTGTCGTACGCACGGTCCGATGTGGCGAGGAATGCACGACAGGAAAATGCGGGCGCTGCAGAAAGCTCGGCCGGAAGCGAGAACGTCGCGGACGTGCCGTCGCCGATGCGACCGACGCGGACGAAGTTCGGCCAGTCGCCGATGTCGTCGCCGTAGTCCACACGGTCCGTGCTCCAGGCGAAATAGACGACATGCCCGTCGCCGACCTCACCAGCCGCGCACAAGATCGTCGCAGTGGATGTAGCCTTATCGACCGAAATGGACGTTATTGACCTCGCCCACGCCATGCCGGACGCCCCGACAAAGAGCATGGACAAAATGCAGACGAAACAGAGCCTGACGCTACGCGACATTTCTTTTCTCCTTTTGTTTGTTGAAAGACATCATGAATTCTATCACATCGTGCACAGATTAGTAATCCCATACAAGAACAAAAACGCATCCCATTTCGGAAGAGCTTTAGGAAATCATATAAGCGGTTCAATACACCTATCACCGTCAGGAGAAAACCATGTCGTGCGCGTTCTTGTAGCAGATGTTCTCCAGCATTGGGCGCAGCAGCGACTCGTCGTCGGGGAACGCGCCGGAGGCGACCTTCTCGGCGACCCACTTGCAGAGAATGCGGCGGAAATAGTCGTGGCGGACAAAGGAAAGAAGCGAACGAGAGTCTGTCGTCATGCCGACGAAGGTAGAAAGTACGCCATACGCCGCGTTCTTTTCAAGGACGTCGCGTATCCCCTCCTCGTGGTCGCACCACCACCACGCAGGACCGAGCTGCACCTTGCCCGGCAAACCCGCTCCGTTGAACGATCCCGCAAGCACCGCCAGCGACGCATGCGCCTCTGGATTTAGAGTCATCAGTATCGTCCTGGGAAGTGCGTTCATCTTCTCCAGCGCGTTCAGGAACGCTGCTATCGCCGCAGGGTC